>NZ_CP112881.1:600000-820000 GCF_026409565.1 Sneathiella aquimaris
CGATGACCAGTGGGGAAATCGATATTTTGATCGGAACACAGATTGTTGCGAAAGGATATCACTTTCCCAACCTAACATTGGTTGGGGTCGTCGATGCTGATCTGGGTTTGGCGGGCGGCGACCTGCGCGCGTCGGAGCGCACATTTCAGTTGTTATCGCAGGTTGCCGGGCGTGCAGGCCGTGCCGAGCAGCGTGGCAAGGTCTTGTTGCAGTCCCATATGCCGGAACATCCGGTCATTGAAGCGTTGGCCAAACAGGATACCGCGGCCTTCATGGAAAGCGAACGATTGGCCCGCGAAGAAGCTTTAATGCCCCCTTATGGACGGCTTGCCTCTTTGATTCTGTCCAGTACAGATGCCGAATCGGTGCTTTCCTGTTGCAAGGAGCTTTCTCGAGGGGCGCCATATGGAGATAATTTCATGATAATGGGCCCGGCCCCGGCACCGCTGTCCATGATACGAGGGCGCCATCGGTACCGATTTTTGTTAAAGACCGCAAAAGATGTAAATTTACAATCTGTCATCCGAGCATGGCTGAAGGGCAAGAAAATTCCTTCGAACACAAGGCTGCAAGTCGATGTTGATCCCTATAATTTTCTCTAATATTCGGTTTTGCGCTGCGGAAATGTGAAAATTTGGTGAATTTTGGTGAATAAACTACCTTTGGGGATATTGCTTCATAGAAATCACTGTGCTAATAACCCGTTGCCTAGCTGAAAAGGGCCGCTATTGTGGCTTGTCGGTGGGGGCATTCAAATTTTCGTTCGACGCATTTCGCGTCGTTTTTTTCAGGCTTGGGGATCTTTCCTTGTCAGCTGAGAACACAATAGTTTCGGGTATCGCTGGTCGCTATGCGACAGCATTGTTTGATCTTGCTTTGGATGCAAAGCAGATTGACGTTGTTGCTGCGGATATGGCCACGATCAAAACGTCATTGGAAGAGAGTGCGGATCTCGCACGGCTCGTCCTTAGTCCACTTGTTAGCCGAGATGATCAGGCGCGTGCCATGGCGGCCGTTCTTGAAAAACTGGGCGTAAGTGATCTGGTTCGTCGTTTCGTGGGGACGGTGGCGCTAAACCGCCGCTTGTTTGCCCTGTCGGACATGATCGATGTCTTTGGCAAGTTACTCGCCGCAGAGCGCGGTGAAGTGGTTGCTAAAGTTACGTCAGCCAAAAAGCTGACTGTCAAGCAGATGGAGGCTCTTACGAAAGAGCTAAAATCCTCTACTGGCAGTGATGTTATTATCGACGCACATGTTGATGATGATATTATCGGCGGTCTGGTTGTAAAAGTCGGTTCGCGTATGGTCGATAGTTCGATCCGAACCAAGCTTCAAAATCTTAAGTTTGCGATGAAAGGGGTTGGGTGATGGACATCCGCGCCGCAGAAATTTCCGAAATTCTAAAACAACAGATTGCTGGTTTTGATACGCAAGCTGAGGTTTCAGAAGTTGGTCAGGTGCTGTCTGTTGGAGACGGTGTTGCTCGTATTTACGGTCTGGATAATATCCAGGCGGGTGAAATGGTGGAGTTCCCGGGTGGTATTAAGGGTCTGGCCCTGAACCTGGAATCAGACAATGTCGGTGCCGTGATTTTCGGTTCTGACCGTGACATTAAAGAGGGCGACACCGTTAAACGGACTGGCGCTATCGTAGAGACACAAGTCGGTAAGGGCTTGCTTGGTCGCGTTGTCGATGGTCTGGGTAACCCGATTGACGGCAAAGGTCCTATCGAAGGCGGCGAAGCTCGCCGTGTGGACGTGAAGGCACCTGGCATTATGCCTCGTAAGTCTGTTCACGAGCCAATGATGACCGGTCTGAAATCTGTTGATAGTCTTGTGCCTATTGGGCGTGGTCAGCGTGAGTTGATTATTGGTGACCGTCAGACAGGTAAAACGGCGGTTGCTGTTGATGCGATCCTGAACCAGAAATCTGTCAATGCAACGGACGACGAAAGTAAAAAACTTTACTGCGTTTATGTTGTTGTCGGCCAGAAGCGTTCAACTGTTGCTCAGGTTGTTAAGACACTTGAAGAAAACGGTGCGCTGGAATATTCAATCGTTGTTGCTGCAACAGCGTCCGACCCGGCTCCGCTTCAATATCTCGCACCATTTACTGGCTGTGCGATGGCTGAATATTTCCGTGATAACGGAATGCATTCTTTGATCATTTATGATGATCTGTCTAAACAGGCTGTTGCCTATCGTCAGATGTCCCTGCTTCTTCGTCGTCCTCCAGGACGTGAAGCTTATCCAGGTGACGTTTTCTACCTTCACTCTCGTCTTTTGGAACGTTCTGCGAAATTGAACGAAGACAATGGGTTGGGTTCAATGACTGCGCTTCCTGTGATTGAAACACAGGCCGGTGACGTGTCTGCCTATATTCCGACAAACGTTATCTCTATTACGGACGGTCAGATCTTCCTGGAAACTGAATTGTTCTACCAGGGTATTCGTCCAGCGATTAACGTTGGTTTGTCCGTGTCTCGTGTGGGTTCAGCGGCTCAGACAAAAGCGATGAAACAGGTTGCTGGTACCATTAAACTGGAACTGGCTCAGTATCGTGAAATGGCCGCATTTGCCCAGTTCGGTTCTGATCTGGATGCGTCGACACAGCGTTTGCTGGCTCGTGGTGCCCGTTTGACGGAACTGCTGAAACAGCCTCAGTATTCTCCATTGACCATGGAAGAACAGGTTGTGGCTATTTTCTCCGGTGTGCGTGGTTTCCTCGATCGCATCGAAGTAAGCCAGATCGGCGATTTCGAAAAACAACTGCTGACAGAAATGCATGCGAAGCATCAGGATCTGATGGACACTATTCGTGATGAAGGTGCTCTCTCTAAAGAAACTGAAGCCAAGCTGACAGAAATTTTGGAAAGCTTTACTACTACTTTTGCGTAACCTTTGAGCTGAAAAAGGGGGTAGCCGCAAATGGCGAACCTTAAGGAACTCAAAAATCGGATCACCAGCGTCACCTCGACGCAGAAAATCACCAAGGCCATGAAAATGGTGGCCGCGGCGAAGCTGCGTCATGCTGAAGAAGCTGCTAATGCGTCCCGCCCTTACGCGGAACGTTTGGAAGCAATGATGGTTTCCCTCGCTTCCGGTCTGGAAGGCCGGGAGGGGCCCCGTCTTCTTCAGGGGAACGGATCCGATCAAAAGCACTTGCTTATTGTTGCTACGGGTGAGCGGGGATTGTGCGGTGGCTTTAACAGCTCGATCGCCAAAGCCGCGGCCCGGAAAGTCGATAGCCTGATAGCCGAAGGCAAGGATGTTCAAATCCTTTGCGTTGGGAAAAAAGGCAATGACGTGTTGAAGCGTAAATATGGTAAGCTGATCATTGATCTTGTTGATCTGTCAGGTTCCAAGAAAATCGGTTTTGGGGATGCCCAGCCGATCGCTCAACGGGCTTTGTCAATGTTCGACGAAGATGCTTTTGATGTTTGTACAATTTTCTATTCGACCTTCGTTTCTGTTCTGACACAGGAAGTGACAGAACAGCAGTTAATCCCGGCGTCCATTCCTGAGCGCAGCGGTGATGCTGAGAACGAAATCGATTATGATTATGAGCCTGAAGAAGAAGAAATTCTGGCGGACCTTCTGCCACGAAATATCTCCGTTCAGGTTTATCGCGCGCTTCTTGAGAATGCTGCTTCGGAGCAGGGTGCAAGAATGTCCGCAATGGACAGTGCGACGAGAAATGCAGGCGAAATGATTGATAAGTTGACCCTGCAATATAACCGTGAACGTCAGGCCGCAATTACGAGCGAACTGATTGAAATTATTTCTGGTGCGGAAGCCCTCTAACGGTTTCCCTGCTGGAATTTGGAAGAATTAAGTGACCCTTTAGGGAGCATTAAAATGGCGAAGAAGTCTGTCGGCAAAATTACCCAGGTGATGGGTGCCGTCGTGGACGTTCAGTTTGATGGCGATCTGCCAAACATCCTGAATGCCCTACATTGTGAAAACAACGGCCAGCGTTTGGTTCTGGAAGTTGCGCAGCATCTTGGTGAAAATACGGTTCGTACAATCGCCATGGACGCAACTGAAGGTCTGGTCCGGGGTCAGGAAGTTTCTGATACTGGCGACGCCATTCAGATGCCTGTTGGTCCAGAAACTTTGGGTCGTATCCTGAACGTTGTGGGTGAACCTGTTGATGAACGGGGACCAGTGAATGCGAAATCCACTGCTCCAATTCACGCAGACGCTCCTGACTTTGCGGATCAGTCAACTGAATCAGAAATTCTGGTAACCGGTATTAAGGTTGTTGATCTGCTGGCACCATACGCGAAGGGTGGTAAAATTGGCCTCTTCGGCGGTGCGGGTGTTGGTAAGACAGTTCTGATTATGGAATTGATCAACAACGTTGCAATGGGTCACGGTGGTTACTCCGTGTTCGCCGGTGTTGGTGAACGTACTCGTGAGGGTAACGACCTTTACTACGAAATGATCGAAGGCGGCATTATCGACCTTGAAGGCGATAAATCCAAAGTGGCCCTCGTATACGGTCAGATGAACGAACCTCCAGGAGCGCGTGCGCGTGTTGCTTTGTCTGGTTTGACAATTGCGGAATATTTCCGTGATCAGGAAGGTCAGGACGTGTTGTTCTTCGTGGATAACATCTTCCGCTTCACACAGGCCGGTTCCGAAGTGTCCGCCCTTTTGGGTCGTATTCCTTCTGCTGTGGGCTACCAGCCTACACTGGCAACGGATATGGGTGCTTTGCAGGAACGTATTACATCAACGAACAAAGGTTCTATTACTTCTGTTCAGGCGATTTATGTTCCAGCCGATGACTTGACTGACCCGGCTCCTGCAACATCCTTTGCTCACCTTGATGCGACAACCGTTCTGTCTCGTCAGATCGCAGAATTGGGTATTTACCCTGCTGTGGATCCACTTGACTCAACGTCTCGTATGCTTGACCCAGCCGTTGTTGGCGATCGCCATTACAATGTAGCGCGTCGTGTGCAGGAAACGCTTCAGACGTATAAATCCTTGCAGGACATCATTGCCATTCTTGGTATGGACGAACTGTCTGAAGAAGACAAACTGGTTGTGGCTCGTGCCCGTAAGATCCAGCGTTTCCTTTCACAACCATTCCATGTGGCGGAAATCTTCACAGGCTCTCCTGGTAAATTCGTTAAACTCGAAGACACCATTGATGCTTTCGAAGCGATTGTTGCTGGTGAATATGATGATCTTCCTGAAGCTGCCTTCTACATGTGTGGTGGAATTGAAGAAGTGAAAGAAAAAGCTGCCGCTCTTGCTGCGGAAGCTGCGTAACGAGCCTGTATAGGGAGAGCGTATAATGGCTGATATGGTAACCATGGACCTAGTCTCGCCTGAGAAGCTATTGCTCTCGGATGAGTATGAAATGGTTGTTGTGCCGGGTTCTGAAGGCGATTTCGCCGTTATGGCCGGACATACAGCTGTGACCTCTTCCCTGCGCCCCGGTGTGATCTCCATCTTTGAAGGGGATACGGAAAAGGATCGGATTTTTGTTAATGGTGGTTTTGCTCAGATATCTGATGACAAACTGACTGTATTGGCAGAAGAAGCCATTCATGTGGCTGACCTGGATCGCGCAAATCTAGAGCAGCGTATTCAGGATGCTTCAGAAGATATTGCAGATGCCAAAGACGACGAAATTCGGCGTAAAGCGCAGGAAAGTAAAGAACAGCTTGAACAGCTTTTGGAAGCCCTCGTCTAACAGGGTGACCAGATCAAACAAGAAAAAGGGGCCTTTCAGAGCCCCTTTTTTATTGCCTTTTTTCTGGCTGTGATCGGGCATCTGTGCGAGAATCACTCTTTATTGAACGACCAACAAAAAAGGGATTATCTCAATGGGAGATAGAGCTGTTGTTCTGGGCAGCGGCATCGCGGGATTACTGGCCGCGCGGGTGCTTTCTGACTTTTTCACTGATGTAACCCTGATTGAGCGGGATCCCAAACCGATTGCGCCTGTGCCGCGAAAAGGCGTACCGCAAGGGCACCATATTCATGTTCTGCTGAATAAGGGAGAGGAGATCATTGAAACTCTCCTGCCCGGTTTTAAAGAGGCGCTGTTCAAGGGAGGTTCGGTTCAGGCGACACTTGGAAAAGAAGTGAAGTGGTATCTGGCCGGCAAATGGATGCCGACATTCGAAGGGGGCATGGTCACTTTTTTCCAATCACGTCCTCTGCTGGAGCAGGTTCTGCGCGAGTTGGTCCTGAAAATTCGAAACGTTAATATACACTACGACACTGTTTTTAAAGACTATGTTTATGATGCCCAGGGGGACCGGGTTACGGCTGTTACGGTTCACGAAAAAGGGGCCGAAAAAAGTGTTTCCCTGCCCGCGGATTTTATTTTGGATGCGCAAGGTCGGGGATCCGGTCTGGTCAACCAACTGGAAAAGATGGAAAAAGGGGCGCCGCGTGAAAGTCGGGTGGGAGTTGATTTTGCTTATTCCAGTGGCCTTTTCGAATTAAGTGCACCGCTCCCTGATGCTTGTAAAGCGATCCTGGTGTATCCAAAGGCCCCCAAAGAAACCCGCGCGGCGGCAATTGTTCCTGTTGAGGGGAAGAAATGGTTGGTTACTGCCGCAGGTTACAATGGGGATCATCCGCCGCTGGATAAAAACGGCTTTCTTGAATTCACCAAAAGCCTGTCACAGCCAGAGATCCATGATGCGCTTCAATCGGCAACCCTTCTTGATGAATTGAAACCTTTCAAATTCAAGGCAGGCATCCGCCGATATTTCCATAAATCGGACCCCCTTCCAAAAAATCTGTTAGCAATCGGTGATGTGATTTGTAGCGCCAATCCCTTTTTCGGTCAGGGAATTGCTGTTGCCGCCCAAGAAGTGAAAGTATTGCAGGACTGTCTGAAAGAGAATGGTGTAGCGGGGCTTTGCCGTGATTCATTTTCGCGGCAGGAGTATTTTGAAAAGATTTCAAAGATCCTGGACATATCTTGGGGTCTGGCCATTGGGGAGGATCTTAAATATCCGACCACAACTGGAGAGAGGCCTTTCGGGTTTACCCTTAGCCGTTGGTTCAAGGACAGTATTATGTCATCGGATAATCCGGCTGTTGCCCGACAGTTTTACAAAGTAATGCATTTTGCCGAGCCGCCGCGGTCGCTGGTAAACTATCAGGTTTTAAAATCAGTTTTCACATCGCGTAGTTAATATTACTAATTAAACAATAAAGTGAAATAAACAGACAGTAATCAACACAAAAAAGGCAAAGAAATTAAGTCTATATTTACCTTTCGCTACTAGCGTGCATGTGGGGTATTGCATTTATGGTCGTTCGCGACTTAATAAGCGATTGAATTAATATGTTTACAGGTAAGCTTGCTGACTATTACGGTAGCGGCAAAACTAGGATGAATTTCTTCACGTTACGTTTTTCTGACGTAACTGAAGAAAAAAACCACCACGAAGTGGAGCTCGTCAAAGCTCTGCCAATAATGCGCCTCGCATTATTCGGGGCGGTTTTTATCTATGCTGCCTTCAGTTTCCTTGACGCTTATGCCATTCCTGAAATCTTCTTTGAAGCTTTGGTTATCCGCTTTGGTATTGTGGTGCCGATCTTTCTGGCCGCCGCGTTTGCCACCTTTATCCCGCGCTTGTGGCCATTTTCACAGGTTATTGCGGCCGCGTGTATGCTCGCCTCAGGCTCTGGGGTGATTGCTATGATTGCCCTTGCAGACCCAATGGGTGGTGCGATCTACTTCGCGGGTCTGGTTCCAGTGATGATTTACTGTTGTTGCGTGCCACCAGTAAGGTTTCTGTATGCTTTATCTGTCACGCTGTTTTTGTTGGCTTTGTATAACCTGACCGTTTTGGTTCTCAATCCGGCCCCGATTGATGTGGTGTTGGAAAACAACTTCTTTTTGGTGGTTGCTGCGCTGATGAATATTTTTGCCAGTTATATCCAGGAACTGGCCCGTCGGCGGGACTACATCAATATGATTTTGCTGGACCACGAACGGGCAAAATCGATGACTTTGGCCGATAAGGCACAGTCAGCCAACCATGCGAAATCTGAATTCCTGGCCATTATGAGCCATGAACTTCGGACCCCTCTCAATGCGATTATCGGGTTTTCAGAAATCCTTGAGAAAGAAATGTTCGGACCCATTGGTACCAGCCAATATAAAGAATATTCTCACGATATTAAAGTGAGCGGCCAACATCTTCTGGCAATTATCAACGATATTCTGGACCTGTCTAAAGCCGAGGCGGGTAAGCTCACATTGCAGGAGCAGGATTTGTCGCTGGTTGATCTTGTGAGTTCCAGCCTACGGATTGTAAGGGATAAAGCGGCAGAGAATGGCGTGCGGATTGCGTTTGATATTCCCTCAATTAACCAAATTGTTTTTGCTGACAGCCGCCTTTTATCTCAGGTCTTTTTGAATGTTCTGTCGAACGCTGTAAAATTCACGCCTAAAGGCGGATCGGTTACTATCAGTTTCAAGCAGTTTGAAGATGGCGGACTGGATGTTCGGATTGAAGATACAGGCATTGGCATCGAAGAGGAGAATATCGATAAGGTATTTGCTCCGTTCGTTCAAATCGAAAGCAGTCTTGCCAGAAACTATGAAGGAACCGGTTTGGGACTGCCTTTATCCAAAAACGTGATGGAGCTCCATGGGGGAAGTATCCGGCTGGAAAGTAAAATCGGGCAGGGAACTGTCGCCCATATTTGCTTCCCTGCACATCGAAATCGTTTTGAAATGGAGGAGAATAATCTCCTCCATGCGCAGGCCTAAAGTCTACTACTCGGGTTTGGTCACATACAGAATGTGGCAATGATTGGTTTTGTCTGCCTGAACTTCCAGTTTCGCGTCAGCAGGAATGTTTTTGGCCATCGCCAGCATTTCTTCCTCCGTCCGATATTCCAACTGCCAATCCGTGACGAACTCGACTTGCCATTCCAGGCTTTTGTCTGAATCCTTCATACTCCCAATCATCAAGGTTCCGCCGGGCTTTAGGTTCTGGTACAGGTCGCGGACCATGCGTTCAGCCCGTTTGTCTGTCAAATAATCAACCAAGCCCACCGCGTAGATAACATCCTGTGCTTCAATTTTTTTGAACAGATTGCCTGCCGCGAGGAATTCAATAAATGTTGCGTGTAGACATTTCACTGAAGCCCGACCGTCAAGACGGGATACCTGCGGATAACAATTCTTGTAAGCATAGTTCAGGGCGTCATGGTCCTGATCGATTAATGTGAACTGAACCGACGGTGATAACGTATATCCGTGTAGGAAGTTTGCGGCTTCCTGAGCAGGGCCACAGCCCAGACTTGCGACCTTGAATTCAGCGTGGCCTTTTTCCTGAGCCTTCGATGCGAGCTCAGCAAGCTTCTGCTTCACCATGGTCATCCGTGTTGCAATAAACTCGCCTGTTGAGGTTCCCAGTTTATGGCATAGCTTGTCATGGGCCGTATCCCCCAGCAGAGCCAGGTTATAGGCATAGTTCATCACCTGAAAATCTCCTGGATAGCCAAGAGGCTTCATATAGGCCCGCCACCAGCTGGCGCCGCTCATCAGTTTTGGCGTGAGGGTATTTTCAGTGTATCGTTTGGCGGCTTTGATTGCGTTCGGATCGGATCGCATTTTATTCAGTTCGACCATTCCACGTTCTGAAATTTTCTTCCAGCGGGCATGAACCTCTTCTTCACAGCTGAGGATAATATCCTGGATACGTTCATCGCGTCTCGGCGCATTCGCGGGGATGTCTCGTTCTACCTTTTCCAGGGTGTTCCGTGTTGAACGGAGCAGGTAAACAGCATCAGCGATAATGGTTTTGTAGGCGTCAGAAACCTGAATAGATAGATCCTGCATGCCAGACTGGATCCGCCGCTTCAGGGCAATGTCGTCATGATGGTCCAGGATATTCTGGATATCGAGATACCCTTTGGTTAGTTCAACCGCGACTTTCTGCTTTCCTTCATGGGCTTCGACTCTTGAGATTTTCCCTTTCCCCTGGAAAATTTCACTACTGCCGAGTTTCAGTTTGACGGGCAGGTCGCTTTCGTTCTCTGCGTCCCAAGGAGCTTTTTCCGGGCATACAAAACTAAGCCCGCTCATGCTCATGTCAAATATCTCGAAGGATTTATCATCAACATCGACAACGACGGACATGTCCTGCATAACAACCGATGCGCGAAAACGTTCGGCTCGATAGAAAACGCGCTTGCCCTGGCCGCCTGTAAGTTCTTCATAATGCTTCATTTTACCGTTACTCTCACTCTTCATTCGGTTGAAATATTCCGAATAAGTTACATGGGACGTTTTGAGTTCTCTCAAATGACGACTTTTACAGTTCGGTTACGAAACATTATTAGTTGATCGGCTTTTAGCCGTTTGTCCCAACAACAATATCGACGCCAAAATTAATAGCGTTAACAAATCATTAAAAAATTATAAGGGTAATTTCCAGTTTAAAACAACAGAGAATATTCAATTAAGAGTATACTAATATACGGATACTAGATATGGTGTTGAAAATATTAACCATAACTGTACATAGAAAATGGGGGCTTTGGTACACTTTGAAGTGTTGCGTTAGTCGAAGTGAGAAGAGAATCTCTCGACAATTTTTTTGTAGATTTCTTTCTTGAACGGAACGATCTCGGAAACCAGGTTTTCAGGTGCTGACCACTTCCATTCAGAAAATTCAGGATGTTCGGTGGCTATGTTTATCTCAGAATCCTTGCCTTTGAAGCGAAACAGGAACCATTTTTGCTTCTGTCCCCGGTATTTTCCCTTCCAGATATTACCAATTAGATGATTCGGTAAATCATAAGTCAGCCAGTCCTCGGTTTCAGCGATCAGATCGGCATTGTCCGTGCCGATCTCTTCCAGCATTTCGCGAATGGCAGCGTCTCGTGGAGATTCACCATGGTCAATCCCGCCTTGTGGCATTTGCCAATAGTCGGAAGGCATATCAATGCGTTTACCAACAAAAACTTCGTTCTTCGCATTCAGCACCATAATACCGGCACAGGGGCGATACGGCAGATCTCTCGCTTCAGTCATTGGATTTCCTGTCGATTAACGGCTGCGGAAACGGGCACTAAGACATATCCTTTCCGCGTGAGCGTTTGGGCCCAGCGGTTTATCCGATCCAAAGTGACCGGATAGGGATAGCCAATGCCGACAGCGGTGCCGGTAAAGCGGGCAATTCTTTCAAGGTCGGCCAGCCGCGCGTCAATCGTTGCCCGATCGGCTTTATGATCCAGAAAGCGATTATTGATCGCAACGGGTATGTTCAATTTCGCGGCCGTTGGGCCGGCGATGCTTTTGGCAGAGGTGCGCCCATCCAGGAATAAAAGGCCCCGTTCCTTAATAACGTTTAAAATAGGAGCGATATCATCCGGTGATGCAGTAAACCGGGAGCCCATCTGATTGGTAACACCTGAATAGCCGGTAAAGCGTCCCAGCATCCATTCTAGCCGTTTCAGATTTTCCCGATCTGTCAGGCTGGTCAGCAGGCTGTGTTCGCCGGGGTCATTCTTCGGATAGCCAAATGGCTCCATGGGAAGTTGCAGCAGGACTTCGTGCCCGGCAGCGCGCGCCTGCTCAACCCAGCTTTGAAGATCTCGTCCATGAGGATTGAACGAGAGGGTAACAGAGCCCGGCAGGTTTTGAATGGCCGACCGGGTTGCCTGATTGCTCATACCCATTTCACTCATAACAATCGCAATTCTGGGGCGATTGAGAGGATCTTCAAATGGTTTTCGATAGATCCGCCAAGGCTGGCGGCCATCAGTGCTGATTGTCGGTAAAAGACCGTAATCTGATTTCGACGTCAAGGCAGGGTCCGGGACAGGGGGAAGGGGTGTATCCTCCCCCGGAATTGCTTTCAGCTTTGAAAAACTGGGAACCTGTTTTTCGGCCTTCGGGCTGGTTGGCTTCGTCGTATCCTTTGCCTCTAGCGGGGTTTCAATGGCTGACGGTTTATCAGGTACACCGCCTTCCGCCTTATCCGTTGGCGGTGGGGCGGATGGCTTTGCCTCGGAAGTCACTTGGGATGATGGTTCAGCAACCTCTGCTGGTGTTTGGTCGGTTGCCGCCAGCTTTGGCTTTTCAGGAACTGCCTTTGACGGCTCAGCGGGAGAAGGCGGGGCTTGCGCCGCATTGTCGGTCTCATCCGATTTTTCTGGATGGGACAGGTCTGGTGTTTTCTCTGCTGTCTTGTTTTGTTCCGAATCCGGAATGGATGTGTCTTTATCTGTCTCTGAAGAGATGTCCGCCTGAGTTGGTGCTTTTTCAGTAATAGGTTTCTCGTCCGGCGGCAGTGAGGCCACCGGTTCTTTTTCCGCCTGCAACGCTGGTTCCGCCGCCGTTTCAGTGGACGGTGGCGTGTCCTGAGGGAGCGGCTTCGCTTTGTCTGCTGGTGTCTCAACCGGAACAGCCACCCCTATTTCGGTGGTCGCTCCAGTGGATTGCAAAGGATCCGTGCCATAGCTTTGCCAGGCAAGCCATCCCCCCAACCCGGCAACTGTTAGAAAAAGGAGGCCATACAGAACAGATAAAACCGACAGTCCCTTTCCGGACGCCGGTTTTACCTGCTTATTATTTCCTGTCGTTTTCAAAAGGCACTCGCTGCAATAAGAAAGCTTCGGTTAGTTAAATGCTTTTTTCGCAAAGAGTGAAACACCTTTCAACAGATCTTTTGCCCGTAACAGCTGATAATCCTGAATTTCTTCATTTTCAGCGGCCTCATCTTCTGCCGTTGCACTGTCTTCTTCAGCGCCATTGGCCAAATGATTTCTGAGATCAGCTTCAGATCGGCGGGCGCCGTTCTCAAGAACTTCAAGGCGGGATTGTTTGACTTCAATATCCGGAACAATGCCTTTTGCCTGAATGGAAATGCCGGAGGGTGTATAATACCGGGCTGTGGTCATGCGCATGGCACCGTTGCCTTGCAGCGGAACGATGGTTTGAACAGAGCCTTTACCAAAGCTTTTTGTGCCCAGAATAACAGCGCGGCGATGATCTCTTAATGCGCCTGCGACAATTTCCGATGCGCTTGCTGAACCACCATTGATAATAACAATAATGGGCTTGCCGTTTATGACATCATCATCCGTCGCGTTATACCGCTGAGAATCGCGGGCTTCGCGTCCGCGGGTGGAGACAATTTCACCTTTTTCAAGGAAAGCATCAGAGACGGCAATCGCCTGATCCAGAAGCCCGCCCGGATTATTTCTAAGATCCAGAATGAGGCCTCTGTAATCTCCGCCGGCTTCTTCCGCCAGATCGCGAATGGTTTTTCTCAGTCCGGTATTCGTTTGTTGTGTAAAACTGGAAATCCGGACATACAGGATATCATCGTCTTCCAGTCGACCACGAACTGACTGAACAGTGATAATCGCGCGGGTAATTGTGAGTTCAATAGGTGCTTTGGCACCTTTGCGTCGGATGGTCAGGCCAATATCCGTATCAACCAGACCCCGCATTTTTTCAACAGCATCAGAAAGAGACAGGCCCAGAACGGGTTCTCCGTCCAGATGGGTAATATAATCGCCAGCCTGAACACCGGCCGCCGCCGCCGGAGTGTCATCAATTGGTGTTACAACCTTTACAAGGCCATTTTCCATGGTGACTTCAATGCCGAGCCCTCCAAATTTACCACGGGTCTGAACCTTCATGCCCTGATAATTTTTTGGATTGAGGTAGCTGGAATGCGGGTCCAAAGAAGCCAACATACCATTAATCGCCGCTTCGATCAGTTTGGCGTCATCCACTTCTTCAACATAATCCTCGCGGATCTTTGCAAAGACATCTCCGAACAGATTGAGCTGCCGGTATGTTTCAGAGCTGGCTTCTACTTTTCTCTCTGGCGTGGTGATAATCGCCAGAGACAGCGCGATAACTGCTATCGCCATTATGCCCGTAAAAACATGTCTCATTATCCACTGACCTTTCTATTTTCCGACGTCAACCAGGGTACTGGATTGACCGGAGATCCCTTAACTCTCAACTCCATATATAGCGTTGGTTTTCCATTTTTGTCATTCTTCATTTGACCGACAGGTTCACCAGCCAGCAAAAGCTGACCAACAGACCCATCAATGGACCCCATACCGGCGAGAAGAGTATGATATCCTTCTCCATGATCAATAATCAACAAAAGCCCGTAATTTCTAAAAGGACCAGCAAACGCTATCTGGCCATCATAGGGTGAAATCACGGCGGCTTCATCTCTTGTTTCGATCACAATTCCGTTTCTTGTACTGGACGACCCGGATTTTCTATATCCTGAAATTATTCTGCCACCGACTGGTAAAGGAAGTGTGCCTTTTACAGCGGAAAATGGGCGTCCACCGCCAATGGCGGCCAATTCCAGTTTCTTTTCTTCGGCGCGGATCGGTTTTTCAGGGGCTGGCGGCGGCCCTGATTTATGAGATGGCACCGGTAGGGGGACAGACGCGACAGTCGGTGCTTGTTTATTGGTCTCCGGTTTTGGTTTTTCTTCTTGTTGTTCAGCAAAGAGTTTTGAGGCAGCTTCCTTGGCGGCACGCCGTTTTTCCTCTGCCGCCGCGATATCGGACTCAATTTTTTGCCGTTCCTGTTCAAGACGCGCTTTTTTTTCTGTTTCAAGTCTGTTCATCAAGGCGACAAGATCACGGGCTTCAAGGCTGAGCTTTTGTTGTTGTCGCTCTTCTCGCGCGTTCAAACCGGACAACGCCGCGCGGGCCGCACTTTTTGAATCCAGTAAAGCGGTCAGTGTTTCCTGCTCTGATCGTCGGTTTTTACGAAGTTCAGCAAACTTCTGTTGCTCACTCAGGAACTGGTCGCGGAGGTTGGCAAGGGTTTCCAATTGAACCGACAACAGGTCAGCGTCTTTTTTTAGGGCTGGAATTGCCGACCGAAGCAAGGTCGCGGCCCGTAGGTTGTTGATTAAATTTTCAGGGCTACCGATCAAGCTTCCCTCAGGCTGTCGGGAGAGCTGTAACAAAGCAGAGAGTGTTTTTGCCAACCCCTTATTCTGTTTTGAAAGTGTCTGAAGGGTTTGCTGCTCAACGTCTGAGATGTCCGCCAGGCGTGTTTCAGTTTCCAGAAGTTTTTTATCAATCCTGGTCAGCCGATTGGCCGCCGCCACGGATTTTCGCTTAAGCGCGGTTATCTCGCTGGAAAGAAGTTGCAACCGCCCTGCAATTTCATTTTGTCGCTCAGACGAGACGGCAAGCGCTTTTCGCAATTTTGCGAGTTCTTCATCGGGGCTGGCAGACCAGACCGGCGATGCCAAACAAGTCGTGAAAAGGCCCACAATAATGGCAGCGGCAAGTGTCGCTTTGGATGGGGGGAAGGTCCTGAGATCAGGACGCTGCACGATTTTCCTGCTTTTCATCATTTGTTTCGGCCAGATTGCGACCTGTCATTTCTTCAGGGACCGAAAGTCCCATAAAGGAAAGAACCGTAGGTGCCACATCCGCCAATGTTCCGTTTTCCAATTTGCTTTCTGCTTCGCCAACGGCCAGGACAAAAGGAACAAGGTTGGTTGTGTGTGCTGTGTGCGGCTCATGACTTGTCTGATCTCTCATCAGCTCAATATTCCCATGATCGGCCGTGATAAGCATGACACCACCTACTTTTTCAACTGCGTCGGCTAATCGCCCGATACATCCATCCATCGTTTCGACAGCCTTGATCGCGGCCGACAGAACACCGGAATGACCCACCATGTCAGGGTTCGCAAAATTCACGACGATCAGATCAAATGTTTCATCGGTTATCGCGCTGATCAGTTTTGCCTCAACTTCTGGTGCGGACATTTCCGGCTGCAAATCGTAAGTTGCGACTTTCGGGCTGGGGATCAGGATCCGTTCTTCGCCTTGATAGACCTGTTCTTCTCCGCCGTTCAGGAAAAAGGTCACATGGGCATATTTCTCGGTTTCTGCAATTCGCAGCTGGGTCCGCCCGCTCTTTGAGACAACTTCACCTAAAGTTTGCTTCACTTCGACCGGAGGGAACAGCGCTGGGATACGAGACGCCAGTTGGGCAGAATATTCGACCATTCCAACAATGGCCGCCAGTTCAGGCATAGCCCCTTTGTCAAAACCGGTGAAGGTCTCGTCTGTCAGGGCGTCAAGAAACTGACGGGCCCGGTCCGCCCGAAAATTTGTCATCAGGAAAGCATCGCCGTCCTGTATGCCTTTGTATCCTTCAAGTATGTGAGGTGTCATGAATTCGTCGGTTTCGCCTTTGGCATAGGCTGCCTCCATAGCATCAACAGAAGATGTCATGACGGTTCCAGTTCCGTGGAACAGGGCATTCCATGATTTTTCCACCCGATCCCAGTTCTTGTCCCGGTCCATGGCAAAGTAGCGGCCGCAGAGTGTCGCAATTTCCACCAGGTCCAGAGAGTCGAGCTCTGTTTCGACGTCTTTGATAAATTCGAGGCCGCTGGAAGGGGGCGTATCCCGACCGTCCAGAATGGCATGAATTTTAGTGGGGATACCCGCTTCTTGAAAAATGCGGGCAAGGGCGATCGTGTGGTTCTGGTGTGAATGGACACCACCTGGAGAGAGCAGTCCTGAAAGGTGGCAGGTTCCACCGGATGCTTTTAACTTTTCAATCATTTCCAGCAGGCGTTCATTTTTGGCCAGCGTGCCAGTATGAATTTCGCTATTGATCCGGGGCAGGTCCTGCAAAATTACACGGCCACTTCCAATTGTCATGTGACCGACTTCTGAATTTCCCATCTGGCCTTCGGGTAATCCGACATCTTCACCTGATGTGCCCAGCAGGCTCATCGGGCGAGAGGCAACCATTGTATCCCAGTTGGGCGTGTTCCCGAGGGCAATGGCATTGTCGGTCGCGTCTTCGCGGTAACCCCAGCCATCAAGAATGCATAAAAGGACAGGACGGTTTTTTTGATCTTTGGAAATATCGTTCATCATAATGTTATACCGGTTCGCAGGTTAAATTTCCAATTTTTTCAACAAGATGGTGGTTTGTTCATGCCCGATGATAGGGGTGGTTGGTCAGGATTGAATGGGCTCTGTATAGCTGTTCGGCGAGAAGTCCCCGAACCATAAGATGAGGCCAAGTCATTTTACCAAGAGACAGTTTGTGATCCGCTTGCTGTAAAAGGGAAGGGCAATGGCCATCAGCACCGCCAATGAGAAAGGCGATATCCTGAACACCATCATCAATTAATCGGCCCAGAAGCTGGGAAAACTCGACGCTGCCATGTTCTTTTCCATATTCGTGCAGCGCGATGAGCGTGGCACCCTTGGGAATTGCTTTTAGCAGTAGTTCAGCTTCTTTTGATTTCAGCTGGTCCCCTTTCAGGGGCTTTTTCTCTTCGACTTCTTTTAAGGTTATTTGCCAGGGCAGGCGGCCAGAATATTCGGCATACAGGTCCTGCAGTGGCCCGCCGCGAAATTTGCCAACGCTGGCAATGGTCAGGCGCATCCTGATCTCCTGAATACTGGCGGCGACTGATCGCCGCCGTTCTTAGTTTGTCATTTCGGCCGACAGCGTGGGCGACCAGATTTTTTCTAGATTGTAAAATTCTCTGACTTCCGGGCGGAACAGGTGAACAATGACGTCTCCTGCATCAACAAGCACCCAGTCTCCATTGGATTTACCATCAATCTGGACATGACCAAAACCGGCATCCTTGATGCGTTCTTTCAAATGGTCTGCCATCGCCCCTACCTGACGGGAGGAACGACCATTGGCGATTACCATATAGTCAGCAAATGAGGTTTTTCCGGAGAGGTCAATGGAAACAACGTCCTCCGCCTTATCGTCCAGCAGGCTCGCTTGGACCAGATCGCGGAGTTGGGCAACAACGGCTTCTTTAGCGTTCATAATCGGGTTAAATCTACTCCAGTAGAAAAATAAAAAAGGATACAAAACAAACAGTATCATTGACTAATGTGGGAATTTTTGCGCTTAAGAGCAAGCTTTTCCTTCGGTCTGGCGAAGATTTCTTATTTGTGTGCTGCTCAATTTATGTTTCGTATGCGAAATAAAAGTCCAGCGTGGGGTCGGACCCGTCGCAAAATTGATAATAGGACGATTAAATCCGGTCGGGAAAACACGCTTTTTGGCATAGAGCGTTGCTGCTTTTCCTGACAGGGCTTTTTGTGTATATCCGGGGCGATCAAACACAGCAATCGGCACCAGATCAAAAATTTCCTGCCAATGATACCATTTCGGTATTTGAATTAAGTTATCCGCGCCCATCAACCAAACGAAATGGTGAAAAGGGTGGCGTTCCTGCAAAGCCTGAATAGTGTTGGCTGTATAGGTTTCCCGCAAGTCGAATTCGATGGTCGAAATCTTTATCCGTCGGCCCCGCGCTATCTTTTGCGCCGATTGAATGCGATCATCGGCCCGCCCCATGTCATCGGCAGATTTCAAGGGGTTTTGCGGTGATACCAGCCACCATACCTCGTCCAGACCCAGCGTTCGAAGGGCCGTTTCACTGATATATAAATGGCCTTCGTGGGCAGGGTTAAAGGATCCACCCAGAAGACCAATTTTACGTGCTCGCATGATTATGGCCGGGTTTGGCCAACACCTTTGACCTGATATTTGAAACTGGTGAGTTGCTCCACACCAACAGGGCCGCGGGCGTGCATCTTACCCGTGCTGATCCCGATTTCGGCGCCCATCCCGAACTCACCGCCATCAGCAAATTGCGTGGACGCATTGTGAAGAACAATCGCACTATCCACAACGGATAGAAATTCCGTCGCAGCCGCCTCATCTTCGGTGATAATACAATCCGTGTGATGGGAACCATAGGTTTCAATATGCTGTATGGCCGCTTTTTGGTTCTCCACAATTTTAACGGCGACAATAGCGTCCAGATATTCTGTCTGCCAGTCCAATTCTGTTGCCTGATTCGCACGGGGTTCCAACTCGCAGACTTTTTTGTCACCGCGAATTTCGCAGCCTGCGTCAATTAACGTCTCAAGAATTGGTTTCAGGTGACTATCGACCACCGCCTGATCTACGAGCAAGGTTTCCAATGACCCACAAATGCCAGTCCGCCGCATTTTGGAATTCAGAACAATATCGCAGGATTTTTGCAAGTCAGCATTTTTTGCAACATAAATATGCACAAGACCGTCGAGATGTGAAAAGACAGGCACACGGCTTTCTCGCTGGACCCGCTCGATCAGATTTCTGCCGCCGCGCGGCACAATGACATCCACTGTCTCGGACATTGTCAGCAGTTTACCAACTGCTGCCCGGTCCGTTGTTGGAATGATCTGAATAGCTTCGGCAGGAAGGTTCGCTGTTTTCAATCCTTCTTGCAGGCAATCCCAGATTGCCCGGCTTGAATGAAAACTTTCAGATCCACCTCTCAAGATACAGGCATTGCCAGCCTTCAGGCAAAGTGCACCCGCATCAGCTGTTACATTGGGACGGGATTCATAAATAATCCCGATGACCCCAAGAGGCACCCGAACGCGCGAAATTTCCAGACCATTTGGGCGGTCCCATTCGGCAATGACATCGCCGACGGGATCGGCGAGGGCCGCAATGTCTTCCAGGCCTTTTGCCATCGCTTCAATACGTGCGGCGTCCAGTTTCAGGCGATCCAGAAAGGAAGGAGCGGTCCCCTTGTCGAGTGCGGCCTGCATATCTTTTTCATTGGCCGCCAGGATTGTCTCTGTGTTTGCTCGCAAAGATCTGGCCGCAGCGGCGAGCGCTGTATTTTTGGCGTCCGTCGGGACTTGTGACAGTAACTGTGAGGCGCGTTTTGCACCCGCGCCCAGAGTTTCCATGACACTGTCGATCGAATTGTCTTCTGCAATGTTGGAATGTACTGTCATAACCGTTGCCCGTTTTCTTGTGTTTTAATCCAGGACTAACTCATCCCGATGAACAATTTCATCTCGGCCAGAATAGCCCAGAATTTTTGCAATCTCACTACTTTTGTGACCAATGATCCGAAGGGCGTCTTCAGACGAGTAGGCGGTCAGCCCGCGCCCCAGCTCTTCGCCGTGTGGCCCTTCAATGGCAACCAGGTCGCCCCGCTCAAACGTACCGATGACTTTAGTCACGCCTGCTGGCAACAGGCTGGTTCCCCGTGACAAGGCCTGAAGGGCACCTGCGTCAACGCAGTAGGTTCCTTGTGTCGACAATCCGCCAGCGATCCACTTTTTGCGGGCACTCCTGGGCGTGTCTGCAGCAACAAAGCAGGTTGTCCGCGCCCCGCGTTCAATTGCTGTTAAGGGGTGCTGGATCGTGCCACTGGCGATGTACATGTGACATCCTGCAGCCATCGCGATTTGGGCCGCTTTTAGTTTCGTGACCATGCCGCCGCTTCCAACGTCCGTTTGAACACCCCCTGCCATTGATAGAATATCTTCAGTCAGGTTCGAAACTTCCGAAATGAATTCGGCGTCCGGATTTTGTGACGGGTCCTCTTTATAAAGGCCATCCACGTCACTCAGCAGGATAAGGCAATCAGCACCAATCATCTGTGCGACGCGGGCGGCCAATCGATCATTGTCGCCATAGCGGATTTCGCTGGTGGCGATGGTATCGTTTTCATTGATAACTGGAACAGCGCCGAGGGACAGCAACGTCGATAAAGTGCTTCTGGCATTCAGATAGCGCCTGCGTTCTTCCGTATCCCCCAGGGTGAGAAGGATTTGCGCCACATTCAGGTCATATATGCCCAAAAATTCCTGGTAGGCATGGGCGAGTTGGATCTGTCCGGCGGCCGCAGCAGCCTGACTTTCTTCCAGCTTTAACACGCCGGTCTTAAGTTTAAGAATTTGACGCCCAAGCGCTATAGAGCCCGATGAGACGATCAGAACTTCCTGTCCGCGTTCGCGCATGACAGAGATATCCTCTGCCAATGCACTTAGCCAGGATTTCCGTAATTTTCCTGTCTCCCCGTCGACCAGAAGGGCCGAGCCAATTTTTATGACAACCCGCTTGGCCGTTGTGAATCTATCGCTTAAGGCTGCCATTTCTCTTCTTCTTCGCCTGCTTCCAACCGTTCAGCTGCTTGTTGTTCGGCTTTCTCATCCTCTTTGTCCGCATGGATGATATCCATCAGTTCAAACAGGACTTCGTCAACCTTGTCTCCCGTAACAGCGGAGATCGTCATGACTTTGCTACCAGACAATTTCTCAAGGATCGCAACTTTTTCCGCAATTTCCTCATCCAGCAGAGAGTCGATCTTGTTTAGGACAAGAATTTCTTCTTTTTTGGCAAGATCTTCGGCATATGCGTCCAGCTCACCCCGAATGGTCTTGTAAGAGGCCGCAACATCTTCTTCGGTACCGTCGATCATATGGAGCAAAACACGGCAACGTTCCACATGTCCAAGGAAACGGTGGCCAAGACCAACGCCTTCTGACGCGCCTTCAATCAGACCAGGAATATCGGCGAGCACAAATTCACGGTTGCCCGCCCGGACAACACCCAATTGAGGAACAAGTGTTGTAAACGGGTAGTCGGCAATTTTTGGTCGGGCGCGACTGGTTGCACTGAGGAACGTTGATTTTCCGGCATTCGGCAAGCCGACCAAACCCGCATCGGCGATCAGTTTCAGGCGCAGCCAGATCCAGCGTTCCTCGCCGGGCCAGCCCTCTTCAAATTTCCGGGGGGCGCGGTTGGTTGATGTTTTAAAAGCCGCATTGCCGCGGCCGCCGTCACCGCCCTTACACAAGGCAATTTCCTGACCAACCTCGGTCATATCGGCAATGAGTGTGTCATTGTCATCTTCAAGGACCTGCGTTCCGACAGGAACCTTCAGAATAACATCCGGGGCGGATGCTCCGGTACGGTCACGGCCCATTCCATGTCCGCCATTCTTGGCTTTGAAATGCTGCTGATATCGGTAATCAATCAGGGTGTTAAGGCCGTCAACACACCGGATAAGGACAGAACCGCCTCGACCGCCATCGCCGCCGTTCGGACCGCCAAATTCAATGTATTTCTCGCGCCGGAAACTGACAGAGCCGGGCCCGCCGTTACCAGACTTTAGATAGATTTTCGCCTGATCTAGAAATTTCATGATAATTGTCGCCGTTTTGCGGCAGAATTTGCTGCCTTGTTAGATAAACGCAAAAAAGGGGAATGGCCAGACCATTCCCCTTCTTCAAATCTTTAAACCGTCGTTGGTGGCTTTACGCCTGACCCGCCACGGATACGTAGATCTTTCCGCCACTTTTCTTGGTAAAGGTTACTTTACCTTCAGTAACGGCGAAGATGGTGTGATCCTTGCCCATTCCAACATTTTCACCCGGGTACCACTTAGTGCCACGCTGGCGCAGAATGATGTTGCCAGGAATAACGGCTTCGCCGCCATATTTTTTGATGCCAAGGCGGCGACCTGCGGAGTCGCGACCGTTACGGGATGAACCACCAGCTTTCTTATGTGCCATCTAGCTTACTCCTCGCTTGCTTTTTCAGCGGCCTTTTTAGGGGCTGCTTTTTTGGCTGCTGCTTTCTTAGGGGCTGCTTTTTTAGCGCCTGAAGCTGCAATATCTGTAATTCTCAGAACAGTAATGTCCTGACGATGACCGGCTTTACGACGGTAATTTTGACGACGTTTCTTTTTGAAAACGACAATCTTGTCAGCCCGGCCCTGCTCTAGAAGAGTGGCTGAAACAGTCGCACCTTCTACAGTAGGGGCACCCACTGTCAGAGCACCATCTTCCGCGGTGACGGCTAGAACTTGGTCCAGCTGTACAGTATCACCAGCTTCACCTGAAAGGCGTTCTACTTTGATAACATCGTTTTTGGCGACTTTATATTGCTTGCCGCCGGTTTTGATCACTGCAAACATGGCTGATCCGTTTCGAACATAATGGATGGTCGCCGGGACGTGTTTCCCCGCGCACCTCAATTGAAGGCCGCAATATATCTATGGTCATTGTTAAGTCAACATGATTCACAGTCTTTATTGCAGTTTTTCGACAAAGGGCTCGAATATGGACGTTATTGTAGGGACTGGAGGGACAAATCAAGGTTTGTATTCTGATCCGTGTTTCCTGCAGGGCAGCGGACTGATCGTTTTTTTTGGAAATTTTGTCGCAAAAAATGAATCACAGGCGCAAATTTACGAATCCTTATTACTCAGGCTTGCACAACGGGATCAAAAAGTGTGAACTGTTGGTCCATTCCTCATAGAAAAAGAATAAGAGAGGGCAATATAATGAACGCAGACAACAACGCGGAACGTTTTGATCCGTTCAGCCATACATTGGTTGAAACAAAGGGATTTGAAGAATTACAGGTAGGAGACCGGTTTCCTATTCCCTCCCGTACCATTGGGGACGCAAATTTTGCGGCGTTTCAATTAGCATCGGGGGATAATCATCCTATTCACTATGACGAAGAATACTGCAAAGCGTTGGGCTATGACGGATTGCTTGCCCACGGCTTTCAGCTACTCATTCAGACTTGCCCGGGCGCCGGATTATTCCCCCATGTCCTTGGAGATTGCATGATCGGTTTTATTGAGCAGTCCAGTAAATTCCTGAAACCGCTTATTGCAGGGGATACGGTTTATCCGTTACTTGTTATTTCAGATCTAAAAAAACAGACCAAAACGGGTGTCGTGACCGTCAAATCAACGGTCCACAATCAGCGCAATGAGCTTCTGATGGAAGGCGAAATGAAATTCCTTGTGAAGCTTAAACTGGAATAGGGATCGAGATATGGCTGGATATATGTCTTTCCGGGATCAGTCGCGGCACTATTTTGATCGACCTCATGAAGGCCCTGCAACAGAACCGGTGAAGGGAGAGGCGGCTTGGACAGGGGACACGCTTCGCTCGTCAGAAAGCTGGATTGAAACCTTTTCGCAGGAAGAGATTTCAGAAATTAATGCTGCACTGGATTTTTCGGCACAACAGGGAAAGGCAACCAACGCACTTGGTCCGTCTGACTTTCCACTGCCGCTCTTGTCGGAAAAAATACAGAAGTGGCAGAAGGTGCTGCGTTGCGGACGCGGATTTCAGGTTCTGCGAGGGTTGCCGGTTGATGACTGGGGAGCGGAAAAGGCAGAGCGTTTTTTCTGGTGCTTCGGTCTTCATCTTGGGCGACCGGGGGCGCAGAATGCAGCGGGTGACTTGCTGGGGCATGTCATCGATACAGGGGCCGCTGAGAATGACCCGCTTTCCAGATTATACAAGACGGCATCCAAGATAAAATATCATTGTGACGGGGCCGATATCGTCGGCCTTTTATGCCTGAATAAGGCGAAGTCAGGGGGGCAAAGCCGGATTGTGAGTTCTGTCACTGTGTTTAACCGGCTTCTGGAAAGTCGGCCGGATCTGGCAGCATTGCTCTTTGAAAGCCGCCCGTTGGATATTCGAAATGAAAGTAAATCGGGCGCCCGGTCGCATATCCGAGTAACTCCCTGTGCTTATGCAAAGGGCCGGTTATCCACTTTTTACCATGCGGATTATTTCAGATCTGTTGTTCGTCACGCGGATGTGCCTGCTTTTTCTGAAATTGACCAACAGCTTCTTGATTATTATGAACGGATTGCCGCTGATCCAGCCCTGTATCTGGATATGGATCTTGAGCCCGGCGACATCCAACTTTTATCCAACCATACAAACCTGCATGCCAGAACGGATTATATTGATCAGGACGATCCTGCCGAAAGACGGCACCTTCTCAGGCTTTGGTTGTCTTTAGAATAATAATAGCCAGAAAGGCGCGTTGTATCTGGAACCTTTCTGGCGGATCCTGTTTTAATCAGAACGTCCAGAACCGTGTTTTGGGGCACTGATACAGGCGTGTTATGGCCTGACGCCAAAGCTGGGGCGCCCGGTTTTTCGAAGCGGTGCTGCGAGATCCGCAAATTCACACAGTAATTTTCGCGTATCGCGAGGATCAATGATTTCTTCCACCATAAAGCGCTCTGCCGTTCTGAAGGGTGATTTATACTGGTTCAGGCGGGCTTCGATCTCCGCGAGCGTGGCTTCGGGATCATCAGAGGCTTCTATTTCCGACTTGTAAGCGGCTTCCAGCCCCCCTGCGACGGGTAAGGATCCCCAGTCACCGGACGGCCAGGCATATCTGATATTGAAGCGTGATGCGTTCATATGGGCAGCCCCAGCAACCCCGTAGGCTTTGCGCAAAATAATACTGCACCACGGAGTTTTCGCCTGAAATATAGCAGTCATCGCCCGAACGCCGTGGCGAATGGTGGCTTGTTCTTCAGCTTCGCGCCCAACAAGAAAGCCCGGGACATCAACCAGATGAACCACCGGCAGGTGAAACGTTTCAGCAAGGTCGACAAAACGTAAGACTTTATCTGCGGCATCGGCTGTCCAGGCGCCAGCATAATGGTAAGGATCGCTTGCCATGACGGCGACGGGCCAGCCATCCAACCGGGCAAATCCGGTAATAACGGAGCGGCCCCATTTCTTGCCCATTTCGAAAAAGCTGTCTGCATCGAAAACCGATTTCAGAATTTTCCGCATTTTATAAACCTGTCTTGGGTTTCGCGGAATTGCCTCAATCAACCAGTCATCTTTTCGGTCCGCCGGATCCACACAGGCTGAACGAGCTGGTAGTTGGTGCACAGATGGCGGAAGGTAGGATAAAAACTGACGGGTTCGCTCGAAGGCTTCCTCTTCAGAGGCGACTTCGTCGTCAACAGCCCCGTTTCTAGTATGAATGTCTGAGCCGCCAAGCTCATTCTTGCCGAGATGTTCTCCAACCCGTGCAACAACGGGCGGACCGGCAACAAACATCTGTGAGGTGCCTTTGACCATCATGGAATAATGTGAAGCGGCAACCCGCGCGGCGCCCAGTCCGGCGGTTGAACCAAGCGCCAGCCCAACAACAGGCACTGTCGACAGGTTGTCGACAACCACTTCCCAGCCCCGAACAGCCGGAATATAAGTACGCCCTTCTGTTTCGATCGTTTTTACGGATCCGCCGCCGCCCGTACCGTCAACCAGCCGGACCAGGGGCAGTTCCAATTCATTAGCCATTTGTTCGACGTGGGTGAGCTTCTCGCGAATGCCGGCATCATTGGCGCCTCCGCGGACCGTGAAATCGTCGCCGGCAACAATCACCGTTCGGCCATCCAGTTTGCCTCGTCCCGTAATGAGGTTGGCGGGTTGCATCTGGGTAATATTCCCCTCCTCATCATAGTCTACTTTGCCCGTTACCGAGCCGACTTCATGAAAGCTGTCTGGATCAAGCAGTTTCTGGATGCGATCTCTAACCGGCAGTTTTCCGTTCTTTATGTGGCGGGCCAGTTTTTCTTCGCCGCCCATTTTTCTGGCAAGTTCTTGACGGCGGCGAAGTTCGCTAATTTCTGGTTTCCAGGACATTTGAGTCTCCCCTTATTATTTTTTTAGAATACTAGGCGAGAGCCAATCAAATAGCGAGGGCTTAAGATTTAGGCCGTTCAGATTTTGGATCATACAAGGGGCCAAGGCTTGCCGAGGCGGGATATTTAACGCCGGCAATTTCGATTTCGTACATACTGGCGAGCAACGCTGATTTATCAAAATGCCCGTCGTATTTTACATATCCCAAACCGACTGCGCTGCCGACGGTATGCCCATAGGCTGCGGAAGAAATATTCCCGGCCCGTTTGCCATCACGCCAGATCGGTTCGTCGTGCAACAGCGTGGCGTCTTTATCTTGCAATGTGAAAATAAGGAGACGTTTACCATACCCTTCCTGTTTTTGTTTGAGCAACGCGTCTTTTCCGATGAAACCTTCTGGTTTGTCCCAGTCAATTGTGAAGGCAAGGCCCGCTTCAAGGGGGGTGTCTTCGTCCGTAATATCGTGGCCCCAATGGCGATAGCCTTTTTCAATGCGAAGCGAGTCCATCGCGTGATACCCCGTATGTTTGAGGCCATGCTTTTGCCCGGCAGCGACAATAGTATCGTAAACATTTTGTGCAAATTCAGTTGGAATATAAAGTTCCCAGCCCAATTCTCCAACATAGGTGATCCGCGTAGCCTGTACCTTTGCGTAAGCAAGATCAATTTCCTGACTGGTACCAAATGGAAAGGCCTTGTTGCTTAAATCGCTGCTGGTGAGAGATGAAAGCAGGGCGCGGGAATTGGGGCCCATAATCCCTAAAACCGCATAGGCCGACGTCACATCTGTTGCTGTTACGCGATCCTTTTCTGTGATCTGTTTGTTGATCCAGTGAAGATCCCGCACTTGCGATCCCGAGGCGGTGACTACCATAAAACAGGATTGCGAGAGGCGGGTGATGGTAAGGTCCGCTTCGATCCCTCCGCGGGCATTGAGCCATTGAGTATAGACAACCTTACCATTTTCTACAGCGAGGTTGGCAGTGGAAAGCCGGTTCAGGAAAGCTTCCGCATCAGCACCCTGCACTAGATATTTGGCAAATGAGCTTTGGTCAAACAGGCCAACTGTTTCCCGCACAGCGGTATGTTCGGCGGCGGCATTGTCAAACCAGTTCTGGCGGCCGAAACTATACTTATATTCCGCTTTCATTCCGTCGGTTGCGTACCAGTTGGGGCGCTCCCATCCTGCTTGTTCACCAAAGCACGCGCCGGCTTGTTCCAATCGATCGTGGAGTGTTGATTTGCGAACGTTTCGGGCGGTTTCAGGCTGACGAAAAGGCCAGTGCATTTGATATAAGAGACCCAGACTTTCTTTGGTTCTGTCATACAGATATTGCCGATTGGACTGAAACGGCATGGTCCGGCGAATATCCACATCCCAAAGATCCATGGTCGGTTCGCCTTGGTCGATCCAGTCAGCAAGGACCTTTCCCGCTCCGCCAGCTGATTGAATGCCGATGGAATTAAAGCCGGTGGCTATGAATAGATTTTCCATATTGGGCGCTTCACCGAGCAAATATCGATCATCAGGCGTGAAGCTTTCCGGACCATTGAAGAATGTGCGAATACCTGTCTTCTCCAGAATAGGCATCCGCCGCATGGCGTTCATCAGAAACGGTTCGAAATGGTCCAGGTTGGGGGGAAGTTCATCAAAGCAGAAATCTTCTGAAATTCCGTTGTGCCCCCACGGTTTTGCAACCGGCTCAAACGCACCGATCAAGAGTTTTCCGGCATCTTCTTTGATGTAGATACTATGATCGGGGTCGCGCAGGACGGGCAGATCATTGGGCAGGCCATCGATCCCTTCCGTTACAACGTAGAAATGCTCAGCGGCATGTAAGGGGACGGAGACGCCAATAGCGGCGGCGATGTCCCGGGACCACATTCCGCCGCATAAAACCACCTTTTTTGCGGATATGGGGCCGTGATCAGTCTCAACGCCGGTTATCTTTCCGTCACGATGCTGGATATTTTCAACTTTGACCCCTTCATGGATATGGGCCCCGTTGTCGCGGGCAACAGAGGCCATGGCGCGGGTGGTATCGATGGGGTTGGTTTGGCCATCGCTTGGCAGAAAAATGGCGCCAAGCAAATCATCTGTTGTAATCAAAGGCCAACGATTTTTGATTTCTTCCGGGGTAAAAATCTCGCATTCCAGTCCCAGGTTGCGGGCCATGGAAGCGCCGCGGCGTAACTCTTCCCATCGGCCTTCTGTCATTGCACAGCCTAAAGAGCCGTTCTGTTTAAAGCCGGTGGAATAGTCAGTGGTGGTTTCCAGATCACGATAGAGATCACTGGTATATTGAGCCATGCGCGTAAGGTTACTGGTCGCCCGTAATTGCCCAACCAGTCCAGCCGCATGCCACGTGGTTCCGCATGTCAGTTCTTTGCGTTCCAGCAGATGGACATCTTTATACCCAAGTAACGCAAGGTGATACGCGACAGAGCAGCCGATGACACCGCCCCCGATGATGATGATATCTGCGCTTTGAGGAAGTGAGACTGTTCGTGACATGGCGTTTTCCTAATAGTTCGGTGGTGTGATGACCCACGCAATGACAAGATTTTCATCGCCGGGATTGACGCAGGCATGTTCTCCTTTGTCAGGCAGGGAAAAACTGTCCCCTTCCCTCAAAGAAAACGTTTTTCCGTTAATCGTGATATCGAGAAGACCCTGTAGAATAAGGCCAGCCTCTTCTCCTTTGCGCTGCCTCGGCCGATCTCCGGTTCCGGCGCCGGGTTGATAGGTGGTCAGAAGAAATTCCAGCGACCCGCTGAGATTGGGAGAGAGCAATTCTTCGGTCAATCCAGTGCTGGAAAGATCAAGTGTTTTTCGGTTTTCCTTGCGAACTATGAAATCCCGTTCTTCTTTTGGGGCATTTGCCTGCCCGCTAAAGAACCAGCTGGCCTGAACGCCCAACGCGGCAGAAATATCCTGCAGGACCGGGATGGTCACCGAGCTTTTCCCCCGCTCTATCTGGCTGATATACCCGACTGACTTGCCGATCGTTTCTGATAATTCTGTCAGTGTCAGTCTTTTGGCCCGGCGTAAATCCCGGATCTGGTGACCAATGGCAAGTTCATCCATCGAGGGATGAACTTTATTTTCCTGCATGTCACTCATAATTTGGGTCCAAAATTATTCATACGTGAAATTATTAAGCATTTTTTCACAACAGAAAAATTTTGCAACATATTTTTATTATAGAGAAAAGAAGTTTGATTTTTTCAATGAAATTGAACCAGGGCGCAGGTAAGGCCAGAGATGGCGACGTTGTCTGTCGTTTGAAGAAGTTTTTTTGGGGGGAAGTTTGGTGTGCGAGCTGAGACCGGGTGTGTACGGCACCCGGCCTATTCAAAACGCTACTGATTACGCAACTGGTACTCAACTCTTTACGCTACGAGATACGCTACTCTTTAAGCTACTGGCGTGGATAATAGGGGCCGGATCTTAAAAAGCAGTTAGGGAACACGGTTAAAAACCGTTTACTTTTGATTTTTTTTGAAATTTCTGGTTATCCTGTATTTTGCAAGGAGGGCGTGAATGACAGAAGAAAAACTGGCTGAGATTTTTAATCAGTTTTGGGGATATGTTGTTCAATCCCTTTCAGAGCCTCAAATCCTTGTACAGATCGGCGCAATCATCATTGGATATGGCCTCGCTCATATCGTTACCCCGAAAATCCAGCATTCCCTTGACGAACTACAGAAGAAGATATCAGGAGCGTTTTTTCTCAAGATTGCGGACGCTGTTTTTTCAGTAACCCGTCCTGCCATCTGGCTGATCATCCAGTTTCTTGTCTTGGCGGGGATACAGGGGACAGGGCATCCTTCTTCCATTCTAAGTGTCACCTGTTCGCTCTTGAGTGCGTGGGTTGTCATTCATATTTTTACCCGCCTGATGCAGAACACTACCTGGGCTCGTCTGGTTGCTTTGTGTGTCTGGGTGATTGCGGCGCTGAATATTGTCGGCCTGCTGACGCCGACACTCGAATTCCTTGATAGTCTTGCTTTCAGTTTCGGGGATACGCAGATTTCAATGCTGAAAATCGCCAAGGGCGTTGTGGCAAGCATTATTGTTTTCTGGATCTTTCTGGGTGTCTCCCGTTTTACCGAAGCCCGCATCTACAAATCCAAAGCCCTGACACCTTCGGTTCAGGTGTTGCTGGCAAAACTTATTCGGGTCGGCCTTATCGCCGCGGCGATTTTGATCGTTTTATCCAACTCGGGCATTAACATAACAGCCTTCGCGGTTTTCAGTGGTGCGCTGGGTGTTGGTATCGGCTTTGGCCTACAAAAGGTTGTGTCCAATCTGATCAGCGGCGTTATTTTGCTTTTGGATAAAAGTATAAAGCCCGGCGATGTGATTGAGGTTGGTCAAACATACGGCAGGGTTCATTCTATGGGCGCCCGATATGCGTCTGTTATTACCCGCGATTCAATGGAGTTTTTAATCCCGAACGAGGATCTGATTACACAGCAGGTTGTGAATTGGTCTTACAGTTCAAAGAATGTTCGTTTAAGGACGCCGATCGGTGTGGGGTATGGGTGCAATATTCCCGATGTTATCAAGTTGGCGGAAGAGGCAGCAGCCAGCCAAAAACGAGTATTGAAAACACCCGCGCCACGGTGCCTGATGCGCGGGTTCGGGGATAGTTCCATTAATCTGGAGCTGCGTTTTTGGATTGCCGACCCAGAGGCGGGCTGCGCCAATATTACGAGCGATGTTCTGATCGCCGTTTGGCAAATTTTCCGGGATAATGATGTGGATATTCCTTTCCCGCAACGGGACGTGCGTGTCCAGATGGTCGAAAAACCCGAAACATCCTGACTCTTCGTTTTCAAATCAGGATCCACCCACAGTTCATCCTTGTTCTGACGGCAGTTTTCTTTTGGAAAAAGGCATTTTGATACGCTTTACCTCCGCCGTATTATGTTATAATGTAACGCTCTTATTCCTGATGAGGTGGGTTATGCACGAATGCCACGAACATGCACTCTGTGTTGAAGATGCTGTTCAAGCGGCGAACCGTATCTGTGATGAACGCGGTTTGCGCTTCACAGACTTACGGCGACGGGTTCTTGAACTGGTCTGGGAAAATCATGGATCAGCCAAAGCATATGATCTGTTGGAAAAACTGGGTTCCGACTATAGTGCAAAGCCCCCAACCGTTTATCGCGCACTTGATTTTCTACAAGAAAATGGATTGGTTCATAAAATTAACAGCCTGAATGCCTATGTTGGCTGTAGCCATCCGTTGAAGCATCAGGATTGCTTTTTCCTAATCTGTTCTGTCTGTAATGAGGTGCAGGAATGTTGTACGGGCCAAATCGTGGATGTCGTTCGTGATATGGCTAAAAAAAGCCATTTCTCGCCCCATCACACCACATTGGAAATAGAAGGTGAATGCGAAAAGTGCGAGGCACGAAGCTAGTTAAATGGATAGTTTGATCTCTGCGAAACATGTCTGTGTTTCCCGCGACTCTCAGGACATCCTGAAAGACATTTCCCTTGATATTGCAGAACAGGATTTTGTGACGATTATCGGGCCGAACGGGGCCGGAAAATCGATGCTGCTTAAATGCCTGATGGGTTTCTATCCCCCAGACAGTGGCCATGTCACCATGCGAAAGGGTCTGGTAATGGGCTATGTGCCGCAGCGTCTGGTGGCTGACCCGACTATTCCGATAACGGCGCGTAGATTTCTGACGTTACGCCGAAAAACCGACAAGGCTGGATTAAAGCATGTTATTGAGGAAACGGAAGTCGGCGACTTTCTTGATAAACCGCTGGCCGTTTTGTCGGGAGGACAATTGCAACGTATCCTTCTGGCCCGTGCCCTATTGAATAGTCCTGACCTGCTTGTGCTGGACGAGCCTGCCCAAAACCTTGATATCACTGGACAGCTTTCTTTCTACAAATTGCTGGATCGTGTTTATCGAGAACGGAAAATGAGCGTTTTAATGGTTTCTCATGACCTGCATCTGGTTATGTCGTCGACCCGCAATGTCATCTGTCTGGCACAGGAAATCTGTTGTCACGGAGAACCTCGTGATGTGACAAAAGACCCCGAATTCATTTCATTGTTTGGAACGGATATGGCGGAGTTGATGGCAAGCTATCAACATCACCATTTTCATGATGACGATCCCCATCATCATCTTCACGCTCACAATTTTACGCACCCCCACACTCATCTTCATACCGGGGCCGACATTTGTGAGGAGGACCATCTTCAGGAACTAAGCGGCGCTGACGAAAAAACTGCCGGATCAGGGACGCATAAACATGGTTGACCCTTTTATTCTTCGAGCGTTGGCCGCTGGTGCGGGTATTGCCCTGATCGCGGGCCCTTTGGGTTGTTTTGTCGTGTGGCGACGGATGGCTTATTTTGGGGATTCTCTGGCCCATAGTGCCTTATTGGGCATCGCACTGGGGTTGCTGACCGGAATCAGCAGTAATCTGGGCACTGTTCTGGTTTGCAGCGGTTTTGCTCTCATTCTGTTATGGCTTCAGCATACCCGTATTCTGGCCACCGATACATTGCTGGGTATATTGGCGCATGCGGCTTTATCTATTGGTATGGTCGCCCTTAGTTTTGCCGGGAATCAACGATTTGACCTGCAATCTTATCTGTTTGGCGACATCCTGACGGTTCGCACTGAAGAGTTATACTGGATATTCGGGGGCGGCGCGCTGGTCCTTGTATTGTTGCTGAAAAACTGGCTGGCCCTTACCCTGATGACCATTCATGAAGATCTGGCAAAGGCAGAAGGGGTCAAGACATTCTGGGTCAACCTGATGTTGATGTTGCTGATGACCATAGTTGTTGCAGTTTCCATTCGCATTGTTGGAATTTTATTGATTACTTCTTTACTCGCTATTCCGGCGGCAACAGCCCGTCAATGGGTGCAGAGCCCGGAAGCAATGGCCATTCTTGCCGCATTTTTTGGTCTATGTGCCGTTGTCGGAGGGATCTTTGGCTCTGCGTATCTGGATACGCCTACAGGGCCTTCCATCGTAACAGCGGCAACTATCATGTTTGCTTTTTTGTTTCCACTCTCTCAGCTATTGCAAAAGTATCGGGGCATCCGTTAGGGGGCGTTTACATCTTCTGCCTGCACGACTACCATGCGTAAATCGCCTGAAAATAAAAGAGAATGTAATGATACAAAAAACGATTGAGAACTGGCACGAACTGTTAAAAACAAAAGACGTGGCGGGGCTGGATGCAATTTTGCACGATGATGTTGTTTTTCATTCTCCTGTCGTTCACACCCCACAAAAAGGGAAGCAGATTACGACCTTGTATCTTGCCGCCGCGTTTAACGTTTTGAACGGCGATGATTTCAAATATTTACGAGAGGTGATCGGTGGGCAAGAGGCGGTTCTGGAATTTCAAACTGTCATTGATGGGATCACGTTAAACGGTGTCGATATGATATCCTGTGATGAAAATGGGTTGATTACAGACTTTAAAGTAATGGTAAGGCCCTTAAAAGCAGTCAATCTGATCCACCAGAAAATGGGCGAAATGCTGGCGGCCCTGGGTAAGGCTTCCTAAGTCAGGCTTAGCAACTCAAGCAATCCGCATAAGGAAAGACAGGAATGTCAGTCGACCAGATCATTCTATTTACGTTATTTGCCACTGTTTTTATCTTCCTTCTCTGGGGACGCTGGCGGTATGACCTTGTTGCGTTTATCGCCTTGATTATTGGGCTGGTTCTGGGGGTGGTTCCGACCAGTGAAGCCTTTTCCGGATTTGGTCATCCGGCGACAATTATTGTAGCGCTGGTTCTGGTTGTCTCTCGTGGTCTCGTCAAATCCGGGGCGATCGACATGATCACCAGGAAACTGACGGCAATGGAACTCGGATTGTCGCGGCATATTATCGCGATGAGTGGATTGGGCGCTGTATTCTCCGCCTTCATGAATAATGTCGCTGCGTTAGCGATATTAATGCCTGTTGATCTTCAGGCTGCGAAAAAAGCGGAACGGTCGCCCCGAATTACGCTGATGCCGCTGGCTTTTGCGACTATTTTGGGCGGGATGATCACGCTTATCGGTACGCCGCCCAATATCATAATTGCGGCTTACCGGGAACAGGCGCTGGGCGAAGCTTTTGGAATGTTTGATTTCGCGCCTGTCGGTTTATCCTGTGCGGTTGTTGGAATAGCGTTTGTCGCTTTTTTCGGCTGGCGCTTAATCCCGGTAAGCGAAAAAGACAAAAACCCCACAGGTGATCTTCTTGATCTGGAAGGATATGTGGCTGAACTGATTGTCGTAGAAGGCACGGATGTGATCGGCAATATGGTGCGGGATCTGGATGCGGTTGCTGAAGAAAATGACGTGTCGATTGTTGGCCTGGTCCGAAATAACCGGCGCCTTGCAGGATACGCGCGCAACGTGGAAATCAAGGCGAAAGACATTCTGGTTGTCGAGGCAGGACCCCAATCCATTGATCAGTTCAGAGGCGCGCTGAAACTTGAATTCGATGGCGAAAAACGTCATGAGAAAGTTGCCTCAGGCGGTATGACGCTGACAGAAGTTGTGGTGCCGGAAAATTCCGTCATCGTCGGGCGCTCAGCGTTGTCCCTGCGCTTGCTGGCACGGCACGGCGTTACCTTGCTGGGGGTCTCTCGGCAGGGGAAGCGGTTTCGCGAACGGGTACGCCGTCTTGACATTGAAGCCGGTGATATTCTGTTGCTGCTTGGCCCATCGGAACGGGTAAATGACGGTATCAATTGGCTCGGTGTTTTACCCTTGGCAGAGCGTGGCCTGTCCGTCACCCAATATAAGAAAGCATGGCTGGCAACGGGCATATTTGCGGCGGCCATTGGTGTTGCCAGTTTTGGAGGTCTGTATCTTGCCGTTGCGCTGGCCATTGTTGTGGCAGCTTATATCCTGCTCGAAATCGTGCCTATTCACGAAGTCTATCAGCAGATTGAATGGCCCGTGATCGTGCTTTTGGGATCAATGATCCCGTTGGGGGCTGCACTGGAAGCATCGGGCGGCACGGGCCTGCTGGCACAATCCATTGTTAGTTTGACCGATGGGTTGCCGACTATCGCCGTTCTGGCCGCGCTGATGATTGTTATCATGACCTTGTCAGACGTTTTGAATAACACAGCAACTGCTGTTGTCGGGGCGCCGATTGCGGTGGATGTTGCGAACCGCCTGGGGGTTAGTCCCGATCCGTTTCTGATGGCCGTGGCTGTTGCCGCGTCCTGCGCCTTTTTAACCCCAATCGGACACAAGAACAATACGTTGATCATGGGGCCGGGTGGCTACAAATTCGGTGATTACTGGCGTATGGGGTTGCCGCTGGAAGTTCTTATCGTTGGCATCGCCACACCATCCATTTTGTTTTTCTGGCCGTTATAATCCATTAGTCCGGTATGTTGAACGTCACTGTGTCGACAACGGATTCCAGAACGATATAGGTGCTTGTCTGCTGTACTTTGGGGAGCTGGGCAATCGTCGTTCCCAGAAAATGGCGATAGTCTGTTACGTCTTTTGTTCTGATTTTGAGCAGATAATCAAAATTCGCGGCGACCATGTGGCAGGCTTGTATTTGCGGGACCTTTTGAACAGCAAGATTAAACTCCTGCAAAGCCGCGGTTGTGGTATCGTTGAGGGTAACCTGTACGAAAGCAATGTGACCGGCATCCAACTGGGCAGGATTTAGGTGTGCCCCGTATCCTTGTATGGCCCCCGTTGCTTCCAGTCTCTTTAATCGTTCAATACACGGTGTCTTGGTCAATCCAACCCGCGCTGCCAGTTCAGTCATTGTGATTCGAGCATTTTTTTGCATTTCTGCCAGTATTTTCTTATCGATTTTATCCATTTGACTGCTTTTATTAAGAATTTCAGGAAATTAGGAGAGCATAAGTAACATAAGTAGTTCAATTGTTCAAAAAATGTAAGAATTTTGGTCTCGATGACTAGTTGATTTGCCCTAAACTCTCCGCCGAGACCTTGCTGTATTTTGTCTGCTGGCTCTGATTTGAAGGGGTTCCCGATGGAAATGAAATTTGAAAACCATGAAACTGTTTTGCGCAATGTCATTCGGGGCGCGCATCTGGCCGATGAAGAAAAGGCGATACAAACCCTGACTGATTATCTGTCCATGTCAGAAAACACGCGCGAAGCGCTGGTCTCGGATGCAGCAGATCTTGTTCGTCAGCTTCGCCGGGCAAAAAATCCCGGATTAATGGAAACTTTTCTCGGTGAATATGGTCTCAGCACGGAAGAGGGAGTGGCTCTCATGTGCCTGGCCGAAGCACTCCTGAGGGTTCCAGATGACTCGACAATCGATATGCTAATCAGTGACAAGATCGCCCCGGCGGACTGGGGTCAGCATTTGGGTCACTCCACGTCGCCATTGGTGAATGCTTCAACCTGGGCGCTGATGCTGACAGGCAAGGTGATTTCACCCAAGGAAACAGAAAACTGGGACGTTGTCAGCAACATCAAGCATCTGATTAAGCGCGCTGGAGAGCCTGTTATTCGGAAGGCTGTTGCCCAATCGATGAAGATTTTGGGGCACCAGTTTGTTCTGGGCCGTGATATTTCTGAGGCCATGCAGCGAGCAAAAGGGATGGAGGATAAGGGATATCAGTATTCATACGATATGCTGGGGGAGGCCGCCCGGACGGCGAAGGACGCACGGAAGTATTTCTTAAGTTATTCCCGCGCAATCGCCCGGCTTTCGGAGGCCGCGTATCATTCTGATATCCGCGACAACCCCGGTATTTCAATCAAGCTTTCCGCCTTGCACCCAAGATACGAGTTTTTGCAGAAAGAGCGGGTGCTGGAAGAACTGGTGCCCCGGGTTCTCAGCCTTGCCGAGCAGGCTAAAAATGCGCAGATGGGTTTTAATATCGATGCAGAAGAGGCAGATCGGCTGGATTTGTCGCTTGATGTTATTGAGGCTGTCTTTTCTCAGAAGGATTTAAGAGGGTGGGACGGTTTTGGCGTTGTTGTACAGGCTTATAGTCCGCGCGCCTTTTATGTTCTTGATTGGTGTTATAATCTGGCAAAGCGCCTGAACAGGCGGATCATGGTTCGTTTGGTGAAAGGGGCATATTGGGATACAGAAATCAAGCTGGCCCAGGTAGAAGGGTTGCCCGGATATCCCGTCTTTACCAAAAAGGCAGCGACGGATGTGAGCTATATGGCCTGTGCGAAAAAGTTGCTGTCGATGACCGATCATGTTTACCCGCAATTTGCCACCCATAATGCTTATTCAATGACGGCTATAATGGCGCTGGCAGGTGACGAGAGAAACTTTGAATTTCAGCGGTTGCACGGTATGGGTGAAGGACTGCACGACATCGTCAAGAAAGAAAATTCGACACGTTGCCGGATTTACGCCCCGGTTGGTGTGCATGAGGATCTTCTGGCGTATCTGGTGCGCAGGTTACTGGAAAACGGTGCCAATAGTTCATTTGTCAATCAGGTGCTGGATGAAAAGGTGCCCGCGCGGGATGTGGTGCGCGATCCAATTTCGCTTTTGGACGGGGTTACTGAACACTCTACGTTCAAACTCCCGGCACCAAAGAACATCTTCCCGGATGGGCGGATTAATTCAGACGGGATGAACCTTTCGGACCCTGCGGTGCTCGATGAATTTCTGTCGAAGCGTGCTCAGTTCGAAGGGAAGCAATGGACAGCGGGTCCGATCCTCAACGGAACAGAAGAGGTTGGCGAGGCGCAAGCGGTCATCAATCCTGCGGATCTTCAGGATAGTGTTGGGCATGTTTCATCTGCGACGCTTGAACAAGTGGAAAACGCGGTGCAAATCGCGATCGCAGGACAGGTTGCCTGGGCGAGACGCCATGCCACAGAACGCAGTCAGATTCTTCGGCAGATTGCTGATCTTTATGAAGAAAATCGCGTTGAACTGATGACAATTTTAGGCCGGGAGGCTGGAAAGTCTCTGCTGGATGGATTGAGCGAAGTCCGCGAGGCCGTCGACTTTTGCCGATTCTATGCGAATGAAGCGGAGAAAGAAGCGTTGTCCGCTTCGGGCGATGCATTAGGAGTTTTCGTTTGTATATCACCCTGGAATTTTCCGCTTGCCATCTTTACCGGTCAAATAGTTGCGGCGTTGGTAACCGGGAATGCTGTATTGGCAAAACCGGCTGAGCAGACGCCGCTTATCGCGTCTTTTGCGGCCCGGTTGATGCTCAAGGCAGGGGTTCCTGATGACGTGCTCCAGCTGGTGCCAGGTGCCGGGCAGCTTATCGGGAACGCTCTTGTATCGCGGCCCGATATCGCTGGTGTCTGCTTTACGGGGTCAACCGATACCGCGAAGGTAATTTGCCGCGCAATGGCGGATCAGGGGGCAGCCTACGCACCCTTTATTGCTGAAACCGGCGGGATCAACGCGATGGTTGTTGATTCTACAGCCCTTCCCGAGCAGGCCGTGCGCGATATCGTAGCATCTGCCTTTCAAAGCGCTGGCCAACGCTGTTCCGCATTGCGGGTCCTGTATGTTCAGGAAGATGTGGCGGAGAGAACGATTTCAATGCTGAAAGGGGCGATGGATGAATTGATCATTGGAAACCCTTTGAACATCGATATCGATGCGGGTCCGGTTATTGATACGAAAGCGAAACAAAATATTGAAACCTATTGTGCTGCTATGGAAGAAAAAGGGGCGTTGCTGAAAAAGGTCCTTCCCAACGACGCGGTCGCTTCATCAGGACATTATGTTGCGGCTTCGCTGTTCCGGATTAATGGCATCCATGAATTGGAACGGGAAGTTTTTGGCCCCGTGCTGCATGTGGCAACCTATAAAGCAGATCAGGTTGAGCAGGTCATAGATGCCATAAACAATACTGGGTTTGGACTGACAATGGGATTGCATACCCGAGTGGATGGTCGTGTCCAAAGCTTTGCGGAAAAAGCAAAGGTTGGCAATCTGTATGTGAACCGAAATCAGATTGGGGCTGTTGTCGGGGTTCAGCCTTTTGGCGGCGAAGGGTTGTCGGGCACTGGACCAAAGGCGGGCGGTCCTTTATATCTGCATCGTTTTGTTGGCAAAAAAATAAAAATCGGATCGACGCAGGAAACAAGCTTACGGATGGGGAAGGCGCCATCGTCTCCTCTGGCCTTACCGTCGTTGCCCGGCACGGCTCTGGCTAAGTGGCAGCTCCATCCCGACCGCCGGACTGCAATTTTGTCGGTGGCGCAATCATTGGCGAAATCAACCGCGTTTGATAGTTCCGGTTTTGAGAAGAAGGCGAAGGATTTCGATCAGGACATTATGCTTCTGCCGGGACCAACCGGGGAAAGCAACCAGCTTCAGTTTCATGCCCGCGGAACAATTTTTGTTATGGGTGACGACTGGATGCGGGACTGCCTTTTGGCACTGATGGTCGGTAATCGCGTGATAGTGCAGGCCCCGCAAGCGGATTTTGATATCATGCTCAGGGCTTTGAGTTTGTATTCTGTGCCGGATGCCCTGATTACACGGGTTCCTTCCGAACAGGTTGAAAATGTTGTTCGTGAGTTAAAAGGTCTTTCCTCCTGTGCCCTAAGTGGCGGAGCACTGAATGCAAAACAGATGCGGATCTGGTTGTCAGAACGGACAGGTCCGATCGTCTCTCTATTGGACGGTGCCAAGGGGTGGAGGGAATTCGCGGCGGAACGAACCTTGAGCATTGATACGACAGCATCGGGCGGGAATGCCGCCTTGCTGGCCGCGGTTGATGGCTAGAGATTGAAGCAAGCGAAGGAGCGATAGAATTGTTTGGGGTTTGAAGGTGATTGTTCACAGTTTGTAAAGGTTCATAATCTAGGCTTTTTTTAGTAAGGTGAGTGACTGTTGCCAATATAATGTCAAGTTACTCTGTTTTTTCTTAGAGCCCAGGTTGTTCGATTGATCCGAAATCCTAAATTTCTGTCTTTTGCTGTCTTGTTGACGCTTGCCGTCGCGACCTTTGTTGCTGGATATGAAATCGAAAAAGTAAACGAGCAAACCCGCCGCGATATCCAGACAAACGATAGTCAGCGCGCCGCCAATGAAATCAGTATTCGTCTTTCTGCTCAGGTAAGAGAAAGCATTTTCATTCTCAGCGGTCTGAAAGCCCTGATAGAAGGCAATCCCAACTTGAAGCAAAGTGAGTTTGAGCATTATGCTGGGTCGGTTCGCCGCTTGGGGCCTGGTATTAGAAGCATTGCAGCGGCCCCTGATATGGTCGTCACCTATGTACATCCAATAAAAGGGAACGAAGCCTCGATTGGCTTGGATTATCGGAAGGCTCCAGTAGAACAGCGGGCTGCCGCCTTCAGAACCCTTCGCGTTGGACAGCCAATTGTTGCCGGACCTGTTCGTCTGGTTCAAGGAGGGGTCGCCTTTATTGTCAGGTTGCCTGTTTATGTCAAGGACGCCGGAGGGGGGAGCAAAGACTGGGGAATTCTGGCGGCTCCGATTGACGTCAATGTGTTCTTTCAACAATCGGGATTGTTCGAATTTGCGGACGAATTTGAATTGGCTATTCGGGGGCATGATGGCCTTGGGGAGCAAGGCAGAGTTTTCTATGGAGATGCTTCTTTATTTACAGAACGGGCTCAGCCTGTGCGTGAAACGATTGAGCTGGGCAGTGGAAATTGGGTGTTAGCCGTCACCCCAAAGGGGGGCTGGGTAACTCAGGCGCCTGATCAGATGATTATCCGCATAGCGATGGTTTTGACTTTTCTGGTGTTAAGTATCACCTGGCTGACCATTTTTGGTTATTTGAAGGAACGCAATGCAGCACGCGTCAGAAGTCAGCAAATTCTCAAAGAAAAATCGGAATTCCTCGAAATTTTATCGCATGAGATTCGTTCGCCGCTTCAGGGCGTCTTAGGAGCTCAGCGGTATATACTGGATAATGGGTTTAAAGAATCCATGCGTCCTATTGTCGAGACAGCTCATGAATCAGGAAATTATATTCTTAGTCTGATAAATGATTATTTGGATTTGCAACGTGCCGAAAGCGGTAATCTGTCGGTGAATTTAACACCTGTTAATATTCGGCAAGTGATCGACGATGCTTTTCGGATCGTTACAACGGGTAAAAAAGACAGTAGTTTGTCCGTAAAATTCTCGATTGCGCAAGAAGTGCCGGCAAGATTGATGCTCGACCAGCGTAAGGTCAATCAAGTACTCGTCAATATTATTGATAATGCCCTTAAATATACGGCTCGGGGATATGCAAATATTTCTGCAACGTATCATACGATGGATGATACGCCTGTTCTGATAATCCACGTGGAAGACACTGGTGTGGGAATAAACGAGGAAGACCTTGAAACCCTTTTTGACCGATTTACCAGAAGCAGTACTGGTGAAAATAGGTCCGGGTCGGGTTTGGGGCTGGCAATCAGTAAATCCCTCGTCGAAGCTATGGGGGGTACAATAACGGTCCGGAGTGAAGTCGCCAAGGGAACAGATTTCTCAATTTCGCTTCCAGCTTTTGTCCCAACTGAAACAGAGCTCGCCAAATTCGATCCCTTGGACAAGGAAGAGGTAAAGGTCTCTGCGCCGGACAGTAGTGATCAACTTTCCGGTTTGCGAGTATTGATTGCTGATGATGTGGTTGTGAACAGACTGTTGTTGAACGCCATGCTTTCCACGTTGGTAAAAGATGTAATCCTTGCAGAGGATGGTCAGCAAGTCCTCAATATTCTCGAAGAAGAACATGTCGATGTGATTATCATGGATGCCATGATGCCCAATGTCAGCGGGATTGCCGCGACGATGAAAATAAGGCAGCAGGCTCAGTTTGATCAGATCCCAATCATCGGATTAACGGGTGAAGAATCCATGAAAAGTCAGGCAGAACTGCTGCGGGCGGGCATGGATGTAGTCCTGTTAAAGCCAATTGATCTTGCGCCGATTTTATCTGCCATCAAAGAGCAAACGGTGCAGCGGGAAAAAATCGCGTCGCACCCAAACCGGTAATTCAACTCAAGCCCTTACAGCTGGCGTAGAAGCTGCTGGTCGCGGGCCAGTCAGAAAAAATACCTTTCACACCAACCTCTTTCGCTAATACATCCAAAACCTTCAGAATGTCCCCGTCCGTTTTAATGGCATTTTTGACAGTCTGATAATACCAGCCCCCGCCGGTTTGCATGGGGCCGGATCGTTCGAGGCTCCATCCGATCAGGGAAAGGCCCGCTTTTCGGGCTTCGAGTGCATAGGCAGACGGGACGATTTTATTGTCGCTGTCCAAATCCAGAAGCATCCAGATTGGCGGCGCGAGGATCTTGACACCCTGCTCCGCAAGTTCTTGCATCGTGGGGGAAAAGCTATCCGGATTTGACGGGTTGATTTGCCGGTAGCGACCATCCAGATAGGTCGCCTGTTTTCCAAAATCAGGTTCGTTTTTTATCCAGTATAAAACGTCATCAAGATTAAAGGATTGAAGAAAGACCCGTGATGGATCAATGCCTTTTTCTTTGTAGGCATCGACCAGTTTCTGGGCGTATTTTTCCTGACTGAAATCTCCCTGGTAAGGCATGGATACGGCAGGTTTTTTGAGTTCTGGAATGAATTTCGCGCCCAGCTGGTCGATCAGGTCAATGGAATCTGCATGAGAAAGAAGGGTCCCCTTCGTGGCGTAAAGGTCCGTCCGCCAAGGCGATGTGCCTTTTACATATTCCTGTACCGTCTTAGCTTTCGTGTTCACACCGTCCATTTTCCCGTTGAGGGAGTAAAATTCTGACAGGGTGATATCAGATGTACAGCATTTGGCCGTTGCTTTCGAACCATCACCTGCGGGAGAAAATGGCTGTGTGCACTTACCGGCCAGATCGGGTCTCAACAGGATATCCGTCGTTTGATGAAGATCGCACTGTGAATGACGGCAGACCAGTTCTTGGTCTTTTGTAAAGGTGGCATCGCATTCTATGATGCCTGCACCCATCCGGGCAGCCGCTTCATACGATTGTTTCGTATGCTCTGGAAATTGCAGAGGCGCCCCGCGATGCGCGATTGAAAAATCTGTTCGGTAAAATGGTCCGGTTTTACAAGAAGACAAAGCCTCTTTCAAAGGCCCTTCTTCCAGATCTTCCAGCAGATAAAAGGGACGCGGTCCAATTTCTGCTTTTATGGAGGTGTCTGCCGCTTTGGCAAGATCAGAAAAACTCATCAGAAGGGTGCCGGTAAAGGCTATCGCCATCAAAGCTCGCAACGTTGGAGAGTGCTGTGTCATGCGTCTGCCGATCTGTTAATAGAAGGATCATTGTCAAATGCCATACGGATATTGCTGTAAGCAGGCAAAGAAGTCACGTCCTCTCCTGCCCAGTCCGGTTTTAAAAAATTCTCATCCACATGTGAAAGCTCGATTTCTGCGAGAGTCAGAAAGGGGTTGGGGGACTTGAATTCGTCAACTTCCCAGATAAAACCATCGGGGCCTTTAACTGTATGGCGCACTTTGTGGATAATGTGGCCCTTAGCCTGTTCCTGTTGCGACCGCACATCCTCAACCGGAACTTCATATTCGAACTCCTGCCGGTCAATAATGTCAGCAGAACGTGACGGGTATTTTATTGTGAGAAATCCTGTGTTTCCTTTTTGACGCAGCCGCACAGTCGGAACTTGATCAAGCCCCGTGAGATAATACTGGATAATTTCTTCGGATTTCACGATATCGGATTTCCAGCCTTCCGAAGCCACCAGAAATTTGCGTTCAATCTCAACGGTTTTGTCTTTTTTGGGGCGTGTCATTACGGGGCATCGCTTTTGTTGGAATGAAAGGGGATAAGGGCCTCAGTGATTAAGAAGGTTATTATATTTTGACATCGAACCGGCGACAACCTATCTTTCGCGCCGTCGTCGCCATCGGGAGTTTCCCATAAAGCCAAGGCGTTTCTTCATGTTGAAAGAAAGTATTGTGTTATGACGCTCCCCCATATTGGTTTGGCGCTACTCATCAACGTTATCTGGGGATTTGCCTTCGTTGCCGCGAAAGAGGGTATTGCCCATTACTCGCCTCTTCTGTTTACGGCTCTGCGTTTCTTGTTGGTCGCGGTGTTTCTGGCGTTTTATCTGAAACCGGTAAAAGGCAGCATGAAGACTGTGGCCGCCATTGCCGTTCTGGTTGGCATCATTCACTTTTCATTTTTGTATTTTGGCCTTTTTGTCGCGGGCGGGGTGTCGGCTGTTGCCATTACGATTCAGCTTGTTGCGCCTTTTTCACTGATAATGGCCGTAATTTTTCTGAAGGAAACAGTAGGTTGGCGCCGGATCGTCGGTCTGCTGATGGCGTTTGGCGGGGTAATGGTTCTTGGTTTTGATCCGGCCGTTCTGGATCAGATCAATGGTGTTGTTCTTGTCGCCATGGCTGCCTTTTGTATGGCGGGCGGGATAATCCTGATGCGATTGGTTCAAGGGGTCGGAACTATGGCCATGCAGGCGTGGATCGGCCTCATTTCCTTTCCCGTAATGCTCGCATTGTCTTTCATTTTTGAACAAGGTCAATATGAGGCCATTACGACCTTTGAATTGCGATCCTTTGCGGCGCTAATCTTTACCGCGGTGGTTACTACGATTGTCGCCCATGGCGGTTGGTATTATTTGCTGCAGAAATATCCGGTCGCTGTTCTAACCCCCTATGGCCTTCTCGCACCTGTTTTCGGTGTGGGGTTTGGTGTTTTCCTGTATGACGAACCGATTAGCTGGAAATTTATCATGGGCGGCGCGCTGACCCTTGCCGGTGTTTTTGTGATTAATATCAGAACGGCGAAGAAGTCGGTGACGGCATAATCGTCCTGTTTTATCCGTTCTAACGTTCAAAGCGGCGAGGCGTTTTTTATCTGGGCCGCCTGCGGTCTCTTCTGCAATCGGGCGCGGGGTCTAAACCCGTTCGTTAGCGATTATCGTCAAAGTAAATCTTTAATCGGTCGAGATAAGTAAATAGCTGCTTTTTGTCGGTTTCTTCCCAGTCGTCAAAAACACCGCTCATACCGCGGATTAATCTACTTTGGGCGATGGCATGGGATTGTTTTCCCTGCTCTGTCAGGAAGAGGATTTTGGATCTGCCATCCTCCGGGTTCGGTTCTTCTTTTAAAAATCCATTTGAGACCATTTTGGCCAGGGTTTTGGTAATGCCCGGCTGTGGCTGCTGCATCGCCCAGGCGACATTAGACACGGTCTTTCCTTCGTCCGGGCGATGGCTGAAATGATTGAGCAGAATGAACTGGGGCATTGGCACGTCCGTCCCGTCCAAGAGCCGTTTGGCCTGAGTACTGCTCAACTGTTCGATGATCCCGATCCAGTTGATGATTTGGAAATCGAGGGCACTTGCAGAGCCTGTTTTCTTTTTGTTTGTTGTCATGCTCTCATTATATCAGTCAGTTTCCGTCTTGGGGAAGGGGCGGGTTTCTCTTGATACCCAATTCGGAAGAACATTTGTATCCTTTCCTGACCACCAATGTTTAAATGTTGGTTGAAGGCAGTTTGTAAGGCCGTCATTTCCGGGTATTCCTGCAGGATCTGACTGACCGGATGCATAGCGATGCCAAGGCTCGTGGCCATCAAATTCAATCGGACATAAGACCGACCTGCATTAACCTGTGCTTCCCGTGAATTATCCTGTGTGCTGAGCCAGCCGAAGCCATGGGTGCCGTCGGCCCAGCCGAGCGCATAGTCAAGGCCACCCTGATGAGCGATGGTACCGGGCGTCATTGCTTTTTCCTCTGAAAACTGACCAAAGGCCTTCAACCACCAGAAAAGCGGCCCGTTTAAATCAATGCCATCCCGATGTTTCGCGATTTCATCAGCGCCGATACGGGTTCTAACAACACTTTCTTTAAGTGTACGAGGCGTTGTCATCTCGGTAATCATGGCTTTCTTGGCGAAATCGCGTAAGGGGCGAACCGTGTCTTCGGTAATCGCAAAACCCGTCTTTTGTCCGGGTAAAAGATTAAATGCTTTCATTTGACCGTGATGATCTGCCGAAAGCGAGACCTGCCGGTATGGCTGTTTGTTGGAGCGCCGTTTCAGCAATTGTTCAAACAATGGATCCCGCTTGATGGTTGGGTCTTTCTGCAATGTGATCCGGGCAATGGCGCGTGCACCAATTTCCAATGCATCTTCTGCAGGGCTACCATCCGGGTAAAGGATCACCAATGGCCGATATCCTCTTTGACGGGCGGCGATGGTCAAGATTTCAAGAAATGTTCCCTGACCAATTGTGATCTGCCGGGAGTAGGGGTCAGTGTCGGGAAGCAGGCGACTGTCATCAGCAAAAATTGTAATGATGTTGTTCTGCCGCAGATCTGCGATCCAGGATTGCATATTGTGCGGGTTGGGTGCGAGGAGGGCATAGGACAACATCCATTCGCGATCCTCCAGTGTTTCGTTCGGCCCCTGCCAGCTTTCTATGGCTTCAGAAGGCATTTGATCGCACTGACTGAGCCCAACGGCGCTGGCTGCCAGAACAACACCTGTGCCGCCGAGTGTTTTTAGAAAACGTCTTCTATTCATCATATTCTCCTATTTGTATTCCTGGGAATATAGATATATTCCAAGGAATGTAAATAAAAAACTATCTTCTGGTCTCACTTGCCGGAATTCAGTACTCTTTCACTCCTTTCTAATTCGGATTTTTCATGACGTCAGTCCCTTATTCCCCCAAGTCTGCCGAGCTTCGCCTGACGGGTTACTACTCAGCGTTTTTTGCTGTTTACGGGATCGCGATTCCGCTTTGGCCGCGCTGGCTTGAAGGTCAGGTTTCGCTGGAAAATGTCGGGTTAGTTCTGGGCCTTTCCTACTGGCTGAAATTGATTGTCGTACCCGTTACGTCGTGGGTTGCGGATACGACAGGGGATCGCCGTCGGGTCATGATTGCTCTTGCCCTGATTGTTTTTATCGGATTGTTGATCCTGCCTCACATGAACGGCTGGGTTTCCTACCTTGTGATCTGGGGAATCGCTGGCGCGGCACTGTCTACGGGGATCCCTCTCTCTGATGGGTTGACCATGCGCCTTGTTCAGTTGCTTGACCTGGAATTTGGCACCGTTCGACGTTGGGGATCTGTCAGTTTTATGGCGGTGTCTTTAGGCGTTGGTGCGCTTGCTGACTGGGGCGGCTTGGATGCCATCTACTATTCTATTTTGGCGGCGTCCGTTCTTCTGCTGATTGCCGCCTATTTTACGCCGAGGATCTATACGAAGCCGGATCAGGGTAAGGCGCCCTTTTTTAAGCCCTTATCCTTGCCGAATTTTCCTTTATTCGTGGTAACCGTTGCTCTCCTTCTCTCTACGCACGCTGCGTTATATGGTTTCAGTGCGATCTACTGGAAGTCACTTGGATACTCCAATACCGTTATCACTATTCTATGGATCGTCGGCGTGATCGCTGAAATTTTCATGTTTAGTGTGTCCGGAAGGTTGATAAAGCGGTTCGGGGCCATGCTTATGATAATTGTTGCGGGGCTTGGGGGTGTTGTGCGGTGGACGCTTTTGGCTTACGCCACGGATCTTCCGGTTCTGGTTTTTGCGCAGCTCTTGCATGCTTTGACATTTGCCCTGCTCTATATGTCATTGATTGCCTATATGACGAAAAGGATCCCTCCCGCCATATCCGCTTCAGCGCAGGGTTTGTATGACAGTTTGTCCATGGGTGTTTTCTTCGGCATATTGACCATGCTCGCCGGTTACCTGTTTGAAATGGACCCCCAATACAGCTTTTTGCTGATGACAGGCTGCGCCCTGCTGGGGGTTGGTTTGGCCGTTATATTGCTTATCCGTGTTCGGTCGTATGAAAAGGGATTGGAACTGGATGAACACCGTTAGTCAAAAGGGCTGCTTTTGAAGTTTGTCGTTGTGCCACTTTCCAGAAATCTGACTTTATTATTTTCGAAAATAGCCGCCGTTATTTTCCCTTTTTTGCGATAACTCCCTGTATCGATACTGATTCTGTGAGGGGTTATTTCGGGTTTGAAACCGGACATGATGGTGTGCCCATGGACAACCATGAATTTTCGTTTCGGGCCGCTGTAATCAAGGAAGGGGGCTCTGATCCACATCAAATCCTCCTCATTCTGATCTTTAATGGATTTATCCATCCGTATTCCCGCATGCACAAAGAGCAGCGGTCCTTTCCGGTAAAGCAGGTCGAGTTTATTGTAAAATTTGGCGTGGGCTTTTGGAAAATGATCTCGCATCAAGGTCAGGCTTTGGTGAATGTCTTTTCCTTCAAGGGAAAACCCACAAAACCGCGCGTAGCTATACGCAGTTTCTTTCCCGCCATTTTTCCACCAAAGCTCGGCTCTTGTAAGATCGCCAGACAATGTTTCGATCATTAACTGTTCGTGATTGCCTTTCAGAAAAACCTCTCGGTGGTTCTGTTTCTTGGATTGTTTGCGCCGATCCGATAAATAGTTGATAACCTCAGCTGAAAGTGGCCCGCGATCCGCGAAATCCCCAAGAAAAACCATGGCTTCATCTTCAACAGGATTGTCTTCACGGTAACTGTCGACCTGTTCCATCAGGGTTGTCAGCCGGTCGATTTGCCCATGTATATCGCCGATTGCGATCACGCGCTGTGACGGTTCCAGTGCAACTCTGATCTTTTTTTTATCTGAAAATCCGAACATGTATCCTGTTATCCCACTGAAGTAGGCAATGTTGCATAACCGGGGGCGTTGGGCAAAATAAAAAGGGTGGCATTCCTGCCACCCTTGGGTCTGCTTGTCCTATGAACCCGCCAGGGAAAATAGAAGCCACAGCTGGTTTGTTCGTCTGAACCTTTAAAATTCGATGGCATAGGAAACCAGAAGCCCAAGGCCCTGGTTGTCGATGCTTCCTTCTTCAGCAAACCGCCAGCCACCGGCAATTCCGATTCCGTTTTCGAAAGTATAGCCAACGGAAAGATCAGCAACATAATCGTCTGCGTCTGTACCGCCTGTTTCTGTGTCCCGCCGTTGATACATGGCAGAGGCATTCCATGCACCATACTCAAAGCCCACCCCGGCAGACAGGTAATGGGCCGTATCCCCATCAATTCCGCCATTGTTATCCAGATACACATATTCAATAAGCGGTGTTGCAGAAATCGTGTCTGTTACGTTGAATTGATAGTCTGCGCCAGCGGCAAACCCATTTTGCCGATCCGTACCGTCGTCTCCTTCAGCCAAAGAGGAGAAACCCAGATGATACCGCAAGCCGTCTACAGCCGTAAAATTGCCATCCAGTGCAATCGCGAAAGAGTTCAGTTTTTCAGTATTGCCCGCCCCGCCGTCTTTTTTGTCGAGGGGGCCCCGGCTGTCACCAACAGAATCACTGAAGAAACTGGTATCTTTAAAGAAACTGCTGACAGAAGCGGTATGGTTGCCAGCCGCAGAAAAATTAAGCGCGCCGCCAAGACCGATCATTTCGGCAAGTTCGTAATCCTCACTTAGATCTGCGCCGTAAAGACCGGGTGCCGCGTCCCATGCAATCCCGAAATTCGGGGTAAATTTACCGGCATATAGTGAAAATAAGTCCGTATCGTAATTCACAGTCAGAATGTTGACATAGCCACCAATATCTTCAAATGCTCGGTCATCCGTTGCATCTTGAACGGGCTCTACAGTTGCTTCCAGATTAATGGAGAGAGTTTGGGTGAACCCAACCTTTGTTGACAAAACAACTGTTGGGTAAAGATCATTGATTTCTGAAGCCTTGTCATCAGAATCGTAGGTCCAGTCATTTTGCAGCTCAAGAGACAACTCGCCGGATATCGTCGGATAAGAAGGCGCCTCTTCGGCGGAAACGTTCAGGGAAAAACAAAGTGCCGGAAGCAGCGGAAGGGCCAGTTTTTTCATTGCCATATAGCTTTCTTTTTTTTGGGAGAGAGCGGGAGTTGTTAGCTCCAAGACGCGTCTTCATGGAAGTTGTGAAAGGTGATATCGCTTTTAAAAATCATTTGCAATAAGAATTGCGAATAATTCTTATTGTTATGAGGCGCGGTAATCAGTGGCGTTCCGGGTACACCGTTGTAAAAGTCAAAGGGTGTATTACGTAAAACATCTGTTCAGGGTGGCTGGTGAATGGTAAGCCTAGGCTCAAATATGTTGGAAGTTCCCTCCCCGTCGGAGTTAAAAATTGATTGATCAAGCGAAGTCGAAACAGGAAATGGCAGCTCAACCTGATCGACAGTCGGCAAGAATGTTGTATGGCCGTTTGCTGCGGGATTATGTGTCCCGCTACAAATTTAAGGTTATCGCCGCCATTTTCTTTATGATTTTGGGCGCAGCAACGACGGCGGCGACCGCCTTCCTGATGAAACCAATTGTCGACCGTGTCTTTCTGGAAAAAGATGAAAATACGGTTTTATATACGACCCTGTCGATTGTTGCCGTTTTTGCGGCGCGCGGTTTTGCGGCTTTCTGGCAAACCGTATTGATGAATTGGGTGGGCAGTAAGGTTGTTGCGGATATTCAATCAGATCTTTTCAGCAAGGTCGTGAACGCTGATCTGGCGTGGTTTCATGCCAATCCAACAGGGCAACTGATTTCCCGCTTTGTGTTCGACACAACGCTGCTTCGAACCGGGACGACACAAACCTTGATTGTTCTGACAAAAGACAGTCTGACCGCCATTTTTCTGGTGGGATCGCTTTTCTATTATGACTGGAAAATGGCGTTTTTCATTGTTGTTGTTCTACCGCCCTCAGCCCTTGCGATTAAACAACTGGGCCGGCGATCCCGAAAGGCGATTAAGAATAATCTTGAACAGACCGGGCATTTCAGTTCCTTTCTGGAGGAAGTCTTCCAGGGTATTCGCGTTGTTAAGGCCTATAGCCAGGAAGCCCAGACCCAAAAACATGGAGACGAGGTTATTGAGCGGCGTTTCAAGTATGATTTGAAGGCCATGCAGGTTCAGGCAACTGCGAACCCCATTGTGGAAAGTGTTTCCGGCGGTATTATTGCTGCCGTCATTTATTATGGCGCGAGTAGTGTAACCGCCGGCGAAACAACTCCTGGTACCTTCTTTGCCTTTATTACCGCAGTGATGCTCGCGTATCAGCCTATTAAGAGCGTGGCGAAAATTACGCCCCAGATGCAAAATGGTGTTGCCGCAGCAGAGCGCGTGTTTCACATGATGGACGTGGTGCATGAAGTCACTGAAAAAGAAGACGCCAAACCACTTGTCCTTGAAAAAGGCGAGGTGCAGTTTGATCACGTGACTTTTTCATATGGCGGAGAAGAAGCAATTTTGCGGGATCTTTCCTTGACACTTGAGGCAGGTAAACGGATCGCGTTGGTTGGGCCGTCTGGCGGTGGAAAGTCGACGATTATGAACCTCATTCCGCGCTTTTATGATGTTGCCGAAGGGCGCATTCTGATTGACGGTCAGGATACACGGGATGTTACTTTCCGGTCACTACGCGATAAAATTGCGTTGGTCAGTCAGGATATTTTCCTGTTCGATGATACGGTCCGGGCAAATATCGCCTATGGCGGTGTTGATGCCTCAGAAGAAGATATTGTTGCTGCAGCAAAGGATGCGGCTGCGCATGACTTTATTATGGCGTTGCCAGAAGGATATGACACGAAGGTTGGCGCCGATGGTGTCCGGCTATCAGGCGGGCAGAAGCAAAGAATTGCCATTGCCAGGGCCATGCTGAAAGATGCGCCTATCCTGCTTCTGGACGAAGCAACTTCGGCACTGGATACAGAGTCAGAGCGAAAGATACAGTCTGCCTTGACCCGATTGATGGAAGGGCGCACGTCCCTTGTTATTGCGCACCGGTTGTCGACTATTCTGGATGCTGATCGTATTTATGTGATTGTCGAGGGACGGGTCGCCGAATCCGGTACGCATGCTGAACTTCTGGAAATCAGTGGTGTCTATGCAGATCTTTACAACAAGCAATTCGAATCCGATAGTTCGATTGCCTCTGTCTCCTGACGAGGGTTGTTACTGACCAAGGCTGTTAAAAAACGCTTCGATTTCACGGCTGACCCGAGAGAGAGGAAGAACGTCGTTATCTCCACAAGGGGGGAGGTGAATAGGCTGTCCTTCCGGAATCCCTTTAATAAGAAGCGTGTGTTTTCCAGAGGGGCCATACACAACGGGTTTGCCGATTCCAAAAAGCCCGACTGTTGGAACGCCGACTGCAACAGCGCTGTGCATCAAACCGGAATCGTTTCCAACAAACAGACTGGCGTGAGACAGATAGCAGGCAGCCTCCAGCGGCGTTGTCTTTCCAACGAGGTTTATTATCTGGTCGGATGGCAGGCCTTCAACAACAGGCATCGCCTGTTTTTCTTCCCCAGGTGCCCCCAGAATGGCAATGCGAGCCCCGTTTAAAATACCTTTTTCGCCGGTTAGTGTTTTCGCCAGATTCAGGAAATTCTCGTGATGCCATTGCTTTTGATCGAAATTTGCTGTTGGCGCCAGCGCTAGAACTGGTCGTTTGTCTGTCTCTAATTTCAGCAGGAGGGCCGTTTTGGCAAGGTCTGCCGCCGATGGAATAATCAACGGAGGGATAGCATGGTCGACGCCAATAAGACGGGCATTCGCAACCGTTTTATGCACCGTGTCGTCTCCGCCAGTCCAGATATGCCGATGGCGAGCGGGCATGATGCTGAAGATGCTGCCTCTATAGTCGACGATGCGGTTCCAAAAATGTGGGCCTGCCTTAATGGCGGCCTTGATCCAGTGACGGTTATATTTTTCTTTTCGCAACGTTATAACGCGTTCAACCTGTGGGATGGCTGCGAAAATATCGGCTGGAATTGTTCCGCAAATCACCGTTACCGGTATGTCAGGTTCCTGCTTGATCAGGTGATGCAATATTCCTGTCGTCAGAACAGCGTCGCCCAAACGGTTGGACGTGACAAACAGATTACGTTTCATGATTACCCTTAATATATCAAGCAGACGATTTATTCTGTTCTTACCGGAAAAATGACAGAGAACCCACTTATTTTTAGGAACAGCCTGCCTGCACATGTCCGTGAAGCGTACCGGATTATCTTGAAATCTTCGTTTGCAACGATCATTATATTGGAACGATCATTCAAATTAAACAATCCGTATCGTTACAGGAGAAAAAATGTCCTCACATAAACTTGCCGCAGGAAGCCCCTTTCCTGTCATTACAGTGCCATCGGTAAATGGTGAACAGATGTCAGTTGGTGCCCCAAATGATAAAGATCGCTGGACCCTGGTTGTCGTCTATCGGGGACGTCATTGTCCTCTCTGTGTAAAATATTTGGACAGTCTGGAGTCACTATTGTCGGATTTTGATGCCGTAAATACAGATGTTGTCGCCGTTTCGGGGGATGGTCTTGAAAAAGCCAAAGAGCAGGTTAAACTGGGTAATCTTACACTTCCACTGGCCTATGATCTTAGTATTGAGCAAATGAAGTCCCTGGGCCTGTATATTTCCAACCCGCGCTCTCCGGAAGAAACTGATCAGCCATTTCCCGAGCCAGGATTGTTTGTAATCAGACCGGACGGCACTATTCAAATTCTCGACATTTCAAATGCCCCTTTTTCCCGCCCGGACCTGAGTTCGATCTTAAGGGGCATCACTTTCATTCAGGAAAAAGGGTATCCTGTGCGCGGTACATACTCGTAAACCGAGCAAACTGTGACTTAATTGTTACTTTTCTTTCTATCGATCCTGTCAGTTTCGCAAAAAAAGAATTGGTTCAGTTCTTTTATGGTAGACGATTTTTAGCCTACTTACGCGTGTTTTTGAATCATTTTTCGAGAGGCAGCTGACATTCTGAGCAAGGCCGCAAAGTCTTTTGCAGCCTTGTTTTTTGCCCGTTGTCATAAAAATGTTGGGGTGTCTGTTTATTCGTATATGAAGAACATTGAAATGTTTGGTGTTTTTTCAATACTGTGTTTAGGTTAGAAAAGTGGGGGTTTTTCTGATGGTTTCACAAAAATGTGACAACAAAATAATGAAGCGTTCTTTCATTTTCTGCTGGCATATTTTGAAAACAGATGAAAAATGAGTGCGTGTAGGATGGTAAAGTGTTGATCGGTAGTCGGGGACTGGGTGCGATGCAAGAGAATAGTACAGTACAATCGAGTGTAGAAATACGTGATAGTATCGAATGCAAGGTAAAGTGGTTCAATACGGCGAAGGGCTTTGGCTTTGTAGAGCCGCTGGATGGCTCGGGCGACGCATTTGTTCATATATCCGTTTTACAGCATAACGGATTGCAGGGGTTACCGGAAGGGGCGCCAATCATTTGCGATCTTGCTGCGGGGGTACGGGGGCAACAGGTTCAAAAAATTGTGGACCTTGGACCAGCACCAGTTCTGGACCGGACGGATAGTGACTCCGAACTGATAGAGGGTATTGTCAAATTCTTTAACACAGAGAAAGGATTTGGTTTTGTGACCCCAATGGATGCCAGCCGAGATATTTTTGTGCATATGAAGGCACTTGAAAAATCGGGGCTCGGTATGTTGGAGGCTGGCCAGCAGGTTCGATTAAACGTCAAGGACGGTGAAAAAGGTCCACTTGCCGAGGGTGTTGAGCTCCTTTAAGCAGGAGACTTCTTACGCCATACGGTTTTACGGAAGAGTCCCGCACAGGTAGGCGGGGCTTTTTTGTGTTTTAAGTCCCGTTGGTTTAGAAGCTTGCCAAGTGCTGCTTGAATAGGGCACTCTTATCCAACACGGGAAAACCCTGAAAAAATAAGAAATAACAATCAGGAGAAAAGTAATGTCAGGCGTATTATCAGGCATTCGAGTATTAGACTTTGGTCGCTATATTGCTGGCCCTTACTGTGCAACAATCATGGGCCAGTTAGGGGCAGAGGTCATTCGTATCGAAAAGCTGGCGGGAAGTGAAGATCGATATATGACACCCCTTACCGAATCCGGGGAAGGCGGTCTCTTATTTCAAATAGCCCATGACAAAATGGGAATGACGCTTAACCCAATGAAACCCGAAGGGCGCGAAATTGTGGAGAGGCTGGTTAAAACCGCGGATGTGGTGGTTGCCAATCTCCCGGTTGATACTCTGGAAACCATGGGGCTGGATTATGAAAGCCTGAAAGCGATTAAAGAAGACATCATTCTGACCCATCCCTCTGCTTTTGGAGATGTTGGGCCATACGCAAATAAAGTAGGTTTTGATGGGATCGGGCAGGCGATGTCGGGCGCGATGTATATGTCCGGTGACGGTCATGAGCCACGCAAACTGTATGGTCCGTGGGTCGATTTTTCTACCGCGATGATCAGTTGTATTGGCACGCTCGCAGCATTGATGCATCGGAATGCGACCGGTGAGGGACAGGTTGTTGGGACTTCCTTGTTTGGATCGTCCATTTTGATTTCCGGGGTGACCCTGATGGAACAGGCCATGCTGGATCTCAATCGCGTTGGAACCTCAAATAGGGCTCAGGGTGCGGGGCCGGCTGATACATTTCAAACAAAAGATGGCTGGGTTTTGGTACAGTCCATTGGCCGGCCACTTTTCGAGCGCTGGGTGAAGTTGATGGGCGAAGATCACTGGTTGGAAGATCCACGTTTTGAGACGGATCAGGGCCGGGGCGATAATAATGAAATCCTGTCGGAACGAATGGCAAAATGGTGTATTGAGCGCACGACCGAAGAAGCGTTGGAGCAGATGGCTGCCGTGCGACTTCCTTGTGGTCCGGTTCTGTCCCCGCAACAGGTGTTGGAAGATCCGCATTTGAAAGCGATGGGATTGTTGAAAGAGATTAACTATCCCAACGCAGATAAGCCGATCCCGGTTGCAGATTTCCCGGTTAAAATGTCCAAGTCAGATACGTCCATCAAGAAACGTCCACCTACACTGGGTGAACACACGGACGAATTGATGGAGAGTCTGGGTTATTCAAAAGACGAAATTACCGCCTTGAAAGAAAAGCGGGTTATTTGATGCTGGACGGGCCTGTCTCTTAGGAAGCAGGTCCGATCCACTGGTTTAGAAAATTATCCAGCCATACTCTTAATGTGTCATCATGTTCGGCGCGGTCTGCCAGTTGCTCTTCTGCGGATTGTGCCCCGGGTTCCACCAGCATGTGACTTGCCTTGTCCAGCCAGCGACGGTTCATGGCTTCCGTTACTTCCGGGTGGAACTGAATACCAAACGCGTTTGTTCCATATTGAAAAGCCTGATTGGCAAATTCCGGGCTGGTCGCTAACAGTTCGCACGCCTTCGGCAGGTCGAACCCCTCTTTATGCCATTGGAACGCTTTCATGGGGCTGGGAAAGAGCGGGTGGCCTTCCTGCGTGGGGTGCACTGGATGGTAGCCAATTTCCATATAACCGTCCGGGTGCCGGTCCACGGCCGCGCCAAGACTGCGGGCCATTATCTGAGCCCCCAGGCATATCCCGAAGTAGGGTTTCTCGGCATTCAGCACTCGGTCAACATACCGTGTTTCCTGAAGAATATAGTCCTCATGGTCATCATTTGCACTCATCGGACCGCCAAAGACAACAGTGGCCTTATGTTCTGAAACATCGTCAGGTAACGTATGGCCAATGGCCGGGATACGCATATCCAGTTCATATCCGAGGGTTCGAAGTGCTTCGCCCACCCGACCGGGGTCAGAGCGGGCTTGGTGAAGAATTAATAGGATTTTATTGGAGGACATCCGTGACTCAATACAAAACAATAAACTGAAAATTACATCGCACTGATGCCGCCATCAAGGACCAGTTCCGCTCCGGTCATAAAACGGGATTCATCTGATGCTAGATATAAGACACCGTAAGCAATATCATCCGGTTCGCCTATATGTCCAATTGGAACCTGACGGGACAGCTTGGCGATACCATCTTCTGCACCATGGCGGGCAAACATGGAATCCAGAATTGGCGTTCTGACAAATGTCGGATGAACAGAATTACAGCGAATGCCGTTTTTCTTTTTGGCGCAGTGCAATGCGACAGATTTACTTAGATGCCGGACACCCGACTTGGCGGAATTATAGGCGGCCATATTATGGCCTGCAATAATACCAGCAATACTGGAGATATTTACAATCGATCCGAGGCCGTCTGTCTTTTCCATATGGGCAATGGCGTATTTACATCCTAAAAACACGGAATCAAGGTCGATTTCGTGAACCCGTTTCCAAGTGGCGAAATCTGTGCTTTCCACATCAGAACCATCCCCAATGCCCGCATTGTTGACAAGAATGTTCAGCCCGCCAAAATGGTCGACAGTCTGTTGCAAAACATCCTGCCATCTTTGTTCATCAGTTACATCATGTTGAAGAGCAAGAGCTGCCTCACCGATCAAGGAGGCGGTTTCTCGGGCGCTTTCTTCATTAATATCGGTAACGGCTACTTTTGCGCCTTCCTTCGCCAGCATAATAGAAATCGCGCGGCCCAACCCGCTTCCGGCACCTGTTACCAAAGCAATTTTATTGTTCACTCTTCCCATTGAAAATTTCCTGTTGTTTTGTTCCAGTGTGTCTGGAATGCTTTTTATTTAGGGTAAATCTGTGATGAAAGGCAGTTTAACGCTGTCGAAACTGGACACAAGTGAATTACTGTATAAAACATGTTTTGTTTTCTAATGACTTTGTTTGGATAATATGAGTACGCACACTGTAAATCATGAGTTGCCTCAGTGGCTTTGGTTATGGCTTGTCGTTTTCCTTCTTGCCATTCAATTTGCCGCCCGGTTTGTTTCCCCTGAATTTTCCGCCATGTATATGGAAGGTGAATATGGGTTGATGGAAAACCTGACGGTTGTCATTCTCGCCATTGCGCTGTTTATAGGGATCAGTATTTTAAAAAATCACAAGGTCCTGCGGTCGTCCTATCTGACAGCCTGGTATGGCCTTTTGGTCCTTGGGTGCCTTTACTTTGCAGGGGAAGAGGCAAGCTGGGGTCAGCATTGGCTCGGCTGGGAGACACCGGACGATTTCAGGAAACTAAACGATCAGGAAGAAACCAACCTGCATAACATGTCTTCTTGGTTGGATCAAAAACCCCGGACCCTTATTGAAATAGCGGCCATCATTGGCGGGATCATAATGCCCGTATACTGGCGAATAAAAGATGGTTTTCCGAAAGCCGGGACTTGGCAAGCTTACTTCTGGCCGACTTGGGTTTGTGTGCCAGTGTCGATCATTATTGGAACAATCAAGCTTCCGGATCGCCTGATCGGTTCTGAAAATATTCCAAATCCATTTGATCTGAATGTGAGTGAAGCCCAAGAGGTTTTTGTGGCAATGGCATTTTTGATATATTTTTCTTCGGTAGCGGTTAGAATGAAGCGTCAAAAGCGCGATTTGATGTAATTGAGCCCGAGAAACCTGATATCGGTAGACTCTTTGAATTTACAGCGATATATCAGGAGCGGGCGGCAGACATGCCGCTTAAAATTTATTAAAGATGAGTCGCAGGGCGTTGACGCTGAAAGAGACTGGATATGAGCTGGACTGAAGAACGCATTGAAAAACTGAGAAAACTTTGGGGATCAGGCAAAACGGCTGCTGAGATTGCTGAAGAATTAGGTGATGTTACCCGCAATGCTGTGATTGGTAAGGCAAACCGTCTTGGTCTTTCTGCAAAAGCCACTCCGGCTGCGGCACCAAAGCCAAAGAAAAAAGTTGTTCCGGCACATCGTGCCTGCCAATGGCCGATCGGACATCCAGGAGAGGCGGACTTTCATTTTTGCGGAGATGAGTCTGTGCCAAGCAAGCCCTATTGCCTGAAGCATTGCAACATGGCCTACCAGTCTAAAGACAATAACTAAACATTGTTTGTGATCACTGAATGATAATGCCCAGCTTGTCTTTATCATTCAGATACTGATATTTGATTTTGGCGTTCAGTTGTTTCTCTTTAGAAATCATCCGGCCTCTATTGTCTCTTTCATACAGATAGCCGACAGCCCAGGCTGATATAGGTCGGCCGAGATTATCCTTTTCTGCAATCAATGCCCCATGACGTGAGAATTCTGACGTGCCGCTTTTGCGTCTCCGTGTCCATCCCGTCAGTCGCCCCTGATCATCATAATGATAGTCGTCCCGCCAGTCCCTTTTTGGGAAAATCCGGGGGTCTAAATAGGTTTTTTGATCGTTTCTGTGATCGATCGCCAATAATTTTCCGTTCGGATCATAGTGTCGTTTCTGGATGACCGGGTAAAAAAGATTGATGAAAGATGGGGCCGACATGTGGGTGCCGTTGTTGGCAAATACACCAATTTCCACACGACTGCTTCTGAGGTCACTCTGGATGGGGGATCGAAATGGCTCGTGCCATTTTACGGTTATTTCAGCCTGGCTCGCGGATGAGTTTGTAGGTGTGATTTTGATTTTATCAGGGTCGCCCTGCAAAATGACCCATTTGTAACTTACCGATTGTCCCTCTGGAACCCGGGTGCTGGCAGCATCAACAGTTATTTTTTTCTCGAATGCCGTTGTTCTGACGATCCGTGAAATGCTGGCTGGCGTATCAAACAGTTTTTCAGGAAGTTGTCGCATAAACTCATCCCAGCCTTTTCTGGGTTCTGTTTCCTCTTTTACAGAAAGCACGACAAGGGGCGGGATGTCGTCATAAGTCAGGTCATTCGCTAACTGAACCATTTTCAGGGGATCCAGTAGATCCCCATCAAATACAACGGGATGGGCTCGGTGGCTTAGGTAGTCCGCTTCTGATTGCACTGTTTTCAACCCTTGCCGAAAAACCATCTGGACCGTTGGCATAAGCCGCCTGTCTTTGATAAGAGCGTCTTTTACATCTGGTTTTAACGCCGCCAGAATGGCCGCGATCGCACGCAGGTGGGGCTGGTCAGAGCCAGACTTTCCTTTGGAAATTATCAGGTAAGGGCTGTTCGCCGGATACAGGTCGCCGTTCTTCTTTTTGAAGTCACCGACGGCCGGATAGACGTAAAGGTGGTTGTTTATATATTGCAAGAATAAGCGCGCAGGGTCACCACCCGTGGTGTAGGCTAATCGCGCAAGGCTTCTCCAGTAGGGTCCACTATTCAAGGCGGTAGACGAATTCCCAAAGGTCGGTGCATTGAACAGGATCGATGCGTTTAATCCAAAATCAATGTTGTTCTGTTGAGCTGCTTGATCGTAGGCGGTCAAAGCAAGCTGTGGAAATTCTTTAGCGTTCAGGTATGAATGTCTGCGGTCACGGTTGTCGTAAATATCGCCAGCGTTGCCTGCGCCGCGTCCGGATCTGAATAGCTGATTTAGCTGGGCCGCGACGTCTGATTTATTGTTCTGGACAGTGGCCGGAGCTACTTTTCGGCTATTGAACTGAAAGGACGATCGCAACATCCCGATCCGTCTTTCCCATCTTGTATTCTCAGATGTAACCTTCGCCAGGCCGTTTTCGATTTTTGATGCTTTTACCGCGGGCCGTTGCACAGAAGTCTGTGCAAGCAGCTTTTCAACAATTTTCTGAAACCGGTCATCTTTTCGAAGATTGGTAAGGTTCGGGTCTTTATAGAGCGCTTGTTTGTTGTCGAACCCCATTAAAACCGCGGTATCCAGGGCCGTGAAGGCTTCATCCAACCGTCCCTGAATAGCCAATAGGGAAGCTTTCAGATAATGGCTTTCCATATGCCACGGGTATTTTTCTGTCAGATTGTTTAGTCCGGCTTCCGCATTTTCAAACCGTTTGTTGGTCAGGGCGGCAATGACAGCCTGTAACTGTTTGGCAATAACGGGGATTGCAAATTCATCCCGTTTTGGCGGCGCCGACTGGTTGGTCGATTGCTGCGCAATTGCAAAATCTGACAGTAAAGAGCCAGTTAGCAGAAGGCCGACGGCAAGCATGCGATAAGGGGATCTTCGGTTTTTAAACATCTTTGGATTATAGCGCGATCAACTTGGTGCTGAGTAGTAAAATCTATAATTTGCGATAATCCAGATTTTTTGGTTTCCCTAGCCAGATTGCAAGGGTGGTATGGTCTTCCAGATCATTACCGGTCTCGGGATGGACAAGGATATCGAGCGGGCCGCGATTTAGGTTTAACCAAGGAACGACCTGTCCAAATTCTTCCGTACTTATAATTACTTGAAACATCGCGCTGGGATGTGGACCGACGGGATGATCATGCCAGCGCCCAAGGATGACTGAAAATTGTCGTTTCATGTCTTCGCGTATTTGCTCAGCATGCGGACGGGAGTCCGCGGTATAGTAAATATGGGCGTGATATCCAGTGATATCGGAAAGCGGCCTGGTCAAGTGCAATTCTCCGTTAAAAGGTTCGTCAGCGTGTCGCGCAGGTTTGCAGCTACGATATACCTGTTCAAGGTAAATTTAAAGAAATGTGATCGACATTACTGTTCAGTGTCGTGTCTCTTGCGGCGGCGCTGATTCTTCAGGGACACATGGAGAAATTGATCTAGGTTGAGGAAACTACGCTTATGGTTAATTAATTTACATTAATTTTGAAATTTATACCCAATCTGGGGGGCAGTGTGGGGAATACCACTAAAATCTTATTTACAGTTTGACAGCAATCGGGCTCTCAATAGTATTGTATTAATGTTTTGTTAATAAATGCGCATTCTCCGGTGTTGAGGATGTTGCATGGGGTTTGTTTAATACAGGCTTACCAGAGGGTACTGGGTGCTTACAGCGAAAGAGGGCCAAATGAAAAAATTAAATAAGATACTCACTGCAGCGGCGTCAGGACTCGTTCTGGCCTTGGTGTCTGTTGCTCCAGCGCATGCGTTGCTGGTTGGGGTTTCAAATTCTCAATCAACTTTAGACAATATCGCCACCGGTGCGTTTGCCGAAATTCTGGATCCTAATAATCCCGTTCAGGTCGCGAACTCAACTGTTTCTAATCTAGCACAACAGGGATTTACCGAACAACGCGGTGTTCTGTTGACCTCTGCGTTGGATGTTGATGGTGGCAGCGTTGCTGCGGGCAATCGCGTTGATAGTCATATGATCTTTCTTAATAAATCTGATCAAACATCAGGAACGTTGAGAAGTCTCGGTGTGACTTGGGAATTTGACGGTCAGATCTTGGGCGTGATGTCGGATGCTGGCGGCTTAAAAGAAGCAGCCTCGAATGCACTGCTGGGCGCGACGAGTACAACCTATCCTGGAGCTTTTGGGAATCGGGGTATGGAAGGTGCTGACAATTATTTTATGCTCGGGAATTTGCTAACAGTTGATATGCTGGTAACTCAGCCAGGTGACTGGATCCGCGTTGTGACTGTGTCCGCAGTTCCGCTTCCTGCAGCGCTTCCTTTATACGGCGCTGGTGTGGCTCTTATGGGCTTCCTGGGGTGGCGTAAACGTCGGAAGGCTGCTGCCTGACGGATTAAGAAATTCAGAAAAACGGCGGCTTTTCAGTCGCCGTTTTTTTTGTTCGCGATCTTGCGGGATAGCATGAGTTCCGGCAAAGTGAGACTGCTATAAAAAACATCCAAATACTTTTGGACATAATAATAAGGAAGAATGCATGTCTTACGAACAGATTACTTATGAAACGGAAGGTCCTCTTCTGATCATTACTTTGAACCGCCCGGACAAAATGAACGCCTTCACACATGTTATGCGCGATGAACTGATCGATGCTTTTGATCGGGCCGACGCAGATGATGAGGTGCGGGCTGTTATCGTCACCGGTGCAGGACGGGCCTTTTGTGCAGGGGCTGATTTGTCCGCGGGTAAAGAAACGTTCGATTACAAGGCAAGAGGGCTTTCCGATGGGACTGAAATTCGCCGAGATGGTGGGGGGCAAGTGACTTTGCGGATGTTCCAGTGCAAAAAGCCGATTATCGGGGCGATCAATGGGGCCGCTGTTGGTATCGGGGCCACTATGACCCTGCCGATGGATATTCGTATCGCTTCTGAAGAAGCCCGCTTCGGCTTTGTTTTTTCTCGCCGCGGGATTGTTCCGGAAGCGTGCAGTAGCTGGTTCCTTCCAAGGCTGGTCGGGATATCACAAGCGCTGGACTGGGTCTATTCAGGACGGGTTTTTCCTGCTCAGGAAGCCTTGGAGGCCAAATTGGTCAAGTCGCTTCATCCGACGGAAAGTTTGCTGGCCACAGCAAAAGAGATTGCCATGGGATTTGTTGAGCAAACGTCAGCCGTATCGATTGCCTTAAGCCGTCAGATGATGTGGCGCATGCTGGGGGCTGATCATCCAATGGAGGCGCATAAGGTGGATAGCCGAGGTATCTTTTTTATGGGACAAAGTCCGGACGTCGCAGAAGGGGTAACTTCTTTTCTGGAAAAAAGACCGGCGAAGTTTTCTATGAAACCTTCACAAGATATGCCGTCCTATTATCCGTGGTGGGAAGAGCCAGAGTTTAAATAAACTCGAAATAAAAGGGAGCTCAATGGCTCCCTTTTGTCATTCTATCAAACTTGGTTCTTCCGCCGTCCGAGCCAGCCCAGGCCGAGCAGGGCTCCACCAAAGAGCAGTACGGCAGGGGGGAGAGGGACAACCGAAATGCGAATTGCCATGTCATCAAAGTCATGATCGCCTGCACCGTCACCAAATAAGGCAATGATCGACCGTCCATCATTTGAAAGGGCTGAAAAGGCAATCGCAAGTGGGTTGTCAATGTTGCCGTTTTCAGCTTCCTGTCCGCCGCCTCCGGAGGTGGTGAATTTGAAAGGTAACAAACCGTTTGCATTCGGGGTCAGGGAAACCGTGACACTGTTTGTGCCGGGCAGGTCAGAATCTGTGCTGAACAGAATGCCAAATCCAGCCAGTTCGATCGCCTTGTTGATATATCCGGCTTCTTTTCCCAAGTAATCAAACCGGACAGTTGCAGGGCCCGACAAAGCCAGTCCTTCATTTGTGTTTGTGCTGTCAAACACAGTGACCTGATCTACATTGGCTTGCAAACCTGTCAGTTGCAAATGTGATGCGCCGCTGAAATTCGACGGCAAAGTAACGCCTGACTGTCCGCCAACTAACGAAAGCGTAGCGGCGTGAGCTGCCATTGGCGTCAAAAGCGCAAATGTGATTGCAATAATTTTAATCAACTGTTTCATCAACCAGTACTCCGATATTAGAACTGTCGGGCGTACCCCCGAAAATCATTACTCGTTTATTCTCATCCTGTTTTAGGGGAGCGACTGGTTCTGTGTCATCCCTCATTCGAAGGAAAATTTGCATAAAAGTTTCAATATTATAGTTAATTTTCTTAAGGGTTTCATGATTTTGCCAAATTTGCGCCTTGATTGGCGGCGAAAAGCAGTTTTTCGGGAAAGTGCGGATTATTCTTTTGTGATTTTTTTGCGGCAATTTTGCGGGCACCCGACATGCTTTTTGTGAGGGTGTTTTTGTTTATTCGGTTTTTCTTCAATTTCGCAAAGTGATGGATAGTAGAGAAGTTGGATTGCCGAAAAACATAAAAATAAATATCGACAATAGAAAATCCAGTTTTATAAAATTACGGCGTATTGATATGTTTATATTAGTCTAATTATTTGTATTTTGGATTATTTGTATCGTATTGTGAAGTAATAGTTGTACTTTTTATTACGGTTTTACTATCAAGTGAATTTTGAAACAATTTTATGTAATTTTTTTACTGATTATTTGACAAATATTGTTCAATTTTTTTAGCCAATATTTAAAACCGGTAACTAATTGTTTATCAATTGAGACTACCTTCCCCTGATATTGAGTTGATGTACATGCGCCTCCGATCTCGTCGGATAACGCTACAGGAGAATAAAAAAGATGAGTTCCACAATCACTGACACTGAAAACGGATTGCTAGAAAACGCGGCTTCTGATTTTGGCAGTTCGAAAAATTTTGGTCAGGATCCTTCTCTTAACGGGATGGATAGCTTTACAATAAGTGCCACTTTTGAGCTGGATACATTGTCAGGTGGAACGCAGGCCCTTGTATGGAACACACAGCAATATGGTCTCATTATCCATAATGACACGCTTTATGTTTATCTGCGTGGTACCGATGGGCGCATGGACGTTTTCCCCGTTGCAGACGCATTCGATAGCACTGGATGGCATGATGTTCAGGTTGTTGTTGATGATCAGTCCGGCACACTGGACATCTGGGTCGATGGCGAGAACTCCTACTCAGGCTCAAGCGAGAACATTCAGTTGGGCGGTACCCAGTATTCTGGCGTGACAGCAGGCGTAACTCCTTGGGGGCATCAGCTTCAGGGTCAGATCGCCGATGTTTCCATTACAGATGAAGCGTTGGAGATCGATGGAAGTCAGTCGATTTATGAGCGCATGTATGCAATGGACGAAGGTGATAACGCCTCTACGTTAGAAGCGGCGCCGACTGACCCGGACGGACCAGCAGAAAATACAGCTGCTGAAATTTCTGGTACAGATACAGGATCGGTCACGGAAGATGCCAGCCTGACCACAAGCGGCAAACTGAATGTATCCGATGCGGATGCGGGGGAAAGCAGCTTTCAGGCAGGCAGTCAGAACGGAGCCCATGGCACATTGTCCATCGATGCAGCTGGCAATTGGACTTATGTCGGCACTGATAGTGCGGCCATTCAGGCACTGGATGCGGGTGATGTTTTAACTGAAACCTTCACGGTCATGACAGCCGATGGCACAACTCAGGACATTACGGTTACCATCAACGGAACCGAAGATGCTGCTGAAATTTCTGGTACAGATACAGGATCGGTCACGGAAGATGCCAGCCTGACCACAAGCGGCAAACTGAATGTATCCGATGCGGATGCGGGGGAAAGCAGCTTTCAGGCAGGCAGTCAGAACGGAGCCCATGGCACATTGTCCATCGATGCAGCTGGCAATTGGACTTATGTCGGCACTGATAGTGCGGCCATTCAGGCACTGGATGCGGGTGATGTTTTAACTGAAACCTTCACGGTCATGACAGCCGATGGCACAACTCAGGACATTACGGTTACCATCAACGGAACCGAAGATGCTGCTGAAATTTCTGGTACAGATACAGGATCGGTCACAGAAGATGCCAGCCTGACCACAAGCGGCAAACTGAATGTATCCGATGCGGATGCGGGGGAAAGCAGCTTTCAGGCAGGCAGTCAGAACGGAGCCCATGGCACATTGTCCATCGATGCAGCTGGCAATTGGACTTATGTCGGCACTGATAGTGCGGCCATTCAGGCGCTGGATGCGGGTGATGTTTTAACTGAAACCTTCACGGTCATGACAGCCGATGGCACAACTCAGGACATTACGGTTACCATCAACGGAACCGAAGATGCTGCTGAAATTTCTGGTACAGATACAGGATCGGTCACAGAAGATGCCAGCCTGACCACAAGCGGCAAACTGAATGTATCCGATGCGGATGCGGGGGAAAGCAGCTTTCAGGCAGGCAGTCAGAACGGAGCCCATGGCACATTGTCCATCGATGCAGCTGGCAATTGGACTTATGTCGGCACTGATAGTGCGGCCATTCAGGCGCTGGATGCGGGTGATGTTTTAACTGAAACCTTCACGGTCATGACAGCCGATGGCACAACTCAGGACATTACGGTTACCATCAACGGAACCGAAGATGCTGCTGAAATTTCTGGTACAGATACAGGATCGGTCACAGAAGATGCCAGCCTGACCACAAGCGGCAAACTGAATGTATCCGATGCGGATGCAGGGGAAAGCAGCTTTCAGGCAGGCAGTCAGAACGGAGCCCATGGCACATTGTCCATCGATGCAGCTGGCAATTGGACTTATGTCGGCACTGATAGTGCGGCCATTCAGGCACTGGATGCGGGTGATGTTTTAACTGAAACCTTCACGGTCATGACAGCCGATGGCACAACTCAGGACATTACGGTTACCATCAACGGAACCGAAGATGCTGCTGAAATTTCTGGTACAGATACGGGATCGGTCACGGAAGATGCCAGCCTGACCACAAGCGGCAAACTGAATGTATCCGATGCGGATGCAGGGGAAAGCAGCTTTCAGGCAGGCAGTCAGAACGGAGCCCATGGCACATTGTCCATCGATGCAGCTGGCAATTGGACTTATGTCGGCACTGATAGTGCGGCCATTCAGGCACTGGATGCGGGTGATGTTTTAACTGAAACCTTCACGGTCATGACAGCCGATGGCACAACTCAGGACATTACGGTTACCATCAACGGAACCGAAGATGCTGCTGAAATTTCTGGTACAGATACGGGATCGGTCACGGAAGATGCCAGCCTGACCACAAGCGGCAAACTGAATGTATCCGATGCGGATGCAGGGGAAAGCAGCTTTCAGGCAGGCAGTCAGAACGGAGCCCATGGCACATTGTCCATCGATGCAGCTGGCAATTGGACTTATGTCGGCACTGATAGTGCGGCCATTCAGGCACTGGATGCGGGTGATGTTTTAACTGAAACCTTCACGGTCATGACAGCCGATGGCACAGAGCATACCGTTCAGGTGAACATCAACGGTGCTGATGAGGCGCCTGTTGTTGAGGTGCCGCAACAAACAGAGGAAGAACTTTTATCCGATGCAGCGGTTGAGTTCGGAGGCCCGCAGAATTTTGGTCGAGGTGCTGAACTCAATGGTATGGACAGCTTTACGATTAGTGCCACATTTGAGCTGGATACTCTCTCTGGCGGCACTCAGTCACTGGTCTGGAATACGCAGCAATATGGTCTGATCCTGAGTGGGGACAATTTATATGTTTACCTGCGCGATACGGGCGGCCGTATGGATGTTGCGGTAGTTGCGGATGCGTTTGATCAAACGGGATGGCATGACGTCCAGGTTGTTCTGGATAAAGCGGCGGGTTCTCTTAATGTTTATGTTGACGGGGCAGTCGCCTATACTGGATCGAGCGATGCGATCGCATTGACCAATGCGCCAAGCTCAGATGTTTTTGCCGGCCAAACCGAATGGGGACATCCTTTGCAGGGTCAACTTGCTGATGTCTCTATCGTCGGGGAAGCAATGGATGTCGACGGAAGCCAGACAACATATGAACGCATGTATGCGATGGATGAAGGGGATTTGGCCTCTCAACTGGCAGCGGTTGCACCAACTCCGGACCCAGAGCCAGAACCAACACCAGAAAATACAGCAGCCGAAATTTCGGGCGATACAGCCGCGCGCGTCGCGGAAGACGGAACGCTTGCCACTTCTGGAAAACTGAATGTAACAGATATAGATGCTGGCGAGAGCAATTTTCAGGCAGGGACACTGGCGGGCGCATATGGTGCGCTTGTCATTAGCGCCGATGGTAGTTGGAGCTATGCGGCGAATGACAGCGCGCAGATACAGGCCTTGGATGTCGGAGACACACTGACCGATACGTTTACGGTTCAATCTGCGGACGGGACCGAACAGACAGTAACAATCACGATCGATGGTGCTGAAGATGCCGCGGTTATTTCAGGCACAGATACTGGATCTGTGACCGAAGATGCCTCAATGAGCACCAGTGGCAAGTTGAATGTCAGCGATGCCGACCAGGGCGAAAGTTTTTTCCAGGCAGATGAATTGACCGGTGATTACGGTTCTTTCTCAATCGATACCAATGGAAACTGGAACTACACCGCGACAGACAGTGCGCAACTCCAAGCCCTTAATACCGGAGACAATGTTACTGAAAACTTCACCGTTTTGAGTGCCGATGGCACACAGCATACTGTGGATGTGACGGTAAATGGCGCAGATGAAGTGGTCGTTACCCCGCCAACAGGTGGCGGGGGTGGTCTTGAAATTGAGGTTGGCAGCATCGCTGAGCTCGTTGCGGCGATGGAAAATGCGGTAGGCGGAGAGACAATCAAGTTACGTCCAGGCGATTATGAGCCCTTCACATTAGACGGTTTTGTTTTCCCTGAAAACGTTACTCTTACGTCGGCCGATCCAAATAACCCGGCGCATTTAGAGAACCTCATTTTAAAGAATTCTACAAACATTACATTTGAGAATCTTACTTTCCATTCAGAAGATGCGCCTTACGGATCGTGGGGAGAGTTTCTATTTACAGTTACGCATAGCTCGAACATTGACATTAAGAACAATCACTTCGGCAATGACAGCCCTACGGCCCATGCAGACAATTTCATTGGTTTAACAGTAAAAAATTCTGATGGGATTGATGTAACAGATAATGAATTTACTAATCTTGGAAATGGCGCAGGTTTTAGTTATACGCAAAACCTGAATGTTTCGGATAACTATGTTCACAATGTTCGGTCTGATGGATTTGATTTCACAAGTGTTCAGCACGTTGAAGTTATAGGTAATACGATTAAGGATCTTTATCCTACAGGCGGAGATCATTCAGATAATATCCAGTTTACGGGTAATCGGAACATGCCTCCAAATACGGATATTGTTATTCGGGACAACGTAATTGTTCAGGGTGATGGTAATCCTGGGCAGGGTATTTTTATGAAAACTGATCCTGAATCGCCGTTCCAAAATGTAGTGATTGAAAACAACATTGTTTATCAGTCGGCTTACCATGGGATAACGGTTTATAATGCAGATGGATTGACCATTAACCAAAATACAGTCGTTTCACCGCCCGACACACAACTACCAGTCTGGATTAAGGTTTTTGACGTCCAGAACACTGTTGTTGAAAACAATATAACAAACACGATGGCTGTCGTTGGTGATGATTCGTCGGTTGAATTTATCAATAATATTTTGACTGAAACCAGCAATGCTACCGGTCTACTGCCCTATAGTGAAGTGTTTGCCAATGAACTTGTTCGTTTGACGTCAGACGTAGATGGGTTTTTGGTCAACTCTGAGTTTTCTGCAGGGGCTGAAGTCGCCGTATTTTTGGCGAATGACGAACCCCTGGCGGGCAACACTACGAATAATGACATAAGAGGAACCGAAGAAGCAGATATAATATACGGTTTCTCCGGAGAAGACACCTTGAATGGAGAGGGCGGTGACGACACTCTCTACGGCGGAAACGGTGATGATCAACTGATCGGTGGAAGCGGTGATGATGTTCTCGTTGGTGGAAACGGAGCTGACATTCTTGTGGGCGGAGAGGGGCAAGATCTCTTCTTATTCTCTGACAGAAAACAATCTGCTCCAGGAGAGCAAAACCGCGACAGCATTCAAGATTTCAATGCTACAGGAGAGGACAAAATCTCTCTCGAAGGACTAATTTCTGGAGAGTTTGATTTTATCGGAAGTGCAGAATTTAGCGCGCCTGCCTCTACCGAAAGCGTCGATGCTCAATTGACAAATATAGCGGGTGACTTCGGAGCTGGAGTTGTGAACCTTGGTTATGGGGATCAGTTTTTTGGCATGACAGATTTGACCGTGAGCGCCACCTTTGAATTGAACAGTTTATCAGGTGGAAAGCAGGCAGTTGTTTTCAATCATAAACAGTACGCTATCAAGGTTGTTAATGACGATATGCAGATCATGATGCGCAAAGTGGATGGTACTCAGGATACCATTAATATCGGCAATGTTTTAGGCGAAACTGGATGGCATGATACGCAGCTGGTTTTGGATAGCGGCGCTGGCACTTTAGAGTTATGGCTAGATGGCGCCGTTGTGTATTCAGGGTCAAGTGCAGGATACCAAATTGGCGAGGATGCCAGTCTTGATTTGACTGCTGGGGGATTGCTTTGGGGTGAAGAGCTCGACGGACAAGTTGCAGATGTCACTATTTTGGACAAGGTAATTGATTTCTCTGCGGAAAATACAGTGCTGGATCGCATGTATATGATTGACGAGTATGATGAGTTTATTGCAATCGACCGGACGACTGGAAACGGTCAGGCGCGTTTCGATGAAGAGACGCAAATGCTTTCCATTGACCTTGATGGTGACCTGGAAGCGGACATGGAAATGGAGCTGGTTGGTGTATCTCTTCAGGATCTCGATAATTCGGACTTTTTAATCTAGTATATTTTTATATATCCAGAATAAAGGGCAGTGTTCGCTGAAAGGCAACAGTGCCCTTTATTTTGTGCGCCACTGATTTTTTTTCAGGTGCTTTCTTGCCTGTTATTATGTTTGATAGCTTAACGTTTCAGAAACGTCACTGAATTAAACATACATAATAGAAAACAGGAAGAAAAACTGGGTAATGGAAAGCTTAGCACGGTCACAGAGATCATTCTTTTCGAGGGTACTGACGAAAATTGATCGGCTTTTCTCATCTCTTTTTCGAGGAAGGCGGTTCGCTCAGTTTGGTGCCGGCAGTTATGTCGGCAAGCCGTTTCTTTTATCTGGCCTTGATGCGGTAAAGGTCGGACGTAAAGTCACCATTTGGAAAATGGCTCGAATTGAAGCCTTAAAAACATCTCCATCCTCTATTGTCCTGAACATAGGTGACGAGACGGTTATCCATCCATTTGTACATATTGCTGCGGCACACTCTGTCGAGATTGGAACAGAGTGTTTGTTCGCTTCTGGTGTTTATATCAGTGACCATGATCATAACTGGCAGGACGTAAACACTCCGACCTTAAAAAAACCAGGATTAACAGTAGGCGCCGTGAAAATTGGAAATGGGGTGTGGTTGGGTGAGAGAGCGATGATTCTAAAAGGGGTCACGATAGGGGAGGGATCTGTAATCGCCGCAGGTTCCGTTGTGTCAAAGGACATTCCAGCCAGATGTGTCGCCGGGGGCGTACCTGCTAAAGTTCTGAAAATTTGGGATGAAAAATTAGAGGAATGGGTGAAGGCGTGAAGAAGAAGCTTCTAATAATAGCCTACTTTTTTCCTCCCATCGGTGGCGCAGGTGCGCAGAGACCGACGAAGTTTGCTAAATATCTTGCAAAAGATGGATGGGATGTCACTGTCCTCACCAAAGAACAAATAGATGAGGGGAACCGCTGGGAACCTAAAGACTTATCTTTGTTTGATGATGTGGATGATAAGACAGGCCAAATATCTGTAATCCGGATCCCTGAAAAAGGGAAAACCACTGGTCAGTTTGCAATTGATCCTTTTGAAAATTGGGCTCTTTCCGCTGGGAAATATACCCTGGACCTGCTCGATAAAGATCATTTTGATGCTGTTTTTATTACGATGTCGCCTTTCTCCTTAACCATTGCCGCAGACGAAATTAGAAAAAGATCATCAGTTCCAGTGATACTGGATTTAAGGGATCCCTGGATACTGGATGGATGGACACCTCAGAAAACGTATCTGCATTGGCAGCTCAATTACCGTAAAATGAGCCACGCGTTAGTGCACGCGAGCGGTGTGGTTGCAAACACTGAAGAGGCGGGTAAGCTTTTTTTAGAAAACTTTGAACAATTGGATGAGAAACAGTTGTGTGTCATCGAAAACGGTTTTGACGAAGAGGATTTTACCAGACCACTAGAGACCCCCGAAGACCGCGCGCCAAAAAAGACTTTTACTTTAATGTTTTCGGGTTCTTTATGCACCCAGCCCAAAATGAATTGGTCCAGTCCGAAAGACATATTGAAACATTTGCTGCGATATTCGCCTGAGAAAATTGACCCGTCCGGTCGTACCCTTATTCATTTGCTCAAGGCAGTCGAGATATTGGAAAGCAGAAATGAACCGCTTGCCAAAATTCTAAAAATTGAATGTTTAGGATTGGCAACAGAGATGGACCGGGAATCGGTTGAGGCTTCTCGGGTTGGCAATATCGTGACATTTTGTGGTTATATTCCGCATGATCAAGCGGTTAAGAAAATTAGATCTGCGGACGGATTATTTTTACCGCTGCATGGTGCTGCAAGTCTATCCAGAAGTAGAATTGTACCGGGGAAAACATACGAATATATGGCCACAGGTTTACCCATATTAGGGTGCTTGCCAGAGGGCAATGCTCGAGAGCTTATCGGGAAGTATGAAGGGGGATTTGTGGCCAACCCCTTAAATCCTGAGGAAATTGCGGATCAGTTGCTAAAAATGTGGCAGTTTTCTGGAAGCGAAAAACCTGCTCCAGAAGCAAATAGCTGGATATACACTTATGAGAGGAAAAACCTTACAAAAAAACTTGCAGTTTTTCTTGAGAAGATTATTCAGGCAAACTCGAAATGAGTAGTTTGGCGATTATTATGGCACGGGTTTCGTTCTGGTTTTTTAAGGGCGGTGTTTAGATGGCGACACTTGATTGGGCAAATCAAACGACGGCACACCCTGTCGGTCTTGGTCTAATGGCGGTGTGTGCCGGAGCTACGCTCGTTGTCCGGCGAGAGTATGCTATTTTTCCTCTGCTGATTATGATTATGGCAATCCCCAGTGCGCAACGGATTGTAGTCGCAACAATTGATTTCAGTTTTATTCGAATTCTCGTTATGGCAGCCCTCTTTAGGGCGTTTATGAGAAAGGAACAACTGGGTCTAACGCGCCAAACACCTGATATTGCAATAATATTTTGGATGGTTTGGGGGATTTTTTCTTATGGACTCCTCTTCGGGACAGTTTCTGCCTTTATTACCCGGACAGGTTTTATGTTGGACGCTGTCGGGTCATATTATCTCGGGCGAATATATGTGAGAAATGTCTTGGATTTAAAGCGCGTAATGGTGTTTTTGGGCATCGCGTCTATTCCTATGTTTATGTTTTTCTCAATTGAGCGAGCAACGGGACAAAACCTGTTTTCCATTTTTGGCGGTGTACCAAAATATACTTTGATCAGGGACGGTCGTTTGCGTTGTCAGGGGCCTTTCTCTCATCCGATTATGGCAGGCGTTTTTTGGGCGGTATTGTTGCCGTGGCTGGGGTCTTTCTGGATAACAAAACAAATACCAAAAATTCTATTGATTACGTTCGCGGTATGCTTTCTGGGCATTGTATTAAACTCAGCGTCTTCAACACCTGTCATGTCGGTGGTTTTTGTTGTAATTGGAATGGGTTTCTATTTGTTTCGGGGATATTTAACGCAGATTAGATGGCTGGCCTTTTTCACATTAATCGCCTTGCATATGGTGATGCAAAAACCCGTTTGGCATCTCATTTCTAGGATTGATATCACTGGAGGTTCGACAGGTTGGCATCGCTATTATTTGATCGACCGGTCGATCGCTCATTTCCATGAATGGTGGCTGTTCGGTGTCCAGTCAACAGCACATTGGGGGCGCGGCCTGCAGGATGTCACAAACCAGTTTATCTTGGAAGGGGTAAGGAGCGGTGCTTTTGGCCTAATTCTTTTTTGCGTGTTCGTATACACGCTCTTCAAGCTTTATGGACGTAGTATCAAAGCTGCAAGACAAAAAAGCGACAGGTGGATCATGTGGGGGGCAGGGGTCATCCTTTTTGTTCATTGTATGAATTTTCTCGCGGTCTCTTATTTTGGTCAAATGCAAAACGCTTTTTATCTGCTTTTAGGGGCATCAGTTAGTATTGGCGCGACGATTATTCAGCGGACAAAAAAAATGAAAAGGCAGGAAGCAATCGTTGCGCAGGAGCGACTTGCTTGAGGCTTTAGAGGCAGGTCAATAGAAAGAACACTTATAATTGTTTAGTGAATTGAAAGATAAATGACGGATCTCAGGATTGACTATCTCACCGAAAAAGAATGGAATTTATTCACTAAACTTTTTCTAGATCATAACTATCGTCAATTTTGGGCGTTCGGAAATGAAAGCGCAAAAAGATTAGGTGCCATAAGTGAATATGTCGGTATTTACTTAAAGGATGAACTTATCGGAATGGCCAATGTCAGGATTAAAAAGATACCGTTGTATCCAACTGGCATCGCTTATATCAATGGGGGGCCGATACATCTCAAACAACAAAATGCCGAAGAAAACCTTGAGAATTTTAGGTTTTGCCTGAAAGCGCTTACAGCAGAATATGTTGCGCAACGTAATCTGGTTTTAAGGGTGAAATGTTCGATTTATGATGAAGAAGGGAATACGGCGCGGGACAGGGTTTTTCAGAACGATAACTTCAGACGAATTCAACCAGAAGAATGTTACAGAACCTTTTTGGTCGACGTGTCGAAAACCGAAGACGAAATAAGAGCATCTTTGCACGGAAAATGGCGCAACCAACTTAATCGTGCAGATAAAAATGATTTAACAGTTTTATCTGGAACTGGAAGCGATTTGTTCGAGACATTTGAAAAACTATTCGAACAGTTGAAAGAAAAAAAGGGATTTAGTGTTGCGCTTGATGTGGATTTTTATGAAAAAACTCAAACCAAGCTTCCAGAACATGAAAAGTTTTTGGTTCAAGTCGCACTGAAAAACAATGAAGTCCTATCAGCCCATGTGGGAAGCTATGTCGGGAATACTGCGGTTTATTTATTAGGTGCGTCTAACCCGAAAGGCAATGAGCTAAAAGCGTCTTACCTTCTTCAATGGTACGCTATTCGAAATGCCAAAAAGTTGGGTTGCGATTGGTATGACCTAGGCGGAGTAGATCCAGCAGGCAATAAAGGTGTTTATCATTTTAAGAAGGGGTTTAAGGGCACGGATGTGACAGCTGCTGGCCCATATCAAGCGGGAAGTGTAATGAATGTATGCATAGTCAGTATGGCAGAAAGAGCGTATCGCTTTCTCTTAAAATTAAGATCTTAAGTTTGGTGATATTATAAATGATAAATTTTCTTAATAGGGCTTCTCGGAAGATCAACCGATATCTGGCGCGTATTTCACCTGTGAAAACATCGACGCAGATTTTCAACGCTCCAATAGTGAGTTTTACGTTTGATGATTGCGCTAAAAGCGCCATCACCCGGGGCGCTAAAATTCTTGAAAGTAAAGGGATTTGCGGTACTTATTATGTTTGTGGAGGCCTGACCGACAAACTTGAAAACAACACAATCTGTCACAGTTTAGAAGATCTAATGGGCCTGAAGGCGAAAGGCCACGAGATCGCGTCTCATCTGTTTAATCATGTGCGCTGCGAAGAGCTAACCGCAGATGAAATCAGGGAAGAGTTCTCTAAAAGCAAAGAGTTTTTATCACAGTTCGGTTTGGAGCTTAATCGGACTAATTTTTCTTATCCCTTTGGATCGATAAATATGCGGGCCAAAAAAGAAGCCGCTCGTGAGTTTGCTACCGCGCGGGGTATCGCCAACGGTATAAATGTCTCCAAAATTGACCTAGCCTGTTTGAAAGCCAACGCGTTGTATGCGGATGACGTTTCAAGGGGCGTCATTACAGAGTTGATTGATCAGACAATTCGTGATTCGGGCTGGCTCATATTCTATACTCACGATGTTGATGAAAACCCGACAAAATATGGCATTACGCCTGAACTCCTTAAATTTGCTGCAGAATACGCAAAAAATAAAGGGTGCAGTATTCGGCCAATTTCCGATGTTGTAGAGCAATACTTCTAGTTATTGGGACGGGGAGTATTGGAAAGCGCCAACGTCACTCCTTTCTGATTTGGGCCTGGGACGGCCTTTAATATCAGTTTGTGTTTTGAACAGCATATTTGCCTTTTTTCGGGCTGGACTGTTTTCTTTTAGGTTGAAGTTAAAATTCTCAGGATCTTGAAAAATTTCGTTTTTATTTGAAATTTGTAGGTTGCTATGTCTGAAGACCCCGGGGATCTTTTTTCCAAATGAAGCCGCAATGTTATTAGCGATAACAGATCCGGAAGACGCCATCCCTTTTTTATGATTAAATATTTTGATACTTGCGGGCCCCGGTTTTCGGTCGTTAGGGTCAATAACAGTATTATGAATAATTCGGACGTTTTTTGCGCCCATCACTGTTATGCCGTGCCAGTGGTCAACAACGACCAAATTGTTTTCGATGATCCAGTTTTCATACATTCCATCAAAAAGGCCGATCCCTTGCATTGCGCAAGTAAATTTGGCGTTTGGATTGTCAGATCCGATAAACGTGTTTCCTCTTAATACCACGTTAGAGATTGTTCCTCGTCCCGTTCGTCCATTGGGTCCACTGGACCAGGATTGAAAGCCATCATCATGATTTTGATCTACTTTGATGCAGTTCTTGACGGTATTGCCTTCGAACAACAAATCGTTCGCTAAACCTCTCATTCCATCTGCTGAAAACTGATCGATAACGTTGTTCTTCACAACTGAGTTCTCTCCCATCACGGTAATACCGTTTCCAACATTGGTAAGTAGGTTGTTTGAGATGCTCACGTTTCTTCCGCTGGAACGAATTCCGTCGGAGGCTTTTTCATGCCAGTCTTTTTGCGACCATCGTGACGCGTCAGGAATAGACTGAATATTGAGATTCGTCAGCGAAATAGAGCTGCTCTTTTTGTCAATAAGGACAAGTTTGGTTTTCTTGTAGTCTTTCGCAAGAGATCCGTTGATTTTTAGGTTATGGAGAACCCAGTTTTGGCTCGAATTAATTAGGATGCTGCTGAATTCAGCCTTCTCCCCTTTGGCCGATGTTACTGTTACCGGCTTCTTATTTTTACGGTTCTTGATCGTTAGTGCTCCGTAATTTCCTCCCGACAATATGAGTGTGTCTCCCGACTCCAGAATGTTTTTAGACATTGCTTTTTTAAGCGTGGACCAGGGATTTTGCTGGCTTCCGTTCTCACCAGCGTAAGGAGCGCGATTTATATCAACATAAATATTTTTAGCGGTAACATTTGTCGCCAACAAAATGATTGGCATTGCAATCAAAATAAAGATCCTCAGTGACAAAATATTTTTCTGCACTAGTTTAATATTAGGCATTTGACCTCTTTCGGGATTTACCTGACGATCACAGCTTATCTGCGTAGAATGCGTTTGATGATTTCTTTCGCTCTAGTTTTTAGATGTCCCGGGAAATGTAGTGCGCGGTTTGTCACGGTATAATGTTCGGAGACGCGCTTAACTTCTGCCGGTGAGAATTCTCCCTTATATTTGTAAATATAATAGTGGGAGTTGTCAGAGGTTACTGTTGAATCATATCCTTCCAAGTCAAACCTGTGGCATCCGGATTTTTTTGCCCATTTCATACCTTCGAGCCATAGTAATGGAGAGATTCTAAGGTTTTTAAGCTCTTTAAGCTTTTCTGTATCACCTGCAAAATGACGTCCATGGGCTGTGACGTTACTTCTATATATTTGCAATCCTGCGATCACAGTTTTTTCATGCAAGGCACATAAAACGATCCCATTTTCGCCTTTTTTGTAAAAGTTTTCAAACGAGAAAGCCATGCTCTGTGAGTCTAACTCGGAAAGGTGACGATTTTTTCTAAGATTGTTTAATAGTGCAAGAAATTCGAGATATGTCGACTTGTCAGTAATTGGTTGTACGGTGATTTCCTGCCTTTCAGCCCTTCGGGTTTCTCTACGTGCACTTTTTGAAAAGGCAGAGAAAATTTCATCTTCACTTCTAGTTAAATCAACAATGCCGGTTTTGCGGAATGGTTGGGGTTCGGCGGAAGAAAAGCCCGCATCCTTTAAAACTCGATGAGCGATTAGTGCGTCTTCTTCTAACCAATAAGGGGAGACATTCAATCGGCCAACGTTTTTAAAAATAGTCTGTTTTTTAAGGTTATTGATAAACGAATAAAAATCATCCTCATTATTAATGATCGGCCCACTTAGTATATTGGCTTGTGAGAATTTATTTTTAAAGATTCGGCTGGGAACAAGGCTGGCTAACGCAACCGCGCTAATCGTGTTTTCTTTTCTACCGATTAAGAAGTAGCAGGCGTTTCCTTCCGCTTTCTCAATATTTGCAAAAACAGGGAGTTGTCTAGGATGCTGATTTTTAGAATTCTCCAAAAAACCTTCCCATTCAATTTGTAACGGCCCGTCGAGAGACTTGAAGCATTCAATTTGCATGTTTTTTACCTGTTGGAATAAAGGCGGGTGCTGCTTTAAGGTCTCTTAGAATGAATTCAAGCGTTTTAACCATGTAGTCAATTTGTACACTATCAAGGTATTGATGAATAGGAAGAGAGACCAAGTGGTTCTTTAAAAAGCACGCTGATTTTTGGTCCTGCCAATCTAACTGTGAATGGAAACCTGACCACCAGGGTGTCGCTGCGATACCCGCGACGTTTAATGCGTCACAAACAGAACCTTGCTTCTCTACAAGTATAGGGAACGAAAGAGGACAGGTTTCTGATGTGATTTCAGAAAACAAAGGAGACATTCCGCTTAAGTTTTTCGTCTTTTTTGCTAAATATTCGAAGTTCTGCTTTCGCTTTTCCCTTGTTATATCAGGGTCATAGCGTTCCAATAGTGCTTTAGTGATGCTACTAATTTTTGAGTTGTTAAAAGCCGTTTTGTAGTAATAGTGCTGAGGCATGTCTGGAAAATCAGTTTGATCTTTTGCTGATGAAATATTCGGCTCGTTAGCGTCAGGTTTTAATTTAGCTATGAGTTTAGAGTAGAGGTTCTTGCCTAAGAGAGTTTGCAAACCAGCTCTGACTAAAGCTTTTTCTACAAATAATTTGGGAAGAGAATTGCTGAAATGAGTTGAGATCGTGTTTGTATTATCGATAAGTGCGCCTCCCCCGATTGAAGGAAAGAACTTGTAGAAACAAAATATCGCATAAGCGCCAAAACTTCCGGCAGGGTGACCATTGAGTTCAGAAAAGAGAGATAATGCGCAATCTTCTATTACAACAGCGCCTATCTGGTCAGCGTATTCACAGATTTCCGCTATGTTTGGTTGGACGACACCAAAATAGTGAATGATGTAAATCGCTTTTGTCTTTTCACTTGCCTTAGCCTTTATGTCTTCTAGAGAGATAGTTGTGTCTATATTGATACTGTATAACACGATCTTTGCACCAGCCTTTATGGCAGGATCAACCTCCGATCCGCAATTAAACGAAGGCATCAAAATCTCATCGCCTTCTTGAAAATCTAGTTGTTTCATGACTTCGAAAATACCGGTCCGGGCATTTGCACAGTAATAGACATTTGACCTATTGAATCTGCTTTCTAGGGTTTCCACCACATTCCCTATCGATTTTTTTCTAAGTAAATTAGAAAAGCTAATCGTTGGATCTTCACAGTTGAGCACTCTCTCAGTTTTCATTTTATAGGATTTCCTGAGCTGGCACTGGAGCTTTCAATAAATTCGTTTGCCGTTTACCAGAGCGCTTATACTCTGCCACATATCCAAGATAGCTCCACCCCATTCGTGCAAGCGAGGATTGTGTGGTTGTGTTGTAATCTCTACAGTTTACGAAAAAGAGCGTAGTTCCAAATTGAGCCCGGTGGATCATCAATTGCCATAAAAACTTGTCGAAAAGCTTTTTACCGCGATATTCAGGAAAAACTGTTGTTTGCCACACAAGTTCAGCATTGTCAGGAAGCGGTACAAAGAAATCACGCGCTTGTTGATTGTTTCTGAGCCAGCCCAATCCTGCTGTTTTTCCGTCAATTTCTCCAACAATTAGTTGATACTCGAGATCCGTGAGCCAGCCAAAGTCACCCCAACCAAGAGACTCTTGCTCATCTCTCAATCTCGCTAAAACCTCAGCGTCCAAGTCTTCCCAATTTAGGATTACGCGAAATTTGAGGCCTGGAAACGCAGATTTGTCTTTGTAATCCATGTTGGAAATGTCGAGGGAATAGATGTAATGATGCTTGCTGAACAAGGTGTCGCGAACTGATCGGATGAACTGGCGCAAAAACGGAAGCCAACCTTTTTTCCAGGCAGACTTGAGTAAAATAACTTTTTGTTTTTGCGTGGCCAACTCTTTTGTTCTCCGTTGAAAGCGAATGATAACGAGTAAATTTTGGTACAGCTTATAATATACTGACATCCTATCACGTTTCATTTAATAGAATGAAAGCATCAACAATTTATTACGAATTGTTTCATTTATTTTCCGAACGTTAAGGTGAAATTAAAGTCATTAACGCATTTACTTTGATAAGGTTTTTATAGAAAACGAACAAAAGAGACGTTTAGAAAATCGTATTTGGCTTTGTTTTTTTAATGGCAAATTTTTGAAAGTAATAAAAATGAATCCGGAAGTGTCCGTCATTATTGTTAGCTGGAATGTAAAAGAAATGGTTTTGGATTGCGTCAGAAGTGTTTTGGCGCAGACAAAGGCGACGTGTGAGGTGATTGTCATTGACAACGCCAGCGGTGACGGAACTGTCGAAGCGATATCTGCTGAATTTTCGGACGTCTGTATTATAGCCAATGATGATAATATAGGTTTTGCGGCGGCAAATAATCAGGGGATCGAGATATCCAAGGGTGACTATATTCTATTGTTAAACCCGGACACGCTCATTGTCGGTGATGCCATAGATCAGATGCTTGAATGGATGAAGAAAGATAGAACGGTAGGATGTGGTGGATGCCAGGTTTATGAAGCCGAGGACGTAATTCAAAGAACCTGCTTTAGCGACCCTGGCCCTTGGAACATTTTTCTTGTTCAAACTGGACTTCACAGGCTGACGATCTTGAGAAAATTCCTGGGTAAGCCAGAATATTCATGGTGGGATCGGCGGTCAGAAATGGATGTCGACGTTGTCTCCGGGATGTTTATGATGGTGCCAAAAACAGTGATTGATGATATCGGGTCAATGGATGACGCTTTCTTTGTTTACTCTGAAGAGGCCGATTGGTGCCGCCGGATTCGAAAAGGCGGATATCGGTGCGTTTTTACTCCTATTGCAAAAATCATTCATCGGGACGGCGGGAATAAAAGCACCTATCAAATTCGCCCCAAAATGTATATCCAATTGCAAAAAAGCCAACTTATTTATGTGCGTAAGCACTACGGCTTGTCAGGGTATATATTAGTAAAATTTCTGTATCTGGCTGCAATGTCAACAAGGGTATTGAGTTTCGGCCTCTTATCATTGTTATCGGCGAACCACCGGTTTAGAGGGAACGCTTCTCTTGCGCTTAAAGCAATACAATTCCATTTGTTTTCCAAGGAACCGGTGTAAGTTGATGGATAAAGATATCAATTTGCTGGGAATAAAGTCGAACACTGGTTTGTCGGTGAAAGTACTGAGATCCTGTTCGGATTTGCAGGCATATAGTTCGCAATGGGATGGATTTGTCGAGAAAAACGGCAGTGATATATATTTTACCATCGACTGGCTTCAAACATGGCTGGAGTTCTACGGAGCAAACTCTAAAATTTACTGTTTTCTAGTATATTGTGATGACCAAGTGGTCGCGGCAGTGCCGTTGGGTGTTGATAAACTTGGTTTTGGTCCATTTTCAATTCGTCTCGCTCGATTACTTGGGGCATATGGAACGATTGCGGTCTTTAATCTTGCAATTTCACCTGGTTTTGAAAAACAGGTTTTAGAGAGTGTGACCGAGTATTTGACAGAAGAAAATTGTTGCGATTGCATATCTATGTCTCCGTTATCAGGGCAGTCAGGATTTAGTCAATTTTTAGCCTCAGAACCAGCTCAATCCGGTCACGCATGGAAGATGGAAATATCAAATATAGGTCTTCACACTCTGTTTGAGCTTCCAGAGAGTTATGATCAATATCTTGGATCTTTGGGAAAAAGTAAGGGGAAGAAAATTCGATATGAAGAGCGCCTACTTTCCAAAAACTTTGATGTTGTAAACCGGGCCATCGACGGACCAGAGGCCAACGAATATTTTGACACATTTGTCGAGTTGCATACCAAATTATGGAATGAGCAAGGAAAACTTGGTCATTTTGGAGACTGGCCGCAAAGTTTGGAATTTAATCGAGCGTTAATTCGAAAATTCAGTCAAAAAGGAAAGGTCAAATTTTATGAGCTATCAACTGAAGGGCGCCCGCTCTCGATAGGCTATAGCTATGAGTTTGGCAAAACGTCCCATAATCGGTTAACCGCGAGAGATACAGATCCAAAATTAAAAAAATTTGGTCTAGGTCGGTTAGGTTACGTCAAGATTCTACAATTGCTTATTGAAGAAGGAAAACGAATAGAGGAAACAGGGCCCGGGCATTACGACTACAAAGTTTCAATTGGCGGTAAAGAGTATCAAATGATGCGTTTGCTGATTGCTCGGAATTCGATCGTTGCAAAAGCAAAAACGAAAATTTACCAAAAATTGTATGATGGTCTCAATTTTCTATATTATCGGGTTTGGTTTTTAAAAATCTCTCCCAAAATTTTTAAAAAAAATGCCCCTCTATGGTCCTTTTGGATTCGGGCTAAACTGTAATGTCGATTGAGTCAGGAAAAGCTCTTAGTTGGTCCTTTGTGATGAATATTTCATCTCTGGGGATCAATGCAGGCTTAATGTTTGTGCTTGCCGCTATCCTTGGTCCTGAGAATTTCGGTATTGTTGCTATTGCCAGCATATTTTTGTTTTTCTTACAGATTTTGGGCGGGCAGTTTTTTATTACTGTTCTTATTCAAAGAGACGTTCTGGAAGAAGAGCATGTCGACACGGTATTCTGGTTGAGTTCTTGTTGGTGCGTGTTGATGGCTTGCCTGGCAGCTTTAATGGCTGATTTCTGGGCGGGTGTGAACCGCACTCCTGACGTTGCGCCTGTTATTATGGCTCTTGCCCCATTGGTCCTGATCAAAGGTTTGGCAATCGTTCCTCGAGGATTATTGTTAAGACACTTAGATTTTAAGCACACTACAATCGCTATGGTTTTGGGCTCTCTTTGTGGTGGCATTGGGGGTATTTATCTTGGATTATCAGGATACGGCGTTTGGGCACTTGTCGTTCAGCAATGGATATTAGAGATCGTTTTGCTATGCCTTGTTTGGTTTTTCTCTCGCTTCAGACCACATTTCCGATTTTCCAGAAAACATCTGATTGACGTTCTTCCCTTCGCACGGGGCGCTTTTCTCAATGAACTCGGTGGATTTGCCCAATCTCGTTCAGAAGCCATCCTGCTCGGCATTCTGTTCGGACCGGTTTTGATTGCGCTCTATCGAATTACAGACCGAATGGTTCAGATCATCACGTCTATTCTATCAAGGTCTATTGCGTCGTTTTTATTGCCGTTCGCATCCCGGCATCAGAATGATGAGGTGAAATTAAAGCAGATTATTGAGCAATGTATTCGATTGAGTACTGCACTTTCTTTTCCTGTTTTAGGAGTACTGGCGGGAAATGCGCCTCTTGTTTTGGAAGTATTGGGGCCGGAATGGGCTATTGCCTGGATCGGTTTGATGCTTTTATGCGTCGTTGGAGCTTTGCAGTCCTTTTCGCTTTTGACCCCTCATTTGTTGCAGGCAATTGGTCGTCCGGGGATCGGGGCCGCTGTTACTTGGGGCACTGCAGCGACAAGCGTCTGTTCGTTTGTTATTGTTGCTTATTATGTGCAATCTGAATCTGTTCAGTTCCAGCTGGCGGCAGTATCCGGTGCGCGAGCCCTTGTTTTTCTGCTAATTAACGTTCCAGTAAACTTATTTGTAATAATTTGGGCTGTGGGCTTTAAGGCGAGTTTTCTAGGTAAATTGTTGTTGGGGCCTCTGACGTCGTTTGTTGCGGGTACAGGTTTGGGGTATGCACTAGCGCATAACTTTGTTCCTTCAGAATGGGACTGGATTATACGTTTCATTCTATCGGTTGGCGGGTCAGGTGCTTTGGCGATCGCTACACTGCTCATTATCGATATCAAAGTGCGCGACGTAGCAATTAGGAATTTGAAACATGTTACACATCGTTTCTTTACAAGAATCAGCTAATGATATCTGAAAGAAAAGTTGATTGTATCGGGAGGGGTGTATTTTGAATAAAAAGCACGTTTTGGCTATTGCGTCAGCCGGGGGGCATTGGGTGCAGTTGCAGCGTATGCGGCCGGCTTGGGATGGGTGCCAGGTGAGCTATGTGACAACCAAATCCGGGTATTTGGCTCAGGTGCAGGCCGATGCGAAAAAACGCCAGCAGAGTGAGCCGGGCTATTACACCGTTACCGATGCAAACCGGTGGCAGAAGTTGAGATTAATCCGTCAGATCCTGGAGATTTTCTTTTTGCTCGTTCGGTTGCGTCCGGACGTAATAATATCAACGGGCGCTGCTCCGGGTTTTTTCGCGTTGAAATTCGGTAAGATTTTTGGTGCAAAAACTATCTGGGTGGACAGCATTGCCAATGCGGAAGAACTGTCTTTGTCTGGACAAAAAGTAAGGTCCGCCGCGGACCTTTGGCTCACCCAATGGGAGCAGTTGTCCGGCGAAGAATCTGAAAAACCAAACTATGCCGGGAGTGTCATATGATTTTCCTGACGGTTGGAACCCAGTTGCCCTTTGACCGACTTGTTCGGGCGATGGATGATTGGGCGAAACGTAATCCCCAGCAGGACGTGTTCGGGCAGATTGCAGACCCCGGGGCCGATGGATATTATCCGCAATTCTTCGAGTGGCAAAAATTTGTTGAGCCTGATGAATTTGCAATCCGATTTGGACAATCCAAGATTGCTGTCGCCCATGCGGGTATGGGCTCTATAATTTCGGCACTGACCAACGCAAAACCGATCGTCATAATGCCGCGGTTTGCAAAATTGGGTGAGCATCGTAACGATCACCAATTAGCGACAGCAGAACAATTTCAAAACCGGGCTGGCGTTCGTGTGGCAAAGGAAGAAAGTGCGCTTGCCAGTGCTGTTGACGCTTTGCTAAGTCTGTCATCCGACGACACAGGGGGAGAAGAGGTAAGCGAGTTTGCTGATCCGAAGCTCATTGATACCGTGCGCCACTTTATTCAGAGCTGAGTAATCCATGAACAGAATAGAACAGCCGTCACCTGAGAAGAGCCCTCAAAGCACCGCCCAATTTGATGGCGTCATCTGCTTTGGTGGCGTTGACTGGTGGTATCATAATCGTGGTCACTATGATTTGCAGATGATGCGCGAGTTCAGCCGCCGCGTCCCGGTATTGTATGTGAATTCAATTGGTATGAAGGCGCCGAAAGTTGGTGAAGGGGCTATGTTCTTAACGCGGGTTAAGCGTAAACTTAAGAGTCTCTTTCGAGGACTGGTGCCTGTCCGGGAAAATTTCTCAGTTTTTAGTCCGGCCACACTTCCCGGCGGAGGAAGCGGTTGGTTCAGTGCGCTGATCGCCAAGTGGACTTTAGCGTTGCAGGTTAAATATGCTGCGTGGCGCTCCGGTATTAAACGTCCACTTGTCTGGGTGGCTTGTCCCCCGGCTCAGATCGTTGTCGATAGTCTTAATCCTATAAAGGTCGTCTACCAAAGAACAGACCGCTTTGAGGATTTTGCAGGTGTAAATCCTCGCCGAATTAAGGAGTTTGACGTCCTTTTGAAACAAAGGGCCGATACCGTTCTATTTTGTGCGAGGGAACTTTTTGAGGCAGAGAAGACTCAGAATCCGGGATCATTATTTGTAGATCACGGTGTAGATTTTGACCATTTCGAAAAAGCCGGCGTCGCGTATGATACCTTTAAAACTGAACCTGAGGACTTAGCGGGGATCTCCCATCCGCGCGTTGGTTTTATTGGTGGGATCGATGCTCATACTTTTGATCCTCAGTTGTTTATTGATGTCGCTGTTGCGTTGCCGGACGTTTCTTTTATCATGATCGGCGCCTGCTCGTTGCCGGAAAACTGGTGTCCACTTGAAAATGTTTATTTTCTGGGCCAGAGACCTTATGAAAAGGTTGCTGAATACATGGCTGCAAGCGACATTTTGATTATGCCTTGGAATCAGAGTGATTGGATAAAGGCTTGCAACCCTGTTAAGATGAAAGAGTATCTGGCCGTCGGTCGACCCGTCGTTAGTACTTATTTTCCCGAGGTTGAATTTTTCAAAGATCATATTGCCGTGGCCCGGACAGAAGCGGACTTTGTCGAAGAAGTACGTAAGTATCTGAAAGCACCTGGAGATGCAGAGAGCCGGCGAAACAGAGTGAAAGACCATACTTGGGCGTCAAAAGCGGAACAGGTATTCCGTTCTGTAATGTGAAGAAGCCCACCAACAAATAGAATATTATCTGCTAGGAAGGGAGGATCCTGTCTCTTCTTGTGTGTAACCCGTTTTTCTTAATATCTTTTAAAGCGCATTCTCCTGTGGATTTGTGTAATGTTTACGATGTCTTTATATTATAGTGGTTACTTAGCAGTTGATTACATGGGGAAGTTTTAGCGCAAAAGGGGTTTGCGGTAGAGCTTATTGATACTCGATACTCGATACTCGATACACGGCTAAAAGGCGACTAGGGCACATGACCAGAATTCAAAATAAGAAACCGTTCCGTTCACTCTTGACCTCTTTACTGGTTGGCGTGGCAATGTTTGCACTTGCTGCTTGCGACTCTCCGGAGGAAAAAGCGCAATCTCACTATGAAAACGGGAAGCAGCTTTTCAAAGAAGAGAATTATGTCAAAGCGGGACTGGAGTTCCGCAATGCATTGCAATTAAACGGTAATCTCGCTGATGCCTGGTACTATCTCGGGCTTGTTGAGGAAAAAGAAGGTAAATTCCGGGAATATGCCGGTGACCTTTACAAGACGATCGAGCTGGATTCCCAGCATGTCAACGCCCATGTCCGCCTGGCAAAGATATTACTTTTCTCTGGTCGTATGGAGGAAGCAGAAACCAAAAGTGAACTGGTGTTACGCCTTGCCCCGGAAAAAGCGGATGTCTGGTCATTAAAGGCAGCAGTTCTGTTCCGTCAGAAAAAAACCGATGAGGCTGTTACTGCCGCTCGTAAGGCTTTGGAAATTGAGCCCGGGCATGTTGAAGCGACGCTGATTATTGCGGTGAACGCGATTACGGAAAATCGTCTGGATGACGCACTAGCAATTATCGACAAAAGCCTTGAGCTGAACAATGACAATATCCCTCTGCAATTGGCCAAGATGCAGGCGTTTGAGAAAAAAGGAGATGCCGCTGGTATCGAGACCGTTTTTCGGGATCTAATTCGGGCAAATCCGGATGAAGTTAACTTTCGAAATAACCTTACCCGTTTTTATCTGAAGCAGGGAGACACGAAAAAAGCGGAAGCAGAAATCCGGGCGATTGCGGAAGAAAATCCAGAAGACGAAACGGCGAAGCTGAACATTGTTCGGTATATGCGCTCCGTTGGGGGGAGTGAGCTGGCCCGTAAAGAACTGGAGAAAATGATTGCTGAAGAGCCAGACAATTATATTTTGCAATTTGCATTGGCAGAATTATTGCTTCAGGAACGTGATGTTGACGGGGCAAAAGCGCTGTTGCGAAACGTCATTGATAAAGCGGGTTTAGAGGATGACGGACTAAGTGGCCGTACGAAAATGGCCGAAATCCTGATGCGTGAAGGGGATCAGGCTGGCTCTATGGTGTTGGTTGAAGAGGTTCTGGCTAAAGACAATCGCAATGTGGTGGCGTTGATGTTGCGGGCGGCGATGCGGATCGATAATGGGGACGTGGAAAATGCCATCACTGATTTGCGATCTGCCCTTCGGGAACAGCCTGACTCCGTCAAAGCAACATTGTTACTCGCGCGCGGGCATGAGTTGACAGGCGCAATTGAACTTGCCGAAGACAGGTTTGATGCTGCCTATAAAATGGCGAACGCGGCGCCTCAGGCGTCTTTACAATATGCGCAGTTCTTGAACAGGCGGACAGAATATGACCGCGCGGAAGAAATTCTTGAACGGGCGCTGAAAAGGACACCGAATAACCAGCCATTGCTGACCAATCTTGCTCAGGTGAAATTGATCAGAAAGGATTGGAAGGGGGCTGAAGAAATCGCAGAACGTCTTCGGTCAATTAATAAGGAGAATATTCTTTCCGATCAGATTTTGGCTCGCTCTTTTGCGGGACAGAATGATATGGAAAAAAGTCTGGAAGCATTTGAAAAAGCCCATAAGAATGCGCCTAATGGAGTGAATACTCTTGTTGCTTTGGTGCGGCTGCATATTAATCAGGGCAATATAGAAAAAGCGTTGTCGACGTTGAAAGAAGTGATTGCGGCGTCTCCTGAAAATGTTCCTGCTCGGCTTTTATACGCCCAGACTTTGAACGTCTCGGGGGATGAGGCGGCGGCCATTGCAGAATACAAAAAAGTTATTGCCGAAAATCCAAAAGCACAATCAGCCCACTACATTCTTTTTACGCATTATATGCGCAAAAAGGACGTGGAGACTGCGAAATCTGTGCTTGAAGAGGGTTTAAAAGAACTGCCAGAAAGTTTCCCTCTGCAGATGGCGCAGGCCGGTATGTTTGAGCAGGCCCAACAATATGAAGACGCGATCGCGGTTTATGAGGATGTTTTGAAACGGCTTCCTAATTCTGATGTTGTGGTGAACAATCTTGCGAGTTTGATCTCTACTGTTTATTCAGATGAAGCCAATTTACGACGGGCCTATTCCTATGCGAAGCGCTTTAGAAGCTCTCCTGTTCCGCACTTTAAGGACACGTTGGGCTGGATTCACTACCAACTGGGCGAATATGAGCTTGCCACTCCATTACTCGAAGATGCTGTAAAAGGGCTGCCGAATTTTGCGTTGATGCGCTACCATTTAGGCATGTCCTACAAGGCCGCCGGTAACAAAGGGCGCGCAATCGAAGAATTGAGCAAAGCGTTGGAGTTGACACAAGGAAACTCGATTCCGGGAATGGAAGATGTCGACGCGCAATTGAAATCATTGAAAGCGTCCTGATATTGGAAACACCAGTCGTTATTTATTAACGTATGGCCTATATAACAGGGGAGGAAAGACGCCTCCCCTCCGACAGGTATGTCTCGATATCAAATTGGCAAGTGGTTTAACACATGTATGAAGAGTTTTATGGGCTGGCACAGAAGCCGTTTTCTATTCAGCCCGATCCCGATTATATCTATTGGGGCCGGACCCATTCGCTTGCCTATGCGATGCTCGAATATGGCGTGATGAACCATGCCGGTTTTACGGTTATCTCCGGAGAGATCGGATGCGGCAAGACAACTCTCATTCGACATTTACTTAATCGCTTGGATCAGGAATACAAAGTTGGGTTGGTATCCAACATTCAAGATGGAAACCTGTTGGAATGGGTTCTTTCGGCATTTGACCAACCGTATGAGAATAAATCTCATGTGGCCCTTCACGATCAACTGCAAAAATTCCTAATTGATCAATATGCCCATGGCAAAAGAACAATCCTGATTGTGGATGAGGCCCAAAATCTGGGTCCTAAGCTGCTTGAGCAACTGCGGTTGCTTTCCAACATAAATGCGGATTGCGATCAGCTTTTACAGCTTATTCTCGTCGGACAGCCGCAGCTCAAGACCTTACTGCAAGCACCAGAGCTAACACAGTTTGCACAACGTGTAGCGTCAGATTTCCATCTGGTGCCGCTGACACAAGAGGATGTCAAAGAGTATATTAATCACCGTTTGGAAGTTGCGGGTCGGCACGAGCCCCTTTTTACGGATCTTGCTTGCGAGCGGATCTTTGAAGCCAGCCGTGGTATCCCTCGTATTATTAATATTCTCAGTGACACGAGCCTGGTTTATGGCTTCGCTCAAATGGCGGATCAAATTGATAGCGCGATTGTGGATGAGGTGATTGCAGACAAGAAAGAGCATGGGGTTTTCAAGATGGGTGAAGAACAACCTGCGCCTCCTCCTCCTAATTCGTCGATCAGTCCCAATGAACTGAGCGTAAACGATGATGGCGATGGGCCTGCCCTTGTTATTCGGGACAAAGACCTCGCCAAATTATTGCTATCAAAATTACAGAACTGAGAAATTGAGATTTATCGATGCGTAGACAATTCAGTTGGAAGTTTGCTTAACGCTGCCGTTGTTGGCGCCGAATTCGTTATTATCAGCTGTGTTTTTGCAGCAATTTCGTTGTTGCGCCTTTAAAAAAAATAATCGTCTAACACCTGGAAACCGGGCTATTGACGCCGGATATCCATTTCCGGAAGTGACAGAAGATTTCTTTGGCAATCCGAGACCCTCCGGTAAAGGGGTTGACGTTGGTGCTGTGGAGTATCAGCAATAACGGCTTAGAAATTTTTCCTGAAAGACACGGATAGGGCGTTTTCAGTGAGGTCTTCGCCCACTTTGTTGTCTCGATTGAGGAAATTGTACGAAACGTTCCCTGTAAAGCCTCTGCCGAAATCGTAGGAATAGGTGGCACCTACTTCATAGCTTATTTCGCCAGAGCCAGATGTGCGCGTGTCCAGCGTTTCTGAGTATCCCGTTGTCAGGGACACGTCCGCCCGAGGCGTTAAGCGACGGCCGAAATTGCCGCTGATAGACAGGGTTGTATCGTCTGTGTTGTCACTCAGGAATTCCCGCTCAATATAATTTCCTGACAACCCGTAATTATTACGACCGCGTGTGCGCGTCCAGCGGACCTCAAGGTTATTGGACTTGGTGACGTCATCGACGTAATCTGTGACTGAAAAATTTGGTTTTATTAGATCACCATTGTCATCCAGCAGGCGTGTGTTGGCCAAGCTTTGGTCAGCCGTCTGTACGCTTACCCGGTATGTAGCTGACAGCTGATCTGCGCTGGTTGGGGCGTATTGAACGTCCATATCGAAAACGGGCTCACCAAAACGGTAGCCAATTTGAAAACTGGCGTCTGTTCTGCTGCTTGGATGCAGGCGTATCCCTGCGCCTCCAAAAACGCCACTAATTTCTGCGTTGTCGATATTATCGGCATCAAAATCGTCATAGCCGACAGTCCCAATAATCGAAAAGAGGCGGTTAATTGGAAGCTGAGCTGTTCCGATGCTGGAAAAATGCTCGAAATTGTCGCCATCATCAGATTCTGATTTAATGATGCCCGTATCTGCACTCCAGCTTAGGCGGGCAAACCGCCTGCCACTGTCCAGCGTTAATCGAAATTCATTGCTGTTACGATCGGGCGTGTCCGTCGTGGACGCCCCAACATCAGGCTCTTTAAAAATGGTTTCCGAATAACTGTAGCGGGCGACACCCGTGGCCCAGCCACCAAAGTCCTGTACATAATAAGGGCTGATCTGACCATTAAATACCTGGGTGCGATCACTGGCTTGCGTTCGGTCAGTTGCAGAGGTACTTCCCGTTTCGCCCAGATTTTCTTCGGTAAACGTAACCCGGGCGTCAACGAAAAAACTCTCGTCGATCAACTCAATGCTTCCGCTTCCCAAAAAGTTTTGCCGATATCCGTCAAGATCGTGATTGCGAGCGTAGTAATCCTGAGAAATACTGTAAGAAGTGGTCAATTCTGTTCTTCGTGTTTCTCCAGAAAGGGTAAAGCCCAGATCAACAGAGGTAATGAAATCACTCTCTTTATTCGTTGTTGAGCTTCTTGCATTGTCTGTAAACTGTTCGCTAACCCCAACAAAAGGTGAGAAATCCCATTCGCCAGCCAACGCTTGCGAAAAACTTGCTCCATACACCCCTACCGTCATCATCAAATAATATGATAACCGTTTTTTGAGCCGTGCTGTCGGCATTCTATAGGGGTATCCCTTTATTCGGGCATTTTTCACAATCGAACCCACTCACTTTAATAAACTGTTTAAGTTGGGTCTATTCTAGAACCAGCTTTCAGGAATGATAATAATATCACCGGGGAGCAGGGGCACGTTCGCGGAGACATCGCCATCCAGCAAAAGGTCATCGAGACGAACAGTGTAAGATTTTTCAGCACCGTTTTCTACACGAACAATAACCGAACGATTGCCCGCGGCAAACTCTGTCATGCCACCGACAGCAATCATGGCATCCAGCAATGTCATGCGGTCATTAAAAGAAATCGCCATAGGCTGGACAGCTTGACCAACGATGCGAACCTGCTGGTTATACGGGCCGGAAAATCTTGTGACTGACACAGTCACAACAGGGTCGACAATGAACTTTTCGAGCTTAGTTGCGATATCGGCAGCCAAAACAGAAGGTGTTTTTTCAGACGCCTGAACATCACCAATCAGCGGCGTTGAAATTTTTCCGTCTGGCCGAACTGGCACAGTCACGGACAAGTCCGGATTTTGCCAAACAAAAATATTAAGCTCATCCCGGGCGCCAATTACATAGTCTGGTGCCGTTGTCAGTTTTTCTGGTGCGGCCCCTGATAGTTCAGGCGGGGTTGCGCAGGCAGATAAGACGGCTGCAACACTAGCGACAAGGACCCAGGTTGCCAGTCTCTTGATTGAATTACTTTTGAACACGAGTGTCTCCCAAGGCCTTAAAAATTCCAAATTTGCGATGCATCTTAAATCTATATTCATATAGTGGCCATTATATTTGAGTTTCCGAGCAGAATAAAACACATAACGATGCCGTCGAGCGTTATTATTTGGAATAACGTTGTTAAAAGGCAACGTTTGTTTGAAAAAGAAGGTCTTTTGGTAGGGGTTTGACATGATGAGAATATGCTCTTTTCTTGTAAGTGGATTTTCGAGAGCCTCATTGCCAGTGTCCACGGTTTTAGACAGGTAAAAATTGAAACAGAATCAAACATCCCTCCTTCAGGAAACCCTTAGCCGGTGTAAACGGGTATTTGTCATTGTTGCCTTGTTCGGCCTTGGCATAAATTTACTTATGCTGACAGCGCCATTGTTTATGATGCAGGTCTTCGATCGGGTCATAACAAGTCGAAATACGGATACACTTTTCATGCTTGTGCTGGTCGCGATCATCGCGCTTGTCACAATGTCGGCGCTGGAATCTGTTCGGACATTCGTGCTGGTTCGGCTAAGCAACTGGCTTGATGTGCGGATTGGTAGCCTTGCTTTAAAGTCGAGTATTCTTTCGCCGCTTAAAAAGGGGGAAACGCCAAGCGTTCAGGGATTGCGCGATCTCAGTACCTTTCGCGGATTTCTGACAGGCGCCGGCATTTTTCCGATTTTGGATGCGCCTTTTGCGCCGGTTTTCCTGGGTATCATGTTTTTGCTTCACCCTATGCTGGGGGGCATCGCATTGGCGGGCGCGGGCATTCTGTTTTTGCTCGCACTGTTTAATGAAATTGCGACACGCCGATTATTAAATCAGTCAGGCCAGCAGTCTATTCTGGCGATGGGACAGGCCGAAGCCGCAGCCCGCAATTCTGATGTCATCGAGGCGATGGGGATGATGCCCAATCTCATCGCGCGGTGGGAAAAAGCCAATAGTAAGGCTTTGGATATGCAGGCACGCGCCAGTGATCGCGGTGGTATCATTTCGTCCCTGTCGAAATTCTTCCGGACTACACTTCAAATCGCAGTCTCAAGTGCGGGGGCCTGGCTTGTCATCGCCGGCGATATGTCCCCGGGTGCAATGATCGCGAGTTCAATCATTATGGGGCGCGCCCTCGCCCCAGTGGAGCAGGCTATTGGTGCCTGGAAGGGTTTTTTGGGTGCCCGTTCTGCCTATGCGCGGTTAAAGGCGCGAATTGGGATGGACACGGAGGCTGAGAAAACCATGCCCCTGCCCAGACCCAGCGGCGCCATTGATGTGGAAGCGGTAAGTTATGCCCATGCTGGCAGTGCAGAACCTGTTCTAAGAAATGTCAGCTTTAAAATTAACCCGGGCGAAGTGGTGGGTCTGATCGGTCCAACTGCAGCCGGAAAATCGACATTGGCGCGGATACTGGTTGGAAACTTGATGCCCCGTAGCGGTCATGCCCGGCTTGATAATATGGACGTGGCTGAATGGCCCGCCGATGACAGGGGCCAATATATTGGGTATCTGCCGCAGGATATTGAGTTGTTCGCAGGAACAATTCGGGAAAATATCGCGCGAATGTCGGATGGTGATCCTGACGAAGTGATTGCCGCGGCAGAAAAGGCAGGGGTTCATGAAATGATCCTGCGCATGGAAAAAGGATATGATACCCAAATCGGGGATGGAGGAGCAGCGTTGTCCGGGGGACAAAGGCAACGTATTGCGCTTGCAAGAGCCATCTATGGAAATCCTGCTTTTATGGTTTTGGATGAACCCAATGCCAGCCTTGACAGTGTCGGTGAAAACGCATTGATGCAGGCTATGCAGACGTTACGCGATCAGGGTATGACCATTATCGTGATTGCACATCGCCCGAATATATTGAAACATGTTGATAAAATCGTCGTTCTTCGCAACGGAATAGTGGATGACTTTGGCTGGCGTGATGAAATACTCGAAAAACTCCAGGGCCCCTCTCATCGTGCCCTGACTGGTCCGGCAGGCGAAACGGATCCTGCGCCCCGCCGGTTAAAATCTGATGCTGTCTCTGGCGATCCCGACGAGACTGGAAATGGGCAGGTCGCCGAACTTCATCAGTTTGAAGACAAGGGGCGAGCGGCACGTATCGCAAAACTCCAGGCGATGAAACGGCGGGCGGATGTGCGGGAAAAGGAAGCCCTTGCCAAAAGCACCCAACGTCCCGAGCCGGCAGAAGACGGATCCAGGCCTGAAGTGAGTGATGCCCCCGCGCCACAGGCTGCGATTGCGCCGATTTCAGATAAAGTCCGTGCGGAAATACTGTCGCTTGCGGACCGGAGCCTTACTGAAACAGAAGTGCAGGAAATCTACACATTGTATTCGGCGGGCGACAAACAAAAAATGTTGGAAAAATTAAAAGGTGTTGGCTGATTATCCAACGAAAGCATAGAAGTGACCTTATTGATGAATAATGCAGAACAGACGAAAGATCAGATGGGTGTCGGCAAGCCTATACTGGCAGGTGTAGTAATCCTTCTGCTTTTTTTTGGTGGATTTATGGGATGGGCCGCATTTGCTCCGCTAGATAGCGCGGCGCTGGCATCTGGCGTCATTAGCGTTGAAGGCAACCGAAAGACCATTCAACATTTCGAAGGTGGCATTGTTCAGGATATTCTGGTCAAAGATGGTGATCTGGTTCAGAAAAACCAGGTCCTGTTGACATTGGACGAGACGCAGGCGGAGGCTTCGCTAAAGCTGATTCAAGGGCGTAAGATGGTGGCATTGGCCGAGATGGCCCGTCTTACCGCAGAGCGAGATAATCTGGAGAATATTACGTTTCCAAAATGGCTCGAAGATCGCCGTTCCAATGAAAATGTTGCCAAGACGATGGATGGACAGGTGAGTATCTTCAACGCAAGGCGTCTTGCTCGGAAGGGTCAAATAACGATCCTTGAGCAAAAAATTGCGCAGCTCGAAGAAGAAATGAAGGGTTTGCAAGGCCAGATACGGGCGGGCGATACGCAGTTGAAACTCATCCGGGAAGAATTGGCAGATGTGCAACAACTGGTCGATAAAAAGCTGGCAAAACGGAGCCGGTTAAGGGCTTTGCAGAGAACAGCGTCAGAGTTAGCCGGGAACCGCGGTCAGAATGTGGCTCGAATTGCACAATCCAAGCAGGCAATAGGCGAGATTAGACTTCAGATTACAGAAATTCAAAATGCGGTCCTCAATGAAGCGGTTGCAGAGTTGAAAAATGTCCAATCCATGCTGTTTGATCTTGAAGAGCAGGAGCGGGCGTCTATCGACGTGATGGGTAGAACCGAGGTTCGCGCACCGAATACCGGCCTTGTCGTCAATCTGACAGTGTTTACCAAAGGGGCCGTTATTTCTTCCGGACAGCCACTAATGGATATCGTGCCCGTGGATCAGAAGTTAATAGTAGAAGCACAGGTTGATCCAACAGACATTGATATTGTGCATGTTGGAGCTACCGCTCATATCCGCTTTCCCGCCTTCAGCCAAAGGACGTCCAAACCGGTTGAAGGTACAATTATCGGGGTGTCGGCGGACAGTATCCAAAACGAGCGGACCGGGGCGTTTTACTATCAGGCCCTCGTTCGGATCGATAACATTGAGCAAAGCAATCTATCGATGGATCAGCTTCGTCCTGGGATGCAGGCTGATGTCATGATTGCAACCGGTGAACGGACTGCGCTGGATTATTTCCTGAACCCTATTCTGCTTAGTTTTAACCGGGCGATGACAGAACAATAAAGTAAGGCACGGTTTATTCAATAACACGGGTTTCGCCCGACACTGTTACCGATTGCCCTTTGTCTTTATCGATACGGACTTGAAGAAGTGAGGGGCTGCCCATGTCAACGCCCTGATGAACGGTTATGGCTGTTTCTTTTTTGATAAAACTGACGTCCCTTAAATAGCCACCCAAAGCCGCGGCGGCGGCACCTGTTGCAGGGTCTTCGTAAACCCCGCCAAACGCAAAGGGGTTTCGGCTATGGAAAACGGTGTCACTTTCACAATAGAAAAGGTTCAACGTTGTCAAATCGCGTTCAATCATGATGTTTTTAATAATATCAAAATTATAGGACATGGTTTTGAGTTGTTCGTGGTCTGCGAGGCCGATCATGAGATGGCGTGCTCCGGCCCCTGCCACAGCAAGAGGGAAACGAGCGTCCATATCCGCGGGTGTGATCCTAAAGTTTTCCAACACCGTTTTAAACTCATCGAACGAGACCAATGTCGACCAGGTCGGCGGACTATTTAAGGAGGCCGACCATTCGCCGGTCTTTGATTTGAAAGCTTCAACCGAGATCTGTGCATCATTTAGATGAAGAAGATAGGAGCCCGCACCATAACGCCGTCCCAATTCGGCGGCACTGGCGATGGTTGCGTGACCGCAAAAGGCAACCTCCTGTTCGGGGGCAAAATACCGAATGCGCCATCCCTCTGCCAGAGGTTCAAGAAAGGCGGTTTCCGAATAACCGATTTCCGCCGCTATTTTTTGCATTTCCATAGCGTCGGGCAGTGTTTCAAACATTGCCACTCCTGCCGGGTTGCCGCCATTATTGTGGGAGGAGAATGCTGCAATCCGGGTGACATCCATTATTTTCTCCCTCAAGAATCAGGTATATATTTCGGCAGAACCGGGAATAAACTTTTCGAAAACTCTTCCAGGCGTTTATCCGCGACAATCTCAGACATCGTTGATGAGATCGGCATTGATAGTCGCACGAGCGCACCATCTGTTCGAGAGGAGGTTAATCCGCCTAGTAAAAGATTGAATTTTGCAGCATATTCGTTGGCAATAAATTTTCCACGTTGCTGGAACCAGTAATAGACGAGAAGCTTTTGTTCCCCTTTGCCAATCAAAACCCGATTAACAGGGACAGGGCTGCCATCCTTCATTAATTCGATTGTCTGAAGGTCTCGGATTTCCCAGCCTCCGGACGGAATGCAGACCCGCGGAGAGTGCGGTGTGCGCCCTGCTGATTGTTGATCATAATAACCAATAAAGAGTGAAATGGCCGGAAGGTTTGCTTCCCGGTAATGGCCCAGAAAATAATCACTCATTTGCAGAACTTCTGCTTCGATGCCCGGGATTTGATCTTCTTCGGCTATCAGGTCTCCGATCTTCAAGGGGAAACTTGCGAAGCTGGTGCGCTCAGGAATGGTTGGCTCAAGGTTTCTCAGGTAAATCGTAAGCGGGACCAATGCAATACATAAAATAACAGCGCCATAAATAGGGGCCGTTAGTTTTGGTTCTTCAGAAGGCTTTCTGATATTGCGAACATTCAGAACACCATTTCCGACCGTTGATTTTTCCTTTTTTGTCAGGGTCAGCCAGCACGCTCCCAGAACGAGGACAAAAGAAATCAGGAAGAAGACCCATCCTTCAAACAGATGGAAAAAGCCTTCAGAAACGCCCATATCCGTAAATTCAACGAAAGCGCCGGTCAGGAAAATTCGAACACTGTTCATAACGATCGATATGGCGGCGGCAAGAACAAGAAAAAGTCCTCTTTTCCAAAGTGCAATATCGAACAGCATGCCAGAAAGAGCCCCCAACCCTACCATAGGGTAGAGGTAGCGCAACCCGCTGCACGCCTCGGCGACTTCCAATTTCATTTCACCCAGATCAATGATATTGCCATCTTGAAAGACGGTCACCCCAATGGCACGGAGTGAAAAGACACTGACATCTGTTGAAAACAGCTGAAGTCCATAGGAAAGATTTGAGTTCAGGAAGCTGGGGGGCGGAACAACGAATGGCAGAAGAATAAGGGCTGGAAAAACATAGCGGGCGTAATTAAAGCCGCCAAATGTGAGAAATAAACCAAACAAAAGCGCCAGAATACTCAAGTGACGGGCATTTTGAATGCCAGCCTTGATTGCCAGGCCATAAATGACAATCGAGAAGAAAACAATTGCCACCCCTACGAAGCGACCTTTGTTATCCGGCGTATTTAATAACTCCTTACGTTTCCACAAAAGAAACAAAGAAACAACCAGCATTAGAGGTCCGTGACTGAACTCTTCCAATTCCATCCACGAAGTCCAAAGCAATTCCGCATCTGGAGCGTAAAAGGCGAGAGCCAGAAGCACAGTAAGTGCCAACAGAATTTTGGGTATATCAAACCGCATTGAGCTCGCTTCCACAATATTTGTCACAGCCGTTTGCCTTCCAATAATGACGGGTACGCCATGCTACACTATTATTTTGGCAGGATAAATCTTCTGATTGTAATTTTGTCCCGCTTGTTAATAGTAGTGAGATTGTTTTTCGTGAGATTTATTTAAGACAACACCAATCAAATTAGACGATTGCAGTTGTCGTCTACTTTCTTTGACCTCGGCAGGCGTTGACTCGTCACTTGCCACAATCAAAAGAACGCAATCAACCTGCGGGAGAAACGCCATCGCGTCGTCAGCTGCCATGAGCGGGGGAAGGTCAAAAATGATAACCCGGCTTTCATATCGATCTCTTAAATCTGTCACCATGGATTTTATTCGGCGAGACGTAAGCGTTTCCGCTGCATTTCTGACAGGCGTTGTGTTTGGTAAAACAACCAATCTTGGCAGGCCCGGATTTACCAGTATGTCTTTTATTTCAGCCTTGTTTTCCAGAAAATCGAATAGGGACTTACCGGGAGGTAGCCCTAGATATTGAGATATGCGCGGTTTGCGAAGGTCAAAATCAACGATGAGGGCTGTATGCTCGGTTTGTTTGGCGATGCTCATGGCAAGGTTAAGCGCAACAACTGTTTTCCCGCATTCCGGTGTCGGGCTGGTGATTGCCAGCGTGCGCCAGTTGTTTTCTTTCATCTTGGTCAGGACCTGAGTACGCAGAATATCGAAGGCAACGGAGTCTGGATCTTCACTGTCAAAGGTGACGATCCGGTTGTTCTCAAGATGCTTGGTGTCCAATTGGACAATCTTTGTTTCCTGATACGTTATCTCATCGTTGTTGAAGTCATCGCGATGAATATCGACCTGGGCCCGACTTTTGATTTGATCTTTCAGGCCTTGTGAATTTCGGGCCTTTGAAATTGCTTCTTTGATGCGTTCCATTGCGGCCTCTTAAAATGGCAAAAGGTTAAGTTTTTCAAGATAAACCCAAACGCGATAAAACAGTACGTCTAAAGGTTTGTACAAAACATGTATGGCGGCCAAGACACCAAGTCCCATCAATGTGGGAACCAGCAGGACCATGCCATATCGATATCGTTTTTTCTGAACGTCCCGATGGGTCTGAATATAAGGGATTGAAACCAGAGGAGGGCGCTTTAACAGCGTCTCCAATTCAGACGCTGTTCTTATTCGCTTGTCTACCAGTTCGACCAATAGTGCTGTACCAATCCCGCTCGCGATTGCCAAGAAGCCGCCGATACCAAATATCTTTAGTCTATCAGGCCAAACGGGCTCAGTCGGTGTAACTGGAGGTTCTAAAAGGATAAAACGCTCAGCCTTTTTTTCTTCTTCCAGGTTTTGGGCGAGTTGGGCTTTGCCTTGTTTCGCCTGAAGCTCGGTATATTTTTCAAAGATTTCGCGGTGATTACGAGCGAGCGTGATGAGCTCTCTTTCCACTTCAGGGGTTTTCAGAACGCGTTCTTCTATTTCCGATGCTTTGGCTCTTAATTCCGCCAAGTCCTTTTCAAATTTTTGAATACTTGCTGTGTTACTTGATATCCGAATTTGTAGTCTGTCCAGCAACCGCTGAATTTTGGGATTCGTGGATTTAGCAGTTTTTCGATCTATGTCATTGTCTTCTTGACTGGCGGAGAGTTCATCTTCAAGTTTCTTTTCAAGCATCCCAATCCGACGTTTCAGTGCTTTAATATCCGGATGTGCGTCGGTCAATTTTACCGACGCTGTTGTAAGAGCATCCTTAAGAAGATTTAGTTCTTTTTCTGTGTCGCTGACGACTGATTGTGAGTCAGCTGAGGGGTCTTCTCCCGCTTCAGCGCTCGCCATTTCAACGTCCAGATATCGGCGCTCTTCTCTCAAATTGATCAATTGTTGTTCTAAAGCTTTGATTTCAGCTTGAATTCTTTCCAGACGACTAAGGCGCAGATTCAGGTGCTCTGGTAAATTATCTCTATGTAATTGCTTGTAGTTTGAGATGGCGGCTTCAGCGATTATCATTTGCTCTTTTAGTTTCTGAGCCTCTTGTTCCAGGAATTCTGTAGTTTCACTTGCTCTTTCCGTGCGGGTTTTAACGTTTTCGCTCAGAAATAATGTTACCAGTTCGTTTGCGACTTTTGTGGCGGTTTGAGGATTCTCATGCTGAAAAGAGAGACGGAAGGCAATGGTTGTTGCTCCTCGTCGTCCTTGACCATTTTCAGCGGTTATGACGTCAACACTAACCAAGCGTTGCATTTCCTCAATTAATTTGGTGACCGATAGCCTTTTCCGCTCTTCAGCAAAAACATTATATTTGTCAACAATTCTGAGTAAGTTTGTACGTGTCATAACCCGTTGTTTTATTACGGTGATGCGCTGATTAGGATCTGACGTAACAGTAGATTGAACAAACTCGACGGGAATCTGTTGAGACTCGACAAGGACCGTGGCATAGGATTCGTACCTTGGTGGCAGTAGAAAGGCGATTGCCACAACGATGCTTCCTGCAATTACCACAGGGATTAGAAAGTAAAAGAAGCGACGCTTTGCAATTGCTAGAATTTGGTTTAGATCTAGCGGAGAAGCTTGTTCTTCTTGATCGTAAGTATCAGTTGTCATGCCTGATTTTCTAACTGTTATTAATGGTTGTTTTTTTGAAGCACTCAATGTTTCGATATAGCGTCTATAACGCAATCAATAACCAAAACAAAACGACTATCAGCCTAATGACCCCACATAAAATAACTTTATGAATAATCAGAGTTTTTAGCCGAAAACGAATAAACGTAATAACGCACAATACACGTTCTCAAATTAAACCCGCAATAGTAAAGAAAAAGTGCACAATCAGGCTGAAAAATAAAAGGCCTCGAAAAATCGAGGCCTTTTATTCGAACCATTGTAGGTTTTCAGTTTAAGAGAAGGTTTTCCTCTCTCTTAAGATTGTTTTCTTCTGCGGCCAATCCACCCAAGTCCTGCAAGGGCAGCACCAAATAGCAGGAGGGCAGGTGGGAGCGGAACGGCACTCACAGTGATCGCTTCAAGATAGAATTGAGTGTCCACGTATGAAAACTCAAAAACTGTACCTGTCAGACCTGCGAACAAGCCCCAGTCGGCAGGATCAAGAGACATGCCACCCAGGATTGGGGAGCCATCGATTGTGAGGGCAAGGACGCCACCGACGAGACCGGCTGTACCGTGAACACTGTCAGCAAAGGCGATTGAATCGATCGTTACGATTTTATTGAATGTGAGTTCCAAAGTTTCGTCTGTCGTTACATTGTCGTCACTTGAATCAACACATTGAAGGGTTCCTGTTAGCCCTGTACTGCAGACGCCCATTCCGGCGCTTCCGGAATCCAAATATGCATAGGCTGGTGCGCCTGATAAATAACCTCTTGCTTCAACTGTGACACCACCATCACTGTGAATCAAAGGTTGTCCGCCCATCTCGCCTGGAGGGGCATCAGCGATTGCGGCATAGTCAAATGTGGCAGCATTGGCCATTCCAATGCTAAATAAGCCGGCGAACGTACTTATGAGTGTTAATCTTAAAAATTTTTTCATTCTGCTTACTCCTGCTCAGTCTTGTGATTGAATTAATCCTGCACAATGCAGGAAGTCATTCACTGGTTGGTGCAGGCCTTCTGTTGAGCTGCTTTTGTATCCTGGGGAGTGGCATCAGTTGTCTTAAATTTTTTGGCCCCTCACCAAACCGATGTAATATTCGGTTCTATTAATTTACGCCTATAGAGGGCGTCCGCCCAGCAAAAACGTTAATAAGAAGTAAATAAATAGCTAAATTTGTCTGTGAAATCGGGCTGTTAAGGTTAATTTTCTCTTTTTTTCACCGAAAGTTAAAAAATATAATCGCCAAGCGAGTGAAGACGGTGTGAATGGCAACTAAAATTGTCGAAAAAAGAATCAATTTGTTGATAATCTAGTCGATAGACCCGTTTTTCTTATGCTTAATACGCATTTTTATTAATAAACCCAACGAAGGCAGTCATTATCAAGATCTGGACATCAAACAGTAAAGACCAATGCTCACAATAGTAGGTATCGTGTTCTACGCGCGCTTCCATTTTTTCCAGGGTATCGGTTTCACCACGCAACCCGTTTACTTGTGCCCAACCTGTAATACCGGGTTTAACTTTGTGGCGGGTAAAGTAACCATCAATAAGAACCGAATATTCTTCATTGTGATCGATCGCATGAGGGCGGGGGCCTACCAGAGACATTGTGCCAAGAAAGACGTTCAATAATTGGGGTAACTCATCCAGACTGGTTCGCCGGATAAAACGACCCACCTTGGTAATGCGAGGATCATTTTTGGTGGCCTGTTGTGTAACGTCCGGTGTTTGTTCTTCTACATACATAGAGCGAAATTTATAAATTTCGAATATCTGATTGTTGTAGCCGTATCGTTTTTGTTTAAACAACACCGGACCTTTGCTTTCCAGTTTTATGGCAACGGCGATGCAAATAAGGACTGGCATGAAGATTAACAGGAGAAGACTGCTCAAAATTCGGTCTTCAAGCCATTTCAGGACGCTTCCCCAACCAGAGACGGGAGAGTCAATCACTTCAATCATCGGTATATTGCCAAAATGAGCAGGGGACGGTTTGTTGGGAAAACGAAACCCGACCAAATCTGAAACCAGGTGAACATGGCAGGGAAGCTCACGCAATTGTTGTACGATACCTACCTGCCGATCATCCGCATTCCACGGGAGGGCAACAATAACATCATCCACGTCCTGCTGGCGGACGAGTTTTTTCAGATCCTTCATGTTTCCTGAAATAGTATATCCCTCGCCCAGATCACCTGTTCTGGTTTGTCGGTCGTCGAAAACTCCGATAATCCTGTAAAAATTATGCTGGCCTTGACTTAGTTGTTTGATCAACCGTGAAGCCTGTTCACCGGACCCAAAAATAACAACATTGCGGTTAAAGCGACCGTGCTGGACATTCGAAGAAAGAATGAACGCTGCCAAGAGGCGATAGGCAAAGACGAAAGAGAAGGCCATAGCGGTGAAGCTATAAAGCCAGATGCGAGAGTAGCTATCAGAAATCCTGAGCGTAAAAGCTATTGCGAGAAGAAGAAGGAAAACCGTCAAACAAGTCACGCCAAGCTTGGAGGCATTTCTAAAAGGGTTCAAAAGGGCGGCAAAAGAATAAATCCCTGCAAAACGGCCAACAAAAAAATAGGCAAGGCCGATAAACGCAATAGCAAACGAATAGATCTCTCTCATATAAAGAGGATTTCCAACAATCCACTTATACGCGAGGGCGCCTGCGAGGATCAAAAAGAAGATATCCAGAAAACTGAACAATCCACTTAAGACCGGTGCTGAAACAGGATAGCCTGCTACAGGAGCGTCATATTTGTTAGTTGCTGCAAGTTTTTCTGGTCTATTCATTTCTGGCCGTATTCTTCGCTCATTTACACAATCGGTAGATCACGGAGGTCCGCTCATTCGCATCTTGGACAAAAGAATGATGCTTCCCCCTATATGTACCGGTATAAGAAGCCTAACCAAATTATATGCACTAACGGTTAACGATGATAAGAAATGTGTGGCAATGTCACAACAGGTATTCAGGAACGGACTCGGATATACACCTATGAAAATCACTGGCTTCATTTGTTGGTGCGGATTGGCCCTGACGATTATTATTGGATCCTTGATCCCGGTGCAGGCCGTTGAACAGGTTCCTTCCATTTTATCCGACAAAGTTCAGCATTTTATTGGTTATGCGGTGTTATCCATTGCGGCCGTCAGTGCGGGCAGAGCATGGCAACAAAAAGGAATGATGATTTTCCTGTCCTTTCTTATGGGGATCGCCATTGAATTCATACAGCCAATGACCGGCCGGTATTTTGAGACAGGTGATATTATTGCAAACAGTGTCGGCCTGGTGGCTGGTGTCTTAATATTTTTTCTGTCCTCCAGTGCGCTGGACCACTGGGCCCGAAAAGCATAGCCTTGCATGATATTACAATCGTTTAAGTTGATTTAATATTGAATTAAATCCCTCAATCTCCACATCGTGACAATCAATGATGTTAAAGGGAGTGAGAAGGCAGATGAATTCAAAAAAATGGTTGGTTTTATCGGGCAGTGCCGTTCTGGGCATTTCTATGTTGATCGCCGGTGCGTTTTACGCAAACGAAGTGGTGACCCAAGAGCTACAGGAGAGCGTGGCTAAAACGGGCGGCGGGGCCTCGGGTAGTGCCGTTTCAATCCGCGAGACCTCATTGAATATTGCGAAGGGGGTCGGGATAATTGAGGGGTTTGTTTTGCAAACCTCGGCCAACACGCCCCTTTTTGAAGTCGAAAAAGTGACATTTCAATATGATCCGCTCAGTGTTTTGTCCGGCCCACTGATTATCAAGTCATTGGATATAGGCCCCTACAAAATGTTTGTTGAGAGCAATGGAAAGAAACTCAGCACATCAGCATTGGTTTCAACAGCCGTTGCCTATGTGGCATCTGCTGGGAAAATGCCAAGCGGGCGCAAGTTGATTGTCAATAAGGTTTCGATTGCCAAAGGCAGTACAACGCTTCAAATGACATTGTTTGGTAAAAGGACACTGCGTCGCGGAACCGTTCCTGAAATACGGATGGCTGCGCTGGGAAATAAGACCAATCCCCTTTCCGCAGCGGACTTCGCTGGAATCCTGATAAAAGAAGTATCCAAGCGAGTGGTAAAAAATACTGTAAAATAGGATTTAATCCGTCCAGATTACCCTACGGTCAATATTTTGAGGCAATATGGTGAGACTTGTCTTGCTCTCCCCTGCAGGGACGACTAAATGTAGGGGAGTTCTTATCAAGCAAGGTAGAAATATGGCTTCAGTCGTCACTCTCGTAAGCACGATTATACAGATATTTATCTGGCTCCTTATCGCCAATGCGATTTTAAGCTGGCTTGTTGCATTCAACGTTGTAAATGCCCGCAATCAGTTTGTCGCAACTGTCGGCGAATTCCTCTATAAAATAACAGAGCCTGTTTTGCGCCCCATCCGCAGGGTAATTCCAGCGTTCGGCGGTATTGATATTTCTACGATTGTGCTGATTTTGCTGCTCTTTTTTCTGCAGAATCTGATGTATGAGTTTTTTGTCTACGGTTGATGAAAAAGCATGGTTCCGTCATGCCGATGGGCTGAATTTGCGCGTCCGGTTAACCCCGAGCGCTTCCGCCAATCGAATGCAGGGGGTCGAAAAGTCCGGAGATGGACTGACGCGAGCAAAAGTAGCTGTGACAGTTGTTCCTGAAAAAGGAAAGGCTAACAAAGCTCTCATTAAAATCTTGAGTAAACATCTGGGCGTAGCACAGCGTGACATCGACTTGGTGTCCGGGGCAACTGACAGAAACAAAACACTTCTTCTTAAAGGCGATGCGGACAGCCTGGAGAAGACATTGAAGCGATTGTTCGCACCCGTTCAATGAAAGAAACAGGACTATGACGGCCGAAATCATTGATGGCAAATTATTTGCCGAAAAAGTACGGGCGAAGGTCGCTCGACAAACCGAATATCTGAAAGCGAATGCGGGATTGACGCCTGGTCTGGCGGTCGTTCTTGTGGGCGAAGATCCGGCAAGTCATGTCTACGTTCGCAACAAAAACAAAGCGACGATTGAAGCCGGCATGAAATCTGAAGAAATTCGGCTACCGGACACGACTTCTCAGGATGAGGTTCTGACTGTGGTCAATCGTCTGAATGATGACCCTGCCATTCACGGTATTCTGGTGCAATTACCTTTACCGGATCAAGTGGACGAAACAGCTGTTCTGGACGCCATAGATCCCGAAAAAGACGTGGATGGATTTCATGTGATCAATACAGGGCGTCAGGCCGTCGGATTGCCGGCTATGGTTCCCTGTACGCCGCTTGGCTGCATCATGATGTTGAAAGATCGATTGGGTGACCTCTCGGGGCTAAATGCCGTTGTTGTGGGCCGCTCTAATATCGTCGGCAAGCCTATGGCCAGTTTATTGCTGGCAGAAAACTGTACGGTTACAATTGCCCATTCGCGAACCCGAAACCTGGAAGAGGTCTGCCGAGGCGCAGATATCCTGGTTGCCGCCGTGGGGCGTCCGAAAATGATCCAAGGCAATTGGGTTAAGCCCGGTGCCACAGTCATCGATGTTGGTATTAATAGAATCGCAAAAGACGATGGTAAAACCCGACTTGTGGGGGATGTGGATTTTGATGCCGCGAAAGAAGTGGCTGGCGCGATTACACCAGTCCCCGGTGGGGTTGGTCCCATGACGATCGCCTGCTTATTGGCAAATACGATTACGGCTGCCTGCCGGATCGCAAATGTCGATGTCCCTGAAGTGTAAAGGGGATACAGGTGCGCTTTAGTCCTGAATTAATCGCCCAATTTTCCAAATCAGTTGGATTGGGAGCATTGACCGGGATTGTTTTGGCAATTGTCTTTATTGCAATGCCGGGGGCGGCGATCCTTTTTGTTGTGGGTGTCTTTAACCTGTCCTGGGATTTAAGCTGGTTTCCTGACGCCATCACCGTTTTAGTGTTCGGCGCGCTTGCAGGCGGTTGCTTTGCAGGCATTCTTTTTATCAAGGACCGCTACATTCCATATGTGGAAGAAGTGCAGGATTTCGAAGAGGACCCGGATGATCCTTTTGGACGCTAAAGCAAGATATAAAAAAGGCGGCTGAAATATCAGCCGCCTTTATTTTTAATCGCTGGCAGGATCAGCCTTTTTGCCGATGGAGCAAACGCAGGCGCAAGGCATTCAGTTTAATAAAGCCTTCTGCATCCCGCTGATCATAAACGGTGTCTTCTTCAAACGTGACATGTTCCATGGAGTAAAGAGAGTATTTACTCTTTCTTCCAACAACACTGACGCGCCCTTTAAAGAGTTTAAGGCGAACCACACCACTTACTTTTTCCTGGCTCTTATCGATCAAAGCCTGAAGCATTTCCCGCTCTGGAGAGAACCAAAGCCCATTATAGATCAATTCGGCATAGCGCGGCATGATGTCATCTTTCAGATGCATGGCGCCGCGGTCCAGTGTGATTTGTTCGATACCGCGATGGGCTTCGAGCATAATGGTCCCGCCGGGCGTTTCATAGATACCGCGAGATTTCATGCCAACAAACCGGCCCTCAACAAGGTCAAGGCGTCCAATGCCGTTGTCACCCGCAAGTTTATTCAAGGCTGTCAGCAAAGTCGCCGGGCTAAGGCGCTTTCCGTCCAGGCCAACCGGATCGCCTTTTTCATATTCAATTTCGATATAAGTCGGCGTGTCTGGCGCGTCTTCAGGAGCAACTGTCCGAGTGTAGACATATTCAGCGGCTTCTTCCCATGGATCTTCCAGTGCTTTTCCTTCAGCAGAAATATGCAGCAGGTTGGCATCAACCGAGAAAGGAGCTTCGCCGCGTTTGTCTTTTGGAATAGGGATCTGGTTCTTTTCAGCAAAGTCAATCAGCTTGGTTCTGGAATTCAAGTCCCATTCACGCCAAGGAGAAATTACTTTGATATCCGGGTTCAGGGCATAATATCCCAATTCGAAGCGAACCTGATCATTGCCTTTTCCTGTGGCGCCATGCGCAACGGCATCCGCACCAACTTCCCGGGCAATTTCGATCTGGCGTTTTGAAATCAGGGGGCGGGCGATTGACGTGCCGAGCAGATACTGACCTTCATAGACAGCGTTGGCACGGAACATAGGAAAAACGAAGTCACGGACAAATTCTTCTCGAAGATCATCGATAAAGATGTCTTTGATACCAAGAAGCTCGGCTTTCTGGCGGGCAGGTTCAAGTTCTTCACCCTGCCCCAGATCGGCAGTAAAAGTAACAACTTCACAGTTATAAGTTGTCTGTAACCATTTCAGGATTACAGAGGTGTCCAGGCCTCCAGAATAGGCCAATACGACTTTCTTGATGTCTTGTGACATGACGCGTACCTTCGGTGGAAATCTATTTTGATAATTATCAGAAGCGCGCAAAATAGGCGAAAAATCCCCCTCTCGCAAGGGAAAGAGGAGAGGGGTGTTTTTTACGCGTTTGCTGTGCGTCTTGCAGAGGCGCGTTCCTTGGTGCTTGCGGATTTAAGCTGACCGCAGGCAGCCATGATGTCCTGACCCCGCGAGACGCGAACAGGGGAAGAATAGCCGGCATCATTTACGATTTTTGCAAAGCGGTGAATAGCATTGTTGCTGGAACAGATATAGTTACTACCCGGCCATGGATTGAACGGGATCAGGTTTACCTTTGCCGGTATCCCCTTCAGCAGGCGAACAAGTTCACGCGCATCCGCCGGGCTGTCATTAATGCCGTTCAACATCACATATTCAAAAGTGATCCTGCGGGCGTTGTTGCTGGCGGGATAGTCGCGGCAGGCCTGAAGCAGTTCCTTGATCGGGTAGCGTTTGTTGATCGGAACAAGAATATCGCGAACATCGTCGGTTACCGCGTGCAGCGATATCGCTAAATTCACGCCCAGTTCTTCGCCGCACTGATGTATCTTAGGGACGACGCCGGATGTCGAAAGCGTGATGCGGCGCTTGGATAAGGATATCCCTTCGCCGTCCATGACAATATTCAGAGCCTTGGCCACATTTTCATAGTTCAGTAGCGGCTCACCCATGCCCATCATGACAATATTGGAAATCATCCGGTTGCCCTTCGGGCTGGGCCATTCCCCCAATGTGTCGCGGGCAATCATCATCTGCGACACGATTTCACCGGCCGTCAAATTACGGACAAGCTTCATGGTTCCCGTGTGGCAAAAACTACAGGTCAGGGTACATCCAACCTGACTGGACACACATAATGCACCGCGATCCTCTTCAGGGATATGAACTGATTCGACTTCCTGACCGTCTGGAAACTTGACCAGCCACTTGCGTGTGCCGTCGACAGATTCCTGTAAATTGGTAATTTCAGGGCGATCTACAGTGAAATGCTCCGGCAGTTTCGCCCGCAATTCTTTCGAGATGGATGTCATGTCATCGAAGTTGTCTGCACCCCGATAATAGAGCCAGTGAAACAACTGTCGAGCCCGCATTTTGGCGGCTTTCTCGGCTTCTCCAGCTTCAACGAGGGCAGCCGCAATTTCCTTGCGGGTCATGCCGACCAGGTTTTTACGGATGGCAAGAAGCTCGGGCTGTCGGTCAACAGCCTCTACATCCGGAATCAAATGTTCCATAGCTCTACAATACTTCTAAAAAATAGGGGCGAATGCTCAGCCCACTTTAACTGCAGCTTTTTCTAATCTGCTTATGCGCAGCTGTAAAGCCCTGCAGTGAATAACTGTCTGTGGTCTGTGTCCCGCGGGAGGAACGACCTTTTACAATAACCTTGGCCCCTCTTCGCATGGCGGAGATCAGTTTGGCGTCGCTTTCGCCTTCAGGGACCCATGCGACATCGGCATCAGTCGCCAGTTTGAATTTACGGTTTCCAATGGTTAGTTCTACAGTGGAACGGTTTTTGTAGGTGTATCCGGTGACGTGGCTGACTTCTTCTTTGGAGCGGGATTTGGGTCGGTAGGTGACCATCAGGTAAATATCCCCACGCTTAACATTTTGCGGCAACGATTTGTTAGGCCGGGAAAGCATGTAACACACCTTTTTCCCACCTTCGAGCCATGTGTATGCCTGCCAATCTTTAAAAGTACCAAGGGCCCTTGGGTCTGTACTTTGTGCCTGTGCACTCAGCGTTGTCAAGGAAATGACCAAGAATGCGGCCAGCGGAGACAGTATATGCAAATTTAGTTTAATCATGACGTCAGGATAAGGCCCTTTATCAGTTTTTTCCAGCAATGTTGCAAAACGGTTTTATCCGCTTGCTCTGTTCCCTTTGAATGATCGTCCCATAAGGGACATTTCATTCCTTCTAGGTGTCGATCGTCCTTTGGATCGGTCTGCCCTGTACATGGTCCGGCAATTCAATTGCCTTTCCGAGTTCGCCTGTCGGGCGTTGTGCAAATCGCCCATGCGTGACAATCCTGTCATACATAACGATGGCGCCGGCAGTTGCAACATTCAAACAGAATTTTGTCGGAATTTTGATGAAATAGTCACATTTTTCCTGCATGGCCGGTGAAAGAGATCCTCTTTCTCGTCCCAAGATATAGGCTGCGTTGATAGGGTGAAAAAAGCTGGGTAATTCTTCTGCATCGTCTAATAATTCCACACCGACAATCTTACAAAGGCGCGGTAACTTCATATCTTCGATGGTATCAAAGTCATACCAGGGAATGCTTTTCGGAGCGACACTTGTGTCGGACTTGGCTTTGCGAACAGAATATTCGGCACCAACTGTAAAAACAAAACTGCCGCCAAACGCATTGGCTGTTCGAAACAGGTTTCCTGCGTTCATTGGTTTGCTGACACCTTCAATGCCAATGCCAAAATAGCCTCTTGCGCTCATGATTTTCTTCACTCCAACCCCAAAAGTGGATACTGTGCTGCTCTTGGTATTACGTCTATTCAGGATTATCCAGATGAAAAAGCACACTGCAACAGTTTCTACCCGTTCTCCAATTGTGGTCAACGTTTATCGGGGTCCAATGGTTGAGTGTCAGCATAGGGTAAATGCTGTTGTATCCGATGCTTCAGGAAACATCTTGAAACAGTGGGGTGATATTGAGAAACCCGTCTATTTACGATCAGCGATAAAATTACTGCAGGCTTTGCCATTAATTGAAACGGGGGCGGCGGATGCATTCGCTCTCTCCGACAAGGAATTGTCTTTATCTTGTGCGTCCCATACTGGTGAACCAGTTCATGTTGCTGCGGTGACCGCCTGGTTGGAAAGAATGGGCCTGACCTTGGACGCGCTGGAATGCGGTGCGCACTGGCCAACATTTCCGGCTGCGGCGTATGCTCTTGCTGCAGACGGAAAAAAACCCACGGCGGCCCATAATAACTGTTCCGGGAAACATGCGGGTTTTCTGGCAACGGCGCTTCACCTGGGGGAAGACTTGAAGGGATATATCCATCTGGACCATCCTGTGCAAAAACGCCTTGTAAAAATTCTGGAAGATTTTACCGATCTGGATTTGACGGAGGCTCCGGTCGGTATTGACGGGTGTTCCATTCCAACGCTTGGAATTCCATTGTCCGGAGCTGCTCTTGCTATCGCCCGCTTTGCCAATCCAGAAAGCCTGTCGGATGAGCGCGCGGCAGCTTGTCGCCGATTGCAGAATGCAATCGCAACGGAACCGGAAATGATCGCCGGTTCAGACCGCCTTTGTACGGCTCTTAATCGATCAGCCAAAGGGGCGGTCGTTGCAAAGACAGGGGCAGAAGGTGTGTATTTGGCAGCCCTCCCCAATCTTGGGTTGGGTGTTGCCGTGAAAAATATAGACGGTACAACACGGGGTGCTGAAGTTGCGCTTGGCCAGATTTTGCAGGATCTGGGCGTTATGACTGAGGAAATGCACCGGGAGATTGACGCTTTTGTTCAGCCCGTCCAGAAAAACTGGAACAATATAACTGTGGGTCATATGAACGTTCAGGCCGACTGACAAAAAGGTTCGAATTGACCTTGATATCAGTTAACGGTTAATTTGTTTGCAGCGCAATAAACCCCCGACTTCTTTGTCGGCATAAAAAAAATGGGAAAACGATGAAAGCACTTGTTTGTAAAGAATTTGGCGAACCAGACATATTGGTGATGGAGGATATCGCTGAACCGACAGTTTCAGCCGGAACGGTAAAAATTCAGATTCATTCTGTTGGATTGAATTTCCCTGATACGCTTATGATTGCAGGTAAATATCAGTTCAAGCCCGCTTTTCCGTTCTCTCCGGGGATGGAATCTTCCGGTGTCGTAACGGAGGTCGGTGAAGGCGTGACCAGCATCAAAGTCGGTGATCGCGTGATGGCTAATCATGGCTTTGGCGGTTTCGCAGAATATGTTGTTGCCCCTGAAGACGGTACATATGTCATTCCAGACAGTATGCCATTTGATCAGGCCGCAGGCTTTCCTGTTACTTATGGCACAACCTATCACGGACTGGTGGACCGGGCGCAGATTAAGCCGGGTGAGGTTTTGCTTGTTCATGGCGCCGCTGGCGGTGTTGGCTTGAACGCAGTCGAACTGGGCAAGGCACTGGGTGCCACGGTGATCGGAACCGTTGGTTCTGACGAAAAAATGGATATCGTCCGTCAATATGGTGCGGATCATGTCATTAATTATTCAACAGAAAGCATCAAGGATCGTGTCAAGGAATTGACAGACGGCAAAGGTGCTGACGTAATTTATGATCCTGTTGGCGGTGATGCGTTTGATCAGTCCATGCGCTGCATTAACTGGGAAGGTCGCCTTTTGGTGATTGGATTTGCGTCCGGTCGGATTGCTGAGCTGAAAACAAATCTGGCATTGCTGAAGGGATGTTCTGTGATGGGTGTCTTCTGGGGCGAGTTTGCGCGCCGGACACCAGAGAAAAACAGGGCCAATTTCAATGCAATGCTGAAAATGGTGGAAGAAGGCAAAATCAAGCCGCACGTTTCCACGCATTTCCCGTTGGAGCAAGGCGCGGACGCCATGAAAGCTTTGTTGTCACGCAAGACAACGGGTAAAGTGATTATTACAGTAAAGGACTGAGTACCGTGAGCAAGGGGAGGACACGCAGGGATAAGGCTGTAAAGCAGCAGTACGAACAATTGCCCTATCCTCCCCGCGATCCCGAAGAGGAACGCACACGACTGATCACAGGTAGCCCCAGCCAACTTGTGGAAGTGAATCATTACCTGTTTAATGGGGCACGGGATTTTTCCAAACCCTTTCGGGCTCTTGTTGCTGGTGGCGGAACCGGAGACGCCGTGATCATGCTGGCACAACAGCTCGCTGATTATGGCCCGCACGGCACTGTAACCTATATTGATTTGTCATCGGCGAGCCGGGCGGTGGTGGAAAAACGGGCCGAAGTTCGTGGCCTTGATAATATCGAATATCACACAGCCTCACTTCTTGATTTGCCTGAAATGGGCCTAGAGCCGTTTGACTATATTGACTGTTGCGGGGTTCTGCATCATTTGGAACATCCGGAGGAGGGACTTGCGGCCCTGACTTCTGTTCTGAAAGAAGGCGGCGGCATGGGCCTGATGCTGTATGCGACTTTGGGACGGACCGGTGTGTATCATGTTCAGCGGGCTCTGAAGGCCCTTGTTGGCGATCAAGACCTTACGGAGCAGCTTTCGATCGGTAAAAAACTGGTCGCGGGCTTACCGAAAACCAATTGGTTGGTACGCAATCCGTTCGTGGGCGATCATAAGATGGGCGCGGATGCCGCTTTTTTTGATCTTTTGCTGCATCCGCGGGATCGAAGCTATCTGGTGCCGGAAATTGAAGAATTTCTGACTTCGGCTGATCTGGAACCCGTCGCGTTCATCGAGCCGTTGAAATATGATCCGGCAAACTTTATCAAAGACAAAGATGTTCTGAAACGGATCAAAACCTTAACAACAATGCAAAAGGCTGCGCTCGCAGAAAATCTGAGCGGGAGCCTAAAAACCCATATTTTCTATGTTAAGAAACGATCGGCAGGGGCTTCAACCATTGCAACCATAGCGCCATCGATGGTTCCTGTTCTGGCAGATCGGGTGCCCCCTAAAGTGTTTGCCCAGACGTTAAAAAGCAAGAAAGAGTTCGCTATCAGTTTTGATGGGGAAGAAGTTTTATTGCCTGTTCCGTTAAAAGCAGATCAAATCGTGGCAATGATCGATGGGGAAAAGACACTGGCCCAAATTCAGCAAGAAATGTCCCTGCCGTGGGATCAGTTTCGCTCGGTTTTTGCGCCTTGTTTCAAGTTTTTAAGTTCATTGAATATTCTTTGGTTACGCCAAGGGTCTTGAAATTCCTCGAAATTTTTGTGCAGTTGCGAAAAAAATGATTTTTCCGTTGCTGCCGGGCCGTTTTTGAGTTTTCAGGCCCAGACATTCTGTCTATGATCAGCCCGGAATTCAAGGTCTGCCAGAATAACGAATGGTAGGTTAAACGACCTTGCCGGTTTTTTTAACTGGTACCTCTTTTATACAGGGAAAGGGTAGGGTGCATTTAATGGCACAGAAACAATATGCAGATGCAGGTTCGGCGCTGGAAGGATTGCTGTTTGATGGGATGACCATTGCAGCGGGCGGTTTTGGACTTTGTGGTATTCCAGAAAACCTGATCGCGGCCATCCGTGATGCAGGCGTCAAAAATCTGACCATCTATTCGAATAATGCCGGTGTCGACGATTTTGGTCTCGGTGTCCTGTTACAGACCAAACAGGTGAAAAAAATGGTCTCTTCTTACGTTGGTGAAAACGCAGAATTTATGCGTCAGTATCTTTCTGGTGAATTGGAGCTTGAGTTTAATCCCCAAGGAACGCTTGCAGAAAGAATGCGCGCTGGTGGCGCTGGTATTCCGGGTTTCTATACGAAAACGGGCGTCGGCACACAGGTTGCTGAAGGCAAGGAACTGAAAGAATTTGACGGTGTTACCTATGTTCTGGAACGGGGTATTGTTGCCGACCTTGCGATCGTAAAAGCCTGGAAAGGGGACGAGCAGGGTAATCTTGTATACCGCAAAACAGCGCGGAACTTTAACCCTCTTGCGGCGACCTGCGGGAAAGTCACGGTTGCTGAAGTAGAAGAGCTGCTGCCGGTCGGTTCATTGGATCCGGATAACATTCATACGCCAAGTGTTTACGTTCAGCGGTTGCTGAAAGGGGAACATGAAAAACGGATTGAACAACGCACCACACGGGTTGCCTGAGAGGAGAACGAATAATGCCTTGGGATCGTAATCAAATGGCTGAGCGGGCCGCTCAGGAACTCGAAGATGGCACCTATGTTAATTTGGGGATCGGTATTCCGACCCTCGTCTCAAACTATATTCCGGAAGGTGTGGATGTCACCCTTCAGTCAGAAAATGGCATGCTTGGCATGGGCCCTTTTCCGACGGAGGATGAAATTGACGCTGACTTGATCAATGCGGGCAAGCAAACCATTACAGAAATGGACCGTACGAGTTACTTCAACTCCGCCGATAGCTTTGCCATGATCCGCGGTGGCCATATTGCCTTGTCTATTCTGGGCGCCATGGAAGTCTCTGAAACAGGTGATCTGGCAAACTGGATGATACCGGGCAAACTGGTAAAAGGTATGGGCGGCGCGATGGATCTGGTCGCCGGTGTCCAGCGGGTTGTAATTATCATGGATCACGCGAACAAAGCGGGTGAATCCAAATTGTTGAAATCCTGCACATTGCCTCTTACCGGGCAGGCTGTTGTTGACCGGATTATCACTGGACTGGGTGTTTTCGATGTCGTCGAGGGCGGTCTGAAAGTGGTTGAACTTGCACCGGATGTCACGATGGACGAGGTTCGGGAAAAAACCGAAGCCACACTGGTTGCATAACTCTATTACGAAACTGCAAAAAGGGTCGCTTTTGCGGCCCTTTTTTATGGGTGCAGGGCAGGGTTGCAAAGTTTGCACTTTAAGTTGGTACGCATGCGAACTATTATGGGAAAATGTTTTCGTTCCCCCTTCTGAGGCCCTTTCGCGAGGCGCCGGCAGCCATACAGGCTGCTTTTTTAATGATTATCGGTTGTGTGTTCCTTTCCATCTTGGGGGGATTGATCAAATCACTTTCAACAAGTGGTATGCCGGTTTTTGAGATTGTTTTCCTTAGAAATATGGCGGGCCTGATTGCGCTTGCACCGTGGTTCCTGAAATATGGCGTTTCCGGATTGAAGACCGGCAGACCCGGATTGTTCCTGGTGCGCGGCATTTTCGGGTTTGTCTCCATGGTTGCCTGGTTCTACGCCGTAACGGTTATTCCGCTTGCAGAAGCGGTCGCGCTTAATTTTACCGCGCCGATCTTTGGCACGCTGCTTGCGATCGTCGTCCTTCAAGAAGTTGTTCGGTTTCGCCGCTGGATGGCTATTCTGGTTGGTTTTGTCGGTGCAATGATCATTCTTCGGCCGGGTGTGATTGATATGAGCACCGGCGCCTATGCAGCCCTGTTGGCCGCCGCGACGATGGCTTGTTCTGTCACCTGTGTGAAAATGCTTTCCGGGACTGAAAGTACGCCGTCTATTGTTGCCTGGACACAGATCATCATTTTGCCGATGTCTTTTATCCCGGCAATGCTTGTCTGGGTAACACCAAGCTGGGATCAGTTGATGCTGGTGGCGGGCATGGGCCTGAGTGCGACACTGGGGCATCTGTTTTTTACCCGCTCATTTGCCGTAGCAGACGCAACCTATGTTCTGCCATTTGATTTCTTCCGCCTGGTTTTCTCAGCCATTATCGGAGCTTTGTTTTTTGCGCAGGATCCAAGTATCTATGTTTGGGTCGGTGCCTCGATTATTTTTGCATCGTCGGTTTATATTGCCATGCGTGAAGCACGGTTAAGCGGGGCGACTGGAAACCCGAAAAGTGTTCAGAACGCGAAGGATGCGGCTAGTAAAGTCGGGGAGAGCCAATGAATTTTGCAGCGTCCCAGCGACTGAGGTGGTTGGGGATATGGGAGACCATCCCCGCAAATGCCCAAGGGGCCTTGTGGATGCTGCTTGGCGGGTTTTGTTTTTCCATCATGAGCCTGGTCATTAAGTATCTCGGTCAAGAGCTGGACAGCTTTCAACTTGGCTTCATCCGCGCTGTCTTCGGGGTGATCGTCGTACTGCCTTTTGTTTTTAAAAGAGGGATAGGCTCTCTTCGTACAAAGGTTTTCAAACTTCATTTCTTTCGCGCTGTCGTTGGTATTTCCGGGATGCTGAGCATCTTTTATGCGGTGACGCATTTACCCCTGGCGGATGCTGTGGCATTGACCTTCACCAGACCGCTCTTTCTTATTTTGCTGGCTGTTCTTTTTCTGGGTGAGATCATTCGCTGGCGTCGCTGGTTGGCGACAGGGGTTGGGTTTTTAGGCGTTCTTGTCATGGTGCAGGCGGACGGTGAGTTCAGTCATGCGTCCTTTGTCGCCCTGTTCGGCGCTTTTATGGTGGCCCTTGTGTCGGTTTTTCTTAAAAAACTGAGCCGCACTGAAGATCCAATTACAATGATGTTTTACTTCGGGGTAATCGGGGCCAGTATTGCATTTGTTCCCGCACTGTTTGTTTGGCAAACGCCAACCTGGCAACAACTGGCCATACTGGGTGGCGGTGCGTTGTTTGGTTCCGGGGCAAATTATTGTGCAATCCGGGCGTTTAGTGTGGCCGAAGCGACCGCCGTGGCCCCCTTTGATTACATGCGGCTGGTATTTTCTGGTCTCTTTGGCTTTCTGGTTTTCAGTGAAATCCCGACTTTATGGATGCTCACTGGTGCGAGCATCATTGTTGCCTCAAGCCTGTATATCGTCCGCCGTGAAGCGGGCCTGAAGAAAGCTCAAAAGCAGCCGTTAGAACAATCGGTTGAGCCCTAGTCTTCGGCAGGTTCCGGGCGGGGTTGTTTTTCCAAAAAGGCCAACGCTTTTTCCCGATGGTCAGGCGCAATGTGACTCTTTACCGTTTTCATCGCGGCAAGCAGAACACTGGCATCATCCGTGTAACCCAAGGCCGCAATAAAATCAGGGATAACGTCTGCTGGCATAATGAAGTAGGCAAGGGCGCCAAATAAAACGGCTTTTACAAATGCGGGACTTTTGCTGTCCATGGCACAATAGAAGGAGGCCGTCACATCTTCGGCAAACGGGATCTTTCCTAGATTGCTGCGCAGCTTCTGAGCAAACTCCCGCATGACGAGGCGTTTGTCACTCTGCATTTTATCCGCATCAAACGCGGAGATATCATCATCAGGCTTTTGCATGCTCCTGTATATGATGCTCGTGCCCTGATTTGCAACAGAGGGTTCTTTCCTTTTTGCCAAGAGACGTGTATTCAAGAGGCATATTTTTGAAAAACAAACGTTAGATTATCGGGAGACGGATAATGGATATCAGCGGAAAAGCTGCTATTGTAACAGGCGGTGCATCTGGTTTGGGAGCGGCGACAGCGACAGCACTGGCTGAAGCGGGTGCAAAAGTTGCTATTTTCGATTTGAATACTGAGGCTGCCGAAGCAATGGCGGAAAAAATTGGTGGATCAGCGTTCACAGTAAATGTGGCAGAGGATGCGTCAGTTGAAGCCGGCTTTGAAGCTGCTCGCGCGGCACACGGTCCTGCGCGTATTCTGGTCAATTGCGCGGGTATCGGTCCTGCTGCAAAAACAGTATCAAGCCGCGGAATGCATCCCTTGGACAAGTTCCAGCAGGTACTGAATATCAATCTGATCGGAACCTTCAATTGTATTCGCCGGGCGGCTGACGACATGGTCAAGCTGGATCCAATGGAAAGCGGCGAGCGCGGCGTTTGCATTAATACGGCATCTGTGGCTGCCTATGATGGTCAAATTGGTCAGGCTGCCTATGCGGCGTCCAAAGGGGGTATCGTTGGTATGACGCTTCCGATTGCCCGTGATCTATCCAATGTTGGTGTCCGGGTCATGACGATTGCCCCTGGTATTTTCGGAACACCACTGCTTATGAGTCTCCCTCAGGATGTGCAAGACTCGCTTGGAGCCAGTGTTCCTTTCCCCAGTCGTTTGGGTAATCCAGCAGAATTTGCGTCCCTGGCAAAGCATATCTGTGAGAACCAGATGCTTAATGGTGAAGTGATCCGTCTTGACGGCGCGATCCGTATGGCGCCGAAATAAAGACGTTTTAAGGGCGGCGGCTTACGGGTCGCCTACCTTGTCCATAAATGCGGCAAGCTTTATATCCTTTTCGCTGACACCGTCTGCGTCGTGGGTTGTCAACGTTACATCAACACGATTGTAAACGTTGAACCATTCTGGATGATGGTCTATTTTTTCTGCCGTCAATGCAACGCGTGTCATAAAGGCAAAAGCCTCATTGAACGATTTAAATCGAAAGCTTTTCTCAATCGCATCGCGCCCTGATTGAGCTTTCCATCCTTTTAAAGTCGCGATTTTCTGATCTCGTTCAGTTTTTTCAAGTTTCCCTGCCATTTCTATCTTCGCACCTCCATCGTTACCCTGTATATGTTCCCTAACCGTGGCCTGCCAAGGATAGAGGGTAGTATGATACAGGTTTTGTTTGTCTGTCTTGGGAATATTTGTAGATCACCGTCCGCGGAAGCGGTGTTTCGGGACATGGTCGCGGCGAAAAATCTTGAGAACAGGATTATAACGGATAGCGCCGGAACCGGGGCTTGGCATGTTGGTAATCCACCGGACGAACGGGCGCAGTTAATTGGCAAAACCAGAAATATTCAAATGTCGGATTTACGGGCCCGTCAGGTGCGAAGCTCAGATTTTGAGCAGTTTCAGTATATCCTTGCAATGGACAATGATAATTACGCCAATCTGTCACGCATGAAGCCTGATCATTTTAACGGCCGACTTTGTAAAATGCTGGATTTTGGTGCAAGCGAGGAAACCGAAGTGCCGGATCCATATTACGGTGATTTGTCCGATTATGAGTATGTTTTTGATTTGCTGAAGCCAGCATCAGAAGCATTGCTCAAGCACATTATTGAGAACGACCTGGATCGTTGAGAAAGTATTATGACCAAAATTAGTGAAATTAGCCGTACTTGGTGGCACGAAGAAACGGAAGGCGTCGCCTTTACCCATGCGCTCGATATGAAAAAGCTGCATGAAGAGCAAAGCCCCTACCAGAAAATCGAAATTTTTGACCATGAGACATTCGGTCGGATTTTGACATTGGATGGTTTGGTGCAGGCGTCGGAAGCCGATGAATTCATGTATCATGAGATGGCTGTTCATGTGCCGCTATTGGGGCGCGTGCGTGAAAATGCGAGTGTTCTGATCGTCGGTGGTGGCGATGGTGGCATTCTTCGTGAAGTGTTACTGCATGATTTCGTATCCCGCGTTGTCATGGTTGAAATCGATGAGCGGGTCGTTGAATTGTCAAAGGAATATCTTGGCATTCATGGAAATTATGATGATCCAAGGGTTCAGCTAATCATTGGTGATGCTGCCGATTACATGAAAAAGGCGCGTGCATCGGGGGATAAGTTCGACCTGATCATTCTTGACCTGAGTGAGCCGGTCGGGCCATCGGCCACTGTCTTCACAGAAGAATTCTGCCAGAATTTTTCAGCCTGCATTACGGATACCGGGGTTGTTCTGGACAGCGATAGTATTTTTGTTGGCAAAGAGCGCGCCTATTTCCTGCAGGAGCTTTGCGGAGATAAAGACCAAAATCTTGTCAGCATCATGCAGAAAAAACATCTTCTGCCTCATGTCTCAGGATATCGGTCAATCGTGCAATTATATCCGGCTGCAGAATTTGGGTTTTTCCTCTATAGCCGTGATGGTTACGATTATTCAAACCCGGTTAAAGCCCATGAAGGGCGCCACTATAATGAAGCCCTTCATAAAGCCTCTTTTGCTTTACCGACCTGGTGGAAAACCAATTTAGGATTTTAGCATCCGCTGAATGACGCGCCGCACTTTGGCGGCGCCTTTTCGGCGGCGCGGCGCGACCCAAACCGATAGGTTAGGTCATTCGCCTGACATGCTTGCCAGTGAGGATTGCTCGGCGGTCGCAGGGGCGTTGATCAAGTCGAAATACATCTCTTCGGTATAAATGGCGCCGGTATGGGCAAGGTGGCTGGAGAATAATGTGAAGTGATCGACCTGAACGGGAGGAATTCGAAACAGGGCGTTATCGGACAGATATTGCCGGACTTTTTCGTAAGGCGACATATGGATCCGGGCAAGTGTTATATGTGGCTTGAAACGCCGGTCCTCTAGTTTGAAACCAGCCAGTGCCAGGTTCTTCACTACTTTTTGTTGGAGGCTCATCAGGTCAGGGCTGGATTTGATGCCGGCCCAAAGAATACGGGGGCGCCTGGAATTTCCAAACACCCCCACATTTTCAATTGTCACGTCAAATGCGGCGTGTGAGATTCTGCTTAACGCCATTCCGATATCCAGTATTTCGGCTTCCGGAACTTCTCCGAGGAAGGAAAGCGTCAAATGCGCATTTTCACTGGATATCCATCGCGCATCTGGAATACCACCGCGCAATGTTTCAATTCGTCGCTTAACGTCTTCGGGTAAGGAAAGAGCAACGAATAACCGCATTTCAGAACCTCCTTAAGGACAAGGATAAGGATGCTGACTATGAATATCCTCTATTTTTGTGAGAATGTCGTCTGAAAGTTTAATGTCAATACTGCCAATGTTGGTTTTAAGCTGCTCCAGATTGGTTGCGCCGATAATATTGGACGTCACAAAGCGCCGTGAATTGATATAGGCCAGTGCCATCTGAGACGGGTCCAGCCCATTTTCGTTGGCAAGGGCTACATACTGGTCTGTCATCTTGTGGGCAATTTCAGTGGAGTAACGAACAAACCGCGTAAATAGAGAAAAACGGGACCCTTCGGGCTTTTGACCCCCTTGATATTTCCCGCTCAGCATACCCATCGCAAGCGGAGAATAAGCCAGCAATCCGCATTGTTCGCGGATCGAGATTTCAGCCAGACCCACTTCGTAAGATCGGTTCAGAAGATTGTAAGGGTTCTGGACAGAAACCATTCTTGGCAGGTCGTATTTATCGCTAAGATGCAGATACCGCATGGTCCCCCATGCACTTTCATTGGATAGTCCGACATGCCGTATCTTGCCACTTTTAACAAGGGCGTCCAGGGCTTCCAGTGTTTCAAGAATCTCGACAGCATCCTCTTCTTCTTCATGGACATAGCCCAGTTTGCCAAAATAATTGGTACTGCGCTCTGGCCAGTGAAGTTGGTATAAGTCGATATAGTCTGTTTGAAGTCGCGTCAGGCTTTTATCAACGGCATCATTGATATGGCGTGCATGAAGGCGGCTAATCTCTCCGTTTCCGCGAAAATACGTATTATCGGATTTTCCAACCACTTTGGTGGCCAGAATGACATCATCCCGCTTCCCGCGATTTTTGATCCAGCTTCCAATAAACTTTTCCGTCAAACCCTGAGTTTCTTCTTTAGGCGGGACAGGATACAGTTCAGCTGTATCAATAAAATTGATGCCGCTCGCCACTGCCATTTCAAGTTGTTGGTGGGCTTCTTCTTCTGTATTTTGTTCGCCCCAAGTCATGGTTCCAAGGCAGATAGCGCTTACGTCCAGATCTGTTTGACCCAGTTTTCTATATTCCATAATTTGTCCTGTAAATTTTTTGCGGGTGCGCCCCAGATTACTCAGTGGTTGGATACAAATTCGACAAGGGATGGCGTCATTTTTTCCACAATTAACGCAACGCCCTCTTTGTTCGGGTGGATGGCGTCCTCCTGATTCAGATCGGGAATGGACGCAACACCTTCCAAGAAGAAAGGATAAAAGGCGATCTTGTACTTTTTTGCAAGCTCAGGATAGATCCGATCAAATTCTTCCTGATATTCAGGGCCCATATTGGGCGGAGCTTTCATACCTGCCAGCATAACAGGAATGTCTTTTTCCTGAAGTTTTTCAATTATCTTCATAAGGCTTTTCCGCGTGACGGAAGGTTCAATTCCCCGCAATGCATCATTGGCGCCAAGTTCCAGCAGGACGAAGTCCGCACCATTGCCGATCGCCCAGTCCAGACGTTGAAGGCCTCCGGTCGAGGTGTCCCCAGAAACACCCGCATTTTCAACCTTTATATCCAGCCCCGCCTTTTGAAGCGCGGCTTCCAGCTGGACCGTAAAGGCTTCGGTTTGTGGAAGGCCATATCCCGCCGTCAGGCTATCCCCAAAAGCGACAAGGCGGCGGGTCTCGTTTGCAGTTACACTCTGAATTTGAAGAAAAAAGAGGGCAACGACGGCAAATATGTTGAAAAAACGAGTAAATTTGCCATATGCCAAGAAATCATGTTTTTGTTTTTGCATTGGAATGAACGTGCCCCACTCGCCGATCGTCAGTTTAAATTCTATACATCTCACACTTAATTCAGATGCGGGCCCTGTCAATATCCTGCGTGGTATAAACCTGTCAGTACAGGCCGGAGAGACTGTTGGTATTGTTGGACCGTCCGGGTCTGGAAAGTCAACCTTGATGTCCATAATGGCGGGGCTGGAGACGCCAACCGAGGGAACGGTTGAGGTCGCAGGGAACCAGCTTGACAAGATGGATGAAGATGCATTGGCGCGGTTTCGGCGTGACAATGTGGGTATTGTATTTCAGTCCTTTCATCTGGTGCCAACCATGACCGCGCAGGAAAATGTGGCCATCCCGCTTGAACTTGCTGGACGTAAAGACGCGTTTGAGGTGGCGAGGCAGAAACTCGAAGCCGTTGGGCTGGGGGCACGCGCCACACACTATCCATCCCAGCTTTCAGGGGGAGAACAACAACGGGTCGCTTTGGCACGGGCCGTTTGTACGGAGCCGAAGATTTTTCTTGCAGATGAGCCAACCGGAAATCTGGATGGGAAAACCGGTGAATTGATTGTCGATCTGATGTTTGAATTGCATGATGCCCACGATACAACAATGATCCTTATCACGCATGACGATCAACTGGCTGCGAAATGTGATCGGGTGATCCGGGTGGAAGATGGCCGGGTTGTCGAAATGCCAGCGGATCAGCTGCGGCCGGTGGAAGCACAGCCATTATGAGAAAAACCGGTTCTGATGAAAGCCTGATGCTTGCCCTGAGATATACATTTCGGGAATTGCGGGGCGGTCTTAAAGGGTTTCGAATTTTTATTGCCTGTCTGGTGTTAGGGGTCGCCGCCATTGCCGGGGTCGGTACTTTGTCCAGTTCAATTTCTGAAGGCTTACGGTCGAACGGCAAGCTTATCCTGGGTGGTGATGTGGACGTTCGGTTGACGTCTCGGCCGGCCAGTGGGGACGAATTGACGTGGCTGCGATCACAGGGAAAAGTGAGTGAAACGCAGATCCTTCGTGCCATGGTTCGAGCGGAAAAAACCGACAAACGGTTGCTTAGTGAATTAAAGGCGGTGGATGACCTTTACCCGTTATTCGGGGCATTGACAGTTTCTGAGAAAAGCAACACAGAGCGTTCTGAGCAGGAACTTCTGCGCCCGGAAGGGGGCAACTATGGTGCCATGGTCGAGCCGATTTTACTGGACAGGCTGGGTGTGACGGTTGGCGACTCTTTGAAAATAGGGACGTTGTCTTTCATCGTTCGTGGGATTATCGAAAATGAACCTGACAAAGCCAGTCAGGGAATGAGTCTGGGACCCCGTGTTATTATTTCCACCCAGGCGCTGGAAAAATCCGGATTGATCCAGCCCGGCAGTCTTATCCGGTATCACTATCGACTGGATCTGGCGCCTGATACTGGTATCCCTGATTTCCGAAATGCCGTGAAGGTCGCGCAACCAGATGCAGGGTGGCGGATCACGGACAGTTCCAACGGTGCCCCCGGAATAAAACGGTTTGTTGATCGGGTGGCCATGTTCCTGACACTGGTCGGGCTGACCGCCCTGATCGTTGGCGGGGTTGGTGTGGGGAATGCAATTCGCGCCTATTTGGATGGTAAAATTGAAACGATCGCGACCTTGAAATGTCTCGGGGCGAGCAGTCGGTTTATCTTCCGTGTTCACTATTTTCAAGTGATGATACTGGCATTTGTCGGGTCGGTTACCGGATTGGTGATCGGGTTTGGCGGTGCATGGGTTGCGTCGCAGTTTCTGGCAACGGCCTTACCGGTACCTGCTGTCGTAACGTTACAGGCAGGCCCCCTGATTTTGGCCGCCGCGTACGGATTGCTCACGGCAACATTGTTTGCGATCTGGCCGCTTGCGAGGGCACGGGAAACACCTGCAGCGTCGCTTTTTAGGGATGTGGTGTCCGTACGGCGCTGGCCGCGCCCCCGTTACCTTCTCCTTATCGGCGTGACCTTTATGTCCTTGGTGGCATTGTCGATCCTGACGGTGGAAGAAAAAATATTTGCGATCGGTTTTGTGGTCGCAGCCTTATTGATTTTCAGCATTTTGATGGCAGTCGGATTTATCGTCCAATGGCTGGCCCGTCATGCCCCAAGAGCCAGTATTCCTGTTTTGCGACTGGCGATTGCCAATCTCCATCGCCCGGGTGCCGCAACGGCAAGCGTGATTTTGTCGATGGGATTGGGTTTGACCCTTTTTGTCACGGTGGCCTTGATTGAAGGGAACTTAAGGGCGCAGGTCCAGGATCAATTGCCGGAAAATGCACCTGCGTTTTTCTTCATCGATATTCAGAACAGACAGCTTGATCAATTCGTCGACCGTGCCAGTGCAATTGAAGGCGTGAGTGATGTAAACTATCTGCCAAATCTGCGCGGACGCATTGTCGCTGTCGACGGTGTCCCCGCGGCACAAGTCAAAGTTGCCAGTGACGTGAAATGGGTGCTTCGCGGTGATCGCGGGCTTACCTATTCCCAGAAAATTCCGGCGAATGCAACGGTTGTTGAAGGGGATTGGTGGCCCGAGGATTATCAGGGAAAACCGCTGATCAGTATGGATCAGGAAGCCGCGGTCGGAATGGGAATTGGAATTGGTGACACGCTAACCGTGAATGTTATGGGCCGTGAAATTACAGCCGAGATCGCAAATTTACGCGAAATTGACTGGAGTACGCTTGCGATTAACTTTGTGATCGTCTTCGACCATAATACTTTGGCTGCGGCCCCGCATAGCCTGCTCGCGACGGCAAAAGCGCAGGATCAGGCGGAAACCACATTGTTTCGAACGATCACGACTGAATTTCCCAATATTTCGGTTGTTCGGATGAAGGAAGCACTGCAGACCATTTCCAAAATCCTTGAGCAGTTGTCGTCTGCTGTGACGGCAACGGCATCCATTACATTGGTTGCGGGTATTCTGGTTTTGGCAGGGGCTTTTGCCGCAGGGCATCGCAAGCGTGTGTATGACGCAGTCATTTTGAAAGTTCTGGGTGCAACAAGACGCGATATTTTCAAAACTTTTTTGCTGGAGTATGCCCTGTTGGGGCTGGTGACGTCCTGCATTGCAGCGTTTGCCGGATGGGCCGCTGCCTATCTGGTTATCACCGATGTACTTGAAGCAAAATGGACAAGCTTACCGGGAACGCTGGTCGGGACAATCGTCGTGAGTGTCGGTATTACGGTTCTGTTTGGATTGCTTGGCTCCTGGCGGGCGCTTGGTGAAAAAGTAGCACCGGTTCTTCGATCTGATTAAACACGATTATTTTCCTTGAATTTTATGGTAACTACTCCAATATCTAGCCTAAGTTAAATTCCTTAGAGGGTAAGGGTATATGGCAACCGAATATACAAGAATGAAAACAGCACAAACCAGCGCAGCCGAACAAGCTGTGATGGATGAAGGCCTTCGCGCCTATATGCTGAAAGTTTATAATTACGTGGCCTCTGGCCTCGCACTCAGTGGCGCTGCCGCCGCATTTACAGCAAATACACCTGTTGTTTATAACGCTGTCTTTGGAACACCATTGCAGTGGGTTGTTATGTTGGCGCCATTGGGCATGTTGTTCATCATGGGACGCGGAAGTGTTCAGACAACAAAGATCATGTATTGGTTGATGGTCGCTACCTTCGGTGTTTCCATCTCTTACATCTTCCATGTCTATACATCAGAAAGCGTTGTCCGGGTTTTCTTTATCACGGCTGTGACATTTGGCTCCATGAGCTTGTGGGGCTACACGACGAAGCGTGATCTGTCGGGTATGGGCTCGTTTCTGATTATGGGTCTTGTTGGCATCCTGATTGCATCTGTCGTCAATATCTTCCTGGGATCTTCCATGCTTCAGTTCGTCGTATCTGTGCTTGGTGTTCTGATCTTCACTGGTCTGACAGCGTATGATACACAGCGGATCAAGTCTGAATATTACCACGGACATGACAATGAGATTCTTGAGAAAGGCGCCATTATGGGGGCTGTTTCTCTTTACCTGAATTTCCTGAACCTGTTCATGATGCTGCTGAGCCTGCTCGGCAATCGCGAATAGAGTGTTCGAAAATCTGAAGAAAAGCCCGGTTTAATCCGGGCTTTTTTTATGGCCGCTCTCCGCCCGAATTTTTATCTTGGCAGAGGCGATCAAGCTGTTAAGATAGTTTGAAAGCAAACATAGTATTTTAACGGAATGTGAGCCAGATGCGTATTCTCATCGCGATGATGAAACATGAAACAAACACTTTCTCTCCAATTGTTGCTGACTGGAAGCGATTTCAGGACTGGGGCGCGCACCTTGGGGAAGACGCATTAAAGGCCTATGAAGGAACCGCGATGCCCATGGGGGCCTATATTGAACTTGCCCGTTCAATTGATGCGGAAATTGTTACGCCTGTTGCTGCTGAAGCGATGCCTGCGGGGCTGGTAACCAAAGAAGCCTATAATAACCTTGTCGAGCCGATTTTGGAGGCTGTGCGAAATGGGGTGGATGCCGCGATGCTGGACCTGCATGGCGCGATGGTCTCGGAAGTAACACCTGACGGTGAAGGTACTCTGCTTGAGCGTATCCGAGAAATTGATCCTGAGTTACCGATTGCTGTCACTCTGGACTTGCATTGTAACCTGACAGACAGGATGGTGCGGAACTGCACAACCCTGATCGGTTACAAGACCTATCCTCATGTTGATATGTATGAAGTGGGTATGCAGATTGGTCAGGCACTGCTGGATAGTATGGCGGGCAAGATTGATCCCGTTATGTCCTGGGGAAATGTTCCTGTTCTAAGCCAGACCCTGTGTCAGGGGACCGATGATGAACCAATGGCAACTTTGATCCGACTGTGTAAAGAAGCGGAGCAGGAAAAAGGCGTCATTGCCGCAACGGCCTTTGGCGGTTTTGCTCTGGCTGATATGAAAGATTCCGGTAACTCCGTCATTGTTGTCACCGATGGTGATCAGGTAAAGGCCGATGCTATTAGAGACCGGATTCTTGCCAAAGCTTGGGCACTTCGGGAGGATTTTGTCTACAAACACGCGCCGCTTGAAGAAAAGGTCGCCGAAGCCAAATCCATGACAGAGGGGCCAATTCTGTTGCTGGATCACGCGGATAACTGCGGGTCTGGTGCGACGCAGGATGTGATGACCGTGATTGCAGAAATCATGCGGCAGGGCTTGGAAGACGTCGCCGTTGGTGCGGTTTGGGACCCAGTTGCCGTACAGGAAATGCAAAAAGCCGGTGTGGGCAATACTGTGACGCTCAAACTTGGCGGTAAAACGGATATGCCGTCAATTAACGAGGTGGGCGAGCCGCTTGAAATTACTGGAACGGTTAAGGTCATCAGCAATGGTGAATGGACTGTCAGGGGGCCGATGTATACAGGTGTGAAAGTCTATATGGGACCAACCGCGGTTCTGGATACGGGCAACATGGAAATCGTGATTGTGTCCAATCACCACGAACCCTGGGATCAGGGAGTGTTTACGTCTGTTGGTATCCAGCCAGAGCACAAACGGTATGTGGTTCTGAAAAGCCGTATTCATTACCGGGCTGGGTTCGCTCCGATTGCAAAAGCAACTTTGCGTTTGGACGGGAAAGGGGTCACGACCTCGGATAACAAGCTGCTTGAATATAAGAATGTGCGCCGGCCGATTTATCCGCTGGATTTAATTAACGAGGCATGATGATGCAGGACGGGTTTGGCAATACTGTTTCAACGACGTCAGAAGGAACCATCGACGCGATTGATCGGTTTTCGAACAGTTTGATCGGGTATGGTACAGACTTCGCTGTTGTCTTTGAGCAGTCAGATGCGGACCCGGAATGTGCTGTTTTGGCTGCGTTGGCGACCCAGTTGGGGTTGTTCATGGAAAGCCCCGATCGCCTTGCAATAGCAGATAAGTATCTTACCCGCGCTGTCGAGGCCGCGCCCCGAGCCACCCTTCGTGAACAGCTTTTTGTTGAAGCGATGCTGGCCCATCGAAACGCCGATTATACAAAGGCAATCTCCTGCCACCGCAGGCTGGCCGCCGAATTTCCTGAAGATCTTTTGTCAGCTAAAATCGGGCAGACCCTTTATTTCAATCTTGGAAATGATGAAGGTATGCTGTGGCTTGCGGATCAAGTGCTGGACGCTCATCAGGGCAACGCCTATGTTCATGGGATGCGGGCCTTCGGACTTGAACAGATGAGCCGATTGGAAGAAGCCGAAGAAGAAGGACGAAGAGCCACCGAGATGAAACGGTGTGAGCCTTGGGCACATCACGCGGTTGCCCATGTGATGATCACTCAGGGACGTCTGGACGACGGTATTCAGTGGATGCAAACGCTCAGTGATGAATGGGGCGGATGTAATTCATTTATGTATACCCACAATTGGTGGCATCTGGCGCTTTTCCACTTGGAAAAAGAAGAATTTGATGAAGCTTTGGCTCTTTATGATCGCAGTGTCTGGGGCCGGGAAAAAACCTATAGTCAGGATCAGATAAACGCCATTTCCTTGTTATGGCGTCTAGAACTTGCCGGTGTCGATGTTGGTGATCGCTGGATGGATGTTGCCAATTATGTCGCCGATCGTAGTTTCAATAATGATCAGCCATTTTTGGATATGCAGTATATTTTCGCGCTGGCCCGCGGCGGAAAAGAAGAGGCGGTTACGGGGCTGCTGGCGGGCATGAATAAGCAAGCGAAAGAAGGTCCTGCAATGACCCGCACAGTCTGGAGGGATGTCGCTGTTCCTGCGGCTGAAGCGTTCGTCGCATATGCAAAAGGTGAGTTTGGTAAGGTGATCGATTTGCTGGGCCCCGCGCGTGTCAGAATGCAAAGCATCGGTGGGAGCCATGCTCAACGGGATTTATTCGAGCAGGTCTGGATTGATAGTCTTCTTAAAGTCAGGGACTTTGAAACCGTTATGCCATTGATCGAGAAACGCCTTGAATTCCGCCGTCCCGTGAAATTGGACCAAACCCTGATGATGAGAGCCAGAAACGCACAGTCTGCTTATTCTTGAGCTATTCGACCGTGTCAAAACGCTTGCGGTCAAAAACCTTCAAAACCTGAGACAGAGACTGTCCCCGCTTCAAGGTTCGGCCATTCTGAGCCTGAACGGAGTAGGCACCCTGTTTTTTTGCCAGTTTTGGCTCTTTAAAGATCCGATAGACAGGTTTTTCCGTGGTTCGGTGGAAAATGGCAAACACGCAAAGATGTTTCTCTTGGCCGATCGCATAATCCCGCCATTCTGATTTGGCGACCATTTGTCCGTAAACTTGAAGGATTTGAGCGAGTTCTCTTCGGTCAAAAAACACAGGAGGGGATGTCAATTGCGCTCTTGGGCCCGGCCGCTGGGTGGTCCCAGACCGGGCCTGATAGTGATCGTTGAAACTAACAACCTCGCTCATTGGCGCTCCTATCTTGCTTTAATTCGATTTTTCCTTAAATACACAGGTTCGTCAAGTATTGTGAGGCGAAATTCCGTATCTTTTCCTATATATAGGGGGGAGGTGCCAGTTATTGGAGGAAAGTCATACCATGGTAGACAAGATTGTAAAAAGTGATGCGGAATGGCGCGAACAACTCTCCAAAGAGCAATTTAAGGTTGCTCGTAAAAAGGGGACAGAACGCGCCTTTACTGGTATTTATCATGATAACAAGGAAGTTGGCATTTATGAGTGCCTTTGCTGCGGTGAGCCTCTGTTTTCATCTGAAACCAAATATGATTCCGGCACCGGTTGGCCCAGTTTCTGGCAGCCTTTAAATCCCGAAATGGTTGGGGAAGTTCCAGATCGCAGCCTTTTTATGCGCCGGACCGAAGTTGTTTGCAATAAATGCGATGCGCATCTGGGGCACGTTTTCCCGGATGGCCCTGCCCCAACAGGGCAACGATATTGCCTGAATTCGGCGGCGTTGGATTTCAAGAAAAAAGAAGATTAATCAGCCAGCCTGATTGAGCAGATCATCGGAGAAATGGCAGGCGGCCAAATGGTCGCTTTCCACTTTCCGCAGTTTGGGTGCTTCTTCCTTGCACCGATTTGTTGCCATCGGGCAGCGATCCTGAAAAGAACAGCCGATCCGTCTTTCAGTCTGACCTGTCACATTTCCAGAAAGCCGGATACGGTTTCTTTTATTGCCGGCTGCTGGTTTGGGCACTGCGTCCAGCAGGATCCGTGTGTAAGGGTGTGCGGGACGGGCAAACAAGTCTTCGGTCCGACCTTTTTCAACAATTGATCCCAAATACATGACAGCAACTTCGTCACATAGATATTCAACAACAGCCAGATCGTGACTGATGAACATATAGGTCACGCCGAAACTATCCTGAAGATCCCGCAGCAGGTTCAGGACCTGTGCCTGAACAGAAACGTCCAGCGCCGAGACCGGTTCATCCGCAACGATCAACGCAGGGCGCGTAATAAGAGCACGTGCAATCGCAATACGCTGGCGTTGTCCGCCGGAAAATTCATGGGGATATTTTTCTGTATCGGTGGCTTTCAGGCCAACCGACATCAAGACTTCCTTTACACGGTCGCTTTTTTCCTGAGTACTGAGCGGTGCAAGGGCGGCCAGTGGTTCCGCGACAATGCGGCCAACCGTGTGATGCGGGTCCAACGATCCATAAGGGTCCTGAAACACCATTTGAAAATGTTGGCGCATTGGTCGAAGTTCGTTGAAGTTTTTTCCAACAACCTCATCTCCAAGAATTTTAACCGATCCGGAATCGGTTTCTTCCAGAGCCATAACATTGCGCGCCAATGTTGATTTGCCGCAGCCACTTTCCCCCACAATGCCAAAGCTTTTACCTTCTTTTATCTGAAAGCTGACGCCGTTCAGGGCATAAACAAACCGTGGTTTGGCAAACAGGCTTTCTTTTGGTAGGGGGTAATGGCGGACCAGGTCGGTGACCTCAAGTACAGTTTTACTCATTGATACAGTCCTGTCGTTCTGGCCTGAATAGCTTGTTCCATGTTGTGACAAACGACCTTATGACCACTGCCCAGATCTGTTTCTGACGGAACAGTCATACCGCAGCCAGAGGATGCAATCGGGCAGCGATCGGTAAATGTGCAGCCTTTGGGAAGGTTGATCAGGTCTGGAACCGTGCCGGGAATGGTTGTTAATCGTTTTTGTCGCCCCATACCGATTTTTGGCATGGCTGCAAATAGTCCTTGAGTATAGGGGTGGGTCAATTCGTCAAAAATATTATCGGTTGTTCCGCTTTCAACAACCGTTCCCCCGTACATAACCATTACTTTTTGCGTATTTTCCGCAATAACCCCTAGATCATGGGATATGAGGATTAGGGCCATCCCCTCTTCAGCCACAAGGGTCTGTATAAGTTCGAGGATTTGATCCTGAATGGTCACATCCAGCGCTGTCGTTGGCTCATCCGCAATCAGGATGTCGGGGGAGCAGGACAGGGCCAGAGCAATCATAACCCGTTGGCGTTGACCACCAGAGAGCTGGTGAGGATGGTTGTGGATCCGCTCTGACGGGTTTGGAATGCCGACGCGATCCATAAGCCGCAAAGCTTCTTCAAAAGCTTCTGCTTTGGATAAACCGCGATGCAGCCTTAAGGGCTCCATGATCTGGCGCCCAACCGTATGAACCGGGTTCAGGGACGTCATGGGTTCCTGAAAAATCATCGCCATCTGGTTTCCGCGGATATGGCACATTTGTTTTTCAGATTTCTGAAGCAGGTTTTCCCCGTTCAGCAGCAATTCGCCTGTTGTTACTGCATTTTCCGGCAATAACCCCATCAATGCGAGGGCTGTCATGGATTTACCACAGCCGCTTTCACCGACGATCCCAAGTGTTTCCCCTTTTTCAAGGTGAATGTTCAGGTTTCGAACGGCAGGGGCCAGCCCTGAGGCAGTATTCAGCATGACGGTCAGGTTGCGAACATCAAGTAAACTCATCACTAACGCTTCCTGCTTAGACGTGGATCAAGGACATCTCTTAGGCCATCTCCCAACAGGTTCAGCCCAAAGACGGCAATGGCGATGGCGGCCCCGGGATAGATAGCCTGCATTGGCTGTAAGAACATAAGGGTCTGGGCTTCATTGAGCATACGGCCCCAAGAAGGGTGCGGTGGCTGTGTGCCAAGGCCAAGATAGGACAGTGCAGCCTCTGCCAGGATCGCAATCGCGAACTGAATGGTTGCCTGAACAATGACGATAGACAGAATGTTCGGCAATACATGCTCAATGGTAATTCTGAACTTGCCTTTACCGGATGCGCGGGCGGCCATTACATATTCGCGGGCCCAAATGGAATTGGCTGTACCGCGGGTCAGGCGGGCGAAGACCGGGACATTGTAGATACCAATGGCGATGATTGAATTGACCCCGCCTGGACCCAGAATAGCGGTGATCATGATGGCTGACAAAATAGCCGGAAATGCGAACGAGAAATCACTCATTCGCATAATAATTTCTTCGGTCCAGCCGCGCTTGGCTGACGCCAGCAATCCAAAACCAACACCAGCAAACAAGCCAATCGAAACGGCGACAATACCGACTGTGATCGAATTTTGAGTGCCCGTCATAAGCATCGACATGACATCCCGACCAAATTGATCTGTTCCGAGCCAGTGGTCAGCAGAAGGGGGTAAGAAGCGGTCAGAAATGACAATGTCATATACTTCGCCGGGGGTCCAAAACAATGAAACCAGTGCGCACAGCAATAAGAACCCTGTCAGCAATCCACCGACGAGAAAGCTGCGACTTTGCAGGCAACGGCTAAAAAACGACTGGGAGGCAGAACTACTCATATATCGTGGGCTTTCAATCTTGGGTCGATAACCGCGTATAACATATCAACGACAAAATTCGTGACGACAACCATGCCAGCCAACATCAGAACAACGTTTTCAACAACAATTGTATCGCGATTGTTGATGGCTTTCAGGACAGTTGATCCCAGACCGGGCAGGTGGAAGACATTCTCAACGACGACGGTTCCAGCAAGAAGATTGGCAAATTGAAGACCGGTGACGGTAAGGACCGGTATCATTGCGTTGCGCAACACATGCAGCCACAGTGTTTTTCTTTGGCTTAGGCCTTTTGCCCGGGCTGTGCGGACATAATCTTCACGGAATACTTCCAGGACGGAAGAGCGGGTAATTCGGGCAAGGATCGCGCCCTGAACAGTCGCGAGCGCAATCGCGGGCAGAAGCAAGGCCCTGAAGCAAGCCCAAAAGCCTTCTTCCCATCCCGGAAAACCACCCGGTGGAAGCCAGCGCAGTTTGACCGCAAAGAAAAGAATAAGCAGAACCGCAAGCCAGAAGTTAGGGACAGAAATTCCTAATTGGCTCACACCCATCAGGGAAATATCACTGGCTTTATTGTGGTTGGCAGCCGCATAAAGGCCGATTACCAAAGCAATGACGACACTTAAACTCATGGACAGGATGGCCAAGGGAACGGTGATTTTAAGGGCCCCTTCTACCAGTTCCCAGACCGGAACCCGATAGGCGTAGCTGTTCCCCAGTTCACCTTGCAGAATCCCAAAAATCCAGTCGAAATATCGTTCCATTACAGGACGGTCGAGCCCAAGCTCCTTGGTCAGTGCGAGGATTGCTTCATCGGTAGCATCGACCCCAAGGATAACCAATGCGGGGTCCCCGGGCAGAATTTCCATTACAGTAAAAATGACAATTGATGCGCCAACGAGAGTCGCAAGAAGTGTCATAAAACGTTTTGCGAAAAAAACACTCATGAATTTTGTAAGACCGCCCTTGCCCAGTTTAACGTACGCATTTTTGTTATCAGCCGCATTATTGTAGCACTTTTTTACGACCGTCATCTAAATTCCCACACTAGCCTTAGAATTGTTTGTCGTCAATCATTCTTGAAGACGCTGGATGCATAGGCAGGATTAGCTTTTATGATGTATTACAGTTTGTTCTGACTTTAAGGAAACAGGGAGCAAATTGTCGCAGGCGGGAGTTTGGTATTGTCGGGGTATTGGAGTTGATCTAATGTCCCGCCATGTTTTTAGGCATAAACCAGAAAAGAGGAAATATACGCTTTGGCGTCAGGGGGCATCGCCTTCTGGGGACATTTGCTGTCGTGTCTGTTCTTCTGAATTTTCTGGTTCCTGTAACGCATGGTTTTCTTTACTCGGCGCAGGCAGGAATGCTTGTGGAAATGTGTACGCCCTCGGGCATTCAATTGGTTCGGGTTGATGCAGGAGAGGGCGTAGAGAATTTTGAGGCCGATAATTCTGACTGCAGAGCCTGTGCAGATTGTCCGTTTTATTCATTAAATCTGTTGAAAGCTGCGATGCTTTCAAGCAATAAGCAAATTGCGTTTGATTTTCGAAACGGTATATCCCTCGCGGTTTTGTCTCAAAAAACATCGGATAAAGACCCCCCGTGGATGCGACCAGCTCAACGGGCACCGCCTGTCACCTTGATCTGATTAATCCCGTCTTCTTCAGTGCAAGACGTTCTACTTAACAGATATTCCGGTTTCTTCCGGTGTTCAGTTTCAAGGTGAAATAAATGAACAAAATCTTTACCTATTCAGTCGCCGCTCTTGTTGTTGCAGGCTTTACAATTGCCGTCCTATTTTTCACGGGTCTTATTCCCGGATCCCGTGGTACCAGTCAGGGATCAGGCATTATTGCTGGGGCTCCGCAAATTGGCGGGGCGTTTGAGCTCGTCGATAACAAAGGTAACACTGTTACCGACAAGACCTTCCATGGGAAGATGTCTCTGATTTTCTTCGGTTATACTTTCTGTCCCGATGTATGCCCGACGGAAATGCAGACCTTTGCTCAAGTAATGGAAGCTCTTGGAGACGACGCAGAGCAGGTAACACCCATCTTCATTACTGTTGATCCGTCCCGTGATACAGTCGAAGTTGTCGATGAGTTTGTTCAGTCCTTTCATCCGGCGATTGTCGGATTGACAGGCAGTGAAGCGCAGGTCGAGACAGTGAAAAAAATGTATCGTGCCTATAGTCAGAAGCAGGAAGATGGGGATCCGGAATACTACTTGGTGGATCACACATCTTTCACATATCTGATGGGCCCGGATGGCCAGCTTTCAACAGTATTTCGTTATGGAACAACACCGGAAGAAATCACCACTCACATAAAAGAACAACTCTAGTTGAAAGAAATATCATGAAATTCTTTAAATTTGGAATTGCAACCGCTGTTGCTGTCACTCTTATGTCCGGTTTGTTCGCTACTCCGTCTTATGCAGATGGAATGATGATGGCAAAAGACGGATGGGCCCGGTCCCGCACGGCATCTGCGAAGGTTGCAGGCGCGTTCGTAACGCTTCACAATATGGGCAAGGAAGATGACCGTTTGATCGGCGCGACATCCAAAATTGCAAAACGGACGGAAATTCACACGACCAAAATGACAGACGGTGTGATGAAGATGATCCAGGTGGAAGAGGGCATTGCGATCAAGGCCGGTGAAACCGTTCAGATGAAGCCGGGTAGCTATCATATCATGTTTATGGGGCTGACAGAGGTGCTTGCAGAAGGAAAGGAAATTCCGGTGACCTTGAAATTTGAAAAAGCCGGTGACGTGGATATTCTGGTCTCTGTCAAGAAAGCGGGTTCCATGGGTCACGGTGGCCATGGTGGCATGAAGAAAATGGATCATGGATCCATGAAAAAAACCAACTAAGTCTTTAGGGGAGGCAATTTGTTGCCTCCCTTTTCTCTAAAATTGCGCCGTTGCTGAAACTGCCAGTTCCCCCTCTGGACCCATGGCCCAGACACTGCACAGGCTGTCGTCGATTTTTTTTCCGCAAATCTTAAAGGGGGCAATGTCAAAGATCGGATTGAAATTCCTGAATTCAAAGTTTTTCAGGCTTTTCCCTTCCATATGGTCGGATGCAAGTTGCATCAAATAGGTTCCGATCAATGGCCCGTGGACGATGAGACCCGGATATCCCTCTACACCGGTCACATATTCTCGGTCATAATGAATGCGGTGCCCGTTAAAAGTTAAAGCAGAATAACGGAATAACATGACCGGGTCCGGAACGATGGTCTGATGCCAGTCATAGTCGGTTGATGCTTTTTCGGGGTTTTTCTTTGGAGCATTTACCTGTGGGTCATCTCGATAAACAATATCATGTTCTTCCATGATATAGCGGCCGTTTTCCCCTTTGAGTTCATGTTCCACTGTTACAAAAACCAGGCGGCCCGTGCGTCCGTTCTTTTCAACGATAGATTTGACCGTCGAAACCTTCTCGATGACATCTCCCGCCTTTATGGGGCGATTGAAGGTAAGCCTTCCGCCGGCCCACATCCGTCTTGGAAGGTCAACCGGGGGCAGGAAACCTCCCTTATAACTATGCCCATCCCGTGCCAGATTGGATTGCTTGTCCGTTGGCAGGAAATACATCCAATGACCGCCCGATGGAACATAGGGTGATGCTGGGGTCTCCTGATCCATGAAAGCGGCAAAACCATCAAGGGACTGCTGATGAATGATTTCAGTTCGCTTTTCCTGATTGCCGATCCAATCGGACAGTTCTATCTTATTCTCAGTCATGGTGGGTAAGCAGCTCCTGTTTTTTGGCTGTAGCATAAAAGAATAAATACAGGTCGTAAATAATGGTCACTGAAAAACGTGCAGATGCAGGCAATGATCGACCGGAGGACGCGTATAAATTGCCGCCCCTGGATCTGCGCGATGCAACCACTGTCGAAGCCGCCGCCCGGCTTATTTTTAAAGAATGTTCCGTTCATCTTAGGACAAATTTTGAACGTTTTGTGGCTTATGAAGACGAACCTTCTTTAATGCAGATCAGAATTGGGATGCGCCGCACAAGGGTCGCGATGCGGGTTTTCCGTCAAATCATTCATCCAGAAGTTTTGAAAAATTTTTCCCGAGAATACAAATATTTTGGCAGGCTTTTAGGCGAAGCGCGGGACATGGATGTGTTTCTGCGAGGGATTTTGAGCGAAGATTGCCCGCTGGATGGTCAGGAAGATGCCTACGAAGAGTTGCGCCATCATGCCCTCATTATGCGCGAAAAGGAATACAAACTTATCGCTGTAGAAATTCGGGGTGGCCGGTTTGCGATGCAACTGGAGAATTTTGACAACTGGCGAAAGGAAGACTGGTCAAAACGACTGGGTCGGACAGGCCAGAAAATTCTGAACGCGTCTGCACGGGAATTTGCTCTTGAAGTGATCGAGGATGGCCGTCAGGAGATGCTTAGCCAAGGTGCGTCCATTGAGGAGCTGTCCACACAGGAGCTGCATAAAGTCCGTAAATTTATAAAGCGCTCTCGTTATCATCTGAGGTTTTTTGCGTCTTTGATTGCCGCGGAAAAGCGACATCAGGGGTATGATATTCTTGTGAAAATGCAGGATAGCCTGGGGCACGTAAATGATGTGAAAGAGGCCTTACGCCTGATGGGGATTCTCGGGGGCGAGGTGAGAGCGGATCACATTGCGAATATCCTGTTGTTGATCGCCGAAAAAATTTCGGTGGCGGGAGAAGAAGTGCAGCAGCATTTGTCAGAGTTCACAACTCACTGGCACCACTATGAGGAATTCGTCATCACTCAGGATGATTTGTTGCCCAGTTGAGCTTTTTCTTTGCGAAACGGCAGTAGAATCATCCAGAAAAACGATTGGCGTTCTGCTTTTTGATAGCTGGACAAACCGATTGTCATCCCCTGCTGTCCTTTTTGAGGGGCGGCTTGATAGGTCCGGAACAGCCTGTCCCAGATCGCCAGATTGAACCCAAAATTTCGGTTCAATTCTGGGATCAGAATAGAATGGTGCACCCGATGCATATCTGGCGTCACAACAAACAGCCGTAAAATTCCATCAACCGGTTTTGGCAAGCTGGCATTGGCATGGTTGAACATGGCCATGGAACTGAGAATGACTTCAAACAGAATGACGCTAAGCACAGGGGGTCCGAGAAGAAGAATGACGCCTAACTTAATTCCCATTGAAAGGGCGATTTCGACAGGATGAAAACGGGCTCCGGTTGTCACATCATAGTCTATATCGGCATGATGAACCTTGTGGAGGCGCCAAAGAACAGGGACATGGTGGAAGGCCACATGTTGTCCATAAATAACTAAATCCTGAACAATAATGGCGATAATAACCGATAACCAAAGGGGCAGAGAGACCATATTCAATAGTCCCCAGCCATTTTCCTGGGCGATAAGGGCCATGCTAACCGCCAGAATTGGAAACACTAAACGTAAAAGCAGAGAATTAAAGAATGTAAGCCCCAGATTCTGGGTCCACCGCCACAGTTTTGGGGCGCGGAGTTTTCGTGTTGGACTTAAAAATTCCCACACCCCAACAAGTAAAAGGCTGCCAAAGAAGAAACCGAGGCGGATGGTCGGTTCGTTCTGTAAAATAAAATCAGACATTTTACTTCTTCTATTGCTGTTGATCTTTCTTCTATATAGGAATTCTGAAGAGTGAAACGATCAAAATTAAGTTATCCCATTTTTACAGTGAAAAGAGTAACGGATGTATCTGGAAAACGGTAACGTGAATTCTAAAACAAAACTTATTCTGGCACATGGTGCGGGCGCCCCAATGGATAGCCCGTTTATGGACTATTTTGCTGAAAAACTGGCGGGGGATGATCTTCACGTAATCCGGTTCGAGTTTCCCTATATGCAGGAGCGGCGGGAAAATGGGAAAAAGCGCCCGCCGAACAAGCAGGATATTCTCTTGGCCTGTTGGCGCCAGCTAATCGCAGATTTCGCGGGGGCAGACCGCTTGTTCATTGGCGGAAAGTCAATGGGGGGACGCATGGCGTCGTTGGTCGCCGATGAGGGCGGCGTTTCAGGCCTGGTTTGTCTGGGCTACCCTTTTTACGCCATCGGTAAGCTGGATAAACCACGGATTGAACATTTGAAGACCCTGAAATGCCCAACGCTTGTTGTTCAGGGCGAGCGCGATAGCATGGGAAATCGGGACGCCGTTGAACGGTATGATCTGTCCGATAACGTTAAGGTCTATTGGACAGAAGACGGGGATCACAGCTTTAAGCCGCGTAAAGCGTCCGGCCGGACCGAGATAGAAAATTGGGACGCGGCTATTGATGCTGTGAAGCAGTTTATATAACTGGCCGTTGTGACGTGAAGCGGTCCTTAATTATCCACCCGGCTGATGGATTTACCAAGGCAGTTCAAGATCGGTAAGGCAAGAGTATATTCATTGTCAGACGCGGACGCCTGAATTTCCAAATCACCGCTAGCAACCTTGCTTTCGTCAGCAGAAATAGGAGCACTAATCCAGATGGCCCCTTTTTCCTGCGCGGCTTTCTTGTATTCTTTGGATACATCCGGATCGCCAGCACCCATATCGATGACAAGCGTTCCTGATGTGAGATGTTCTAAAAACGAATTTTCCCCTTCCATCATGGCGGATAATTGTTTCTGATCAGAATGTGTCAGTATGATTGCCCCGCCTGAGGTTTTGTCAGCAACCTCTGCAGGTGACTCGCATAAATTAATGCCTTCCCGTGCGAAATCATATCGGGTGGCTGGTATATTGTGAAAGGCATAAGTCTTAGCACCAGCTGTACGGATCCGTTTCGCTAACGGTTTTCCAAGATGATCAGTGCCGACAAAGCCGACAATTTTTCCATCGAGTACTCCCATTCATTTCCTCCTCATGAGTTTTTTCTTATAAAGAAAAATATTATAGAAAAGAAAAAAGAAAGCAATCGATCGTTGTCCGGTGAAACAGCAAAAAAATGGCCACCGTTAGGTGACCACTTATTTCCGGTGTTGGTCCGTATTACAGGCGGACAAAGCGAATAGCAGCCCCACGCTCAATAGCCGCGGCCGTCAGTCGGTCAACGTTCAATCCATGTCTGAGAATTTCCAGCAGGCGCAATTCTTCCTGGCTAAGCTGACCATCACAAACAGCAATGTCACAGGCCAGAGCATAGGCTGTGTCATGTAATTTCTTCGGCAAGACAGCCTTGATTTTGGACACCATGCTGTTCAGGTCGCCTTCACCACTTAACATGTCCATGGAAGCGCGGGCATCCTCGACCAGGTGATCCTGATTATATTCAGAGAATACCGGAAGCGTTTTGACAATTTCACCGATCGTATTAAATTCCCGGTCTGTCATGTCTCCGTCAGCCGCGGAAACGATCACCATTGTTGAGATCAATGCGGTGTGAAGCGTAAGTGACATGAACCTGTATCTCCTTGTAATAATTTTGTCTCTTCAGGATATGGGGATCATCCCTGTTTATCCAACGAAATATTTTTAATTTCATTTTCTTTTTGAGCAATAAAATTTCGCGTTAGCCCAATTGCGTCTTTTAATCCTAGGCGTTCGATCTCAACACCCGGTGGAAAGGCCGAGGTCAAACGGCTGGGCATCATGCTATCCAGCATCACAAACACGCCAAAGTCGGTTTCGCGGCGAAGCAATCGGCCATAGGCCTGTTTCAACTTCAATCGGGTTAGCATGTCATCATAGCGGCTGCCCCCAAAAGCCGACCGTCTGGCTTTGTGCTTGATATCGGATCGTGGCCATGGAACACGGTCAAAAACCAATAGACGTAACGATCTGCCGGGAACATCCACCCCGTCGCGGACCGCATCTGTACCCAGCAGTACGGAGTTTTCTTCTTCGCGAAAAATATCAACAAGGGTTGAGGTGTCCAATGCGTCCTGATGTTGGGCAAAAAGGTCAATGCCTGCTTTCGCCAGTGCCGGGGCTATTTTTTCGTGAACCGCCCGCAGGCGCCATATGGCGGTAAAAAGGCCTAATCCACCGCCACCGGCGGCAAGAAACAATTCCCGATAGGCGCTGGCAACTTCGGCCATGTGGTCCCGGCGGACATCAGTGACCACAATGATTTTGGTTCGTTCCCCGAAATCAAAGGGGGACATATGGGTTGTTCGCTTGGGGGGTAAGATCAGTTGATGTGCGCCCGTTCTCAAATCTGCGGCTTGCCACCCTTCTTCCGCTTCCGCGGAATCTTTCAATGTGGCGGATGTTATGACGGCACCGTGAGAAGGCTTCAGCAGGGTTGTTGCAAAGGGCACAGTTGGGTCGATCCAGCTGCGATAATATCCCATATCAAAGTCACGCCCGCCAATCCGTTCAATCGACAGCCAGTCAACAAACATGTCTGGCGTGGGCTCGTTTATGTCCGATAGCATCGCCTGCCAGGGTTTGATCATTGTATTTGTACGGCGGGATAAACCCTGCACAGCGGCTTCGATACGAAGTCGGGTTGCGGTATCCAGATCTTCTGCTTCTTCATCCAGCCGTTTGATCAGGGCCTTGGCCAGATCGGCGAGCGGTTTGGATAACCCGGCAAGGGCTTTTTCCAAAACAAAGGCAGTTTCATCCAGTCCCGGGACAAATTCAACGGCGCTGCATTCGATAGAATAAGGGCTGTCAGGCTGGCCGGAGCGGGCCAGGACCTGTTGTTTGACATAGACAAGGAATTGTTCGGCAGGGCCAGCAGGCAGGCCATCATTCAGACGTTTTAACCAGCCGTCTGAGGGAAGTTGACGGGCCGCCTGAATTGCTGATTGCAGGGCATCATGTCCGGCTTCACTTTCGCCCAGCAAGTCGGAAATGCGTTTTTCCAGACCCCGCATCCGCCCTTTTCTGCCGCCGTCACTTCCGGCCACCCAGCGACGCAACTCGCTTGTTTCCAGCCCCGTAAGATGGGCCGAGAACGCACTGTCCGCCGCGTCAAAAAGATGGTGCCCTTCGTCAAAGACATATCGTTTTGGCAGGCCCGGATCATCTGGCCTGGAGGCCGCGTTAATCATCACGAGCGCATGATTGGCGATAACGATATCTGCCTTTCTGGCTTTGCGGGTGGATTTCTCGATGAAACATTTTCGGTAATGGGGACAGGCGGAATAAATACATTCACCGCGTCGGTCGGCAAGTCTCATAACGCGGCCTGCACCGGTAAGTTCATGCAGCCAACCGGGAAAATCACCTCCCATATCGCCGTCTCGCGTTGCAAGAACCCAGCGGGCAACAATGCCAAGAATGATCAGGTCTGGCCCGCGTGCGGCCCCGCCTTGAAGTGCTTCTTCAAAATTTAGGAGACAAAGATAGTTTTCCCGGCCCTTGCGAACGACGGCTTTAACCGCTTTGACATCGGGTTCAGGATAGAGCCGGTCCAATTCATCATCGATCTGCCGTTGCAGGTTTTTGGTATAGGTTGAAAGCCAGACAGCCCCTCCATTTTTTTCCGCCCAGACACTGGCCGGTGCAATATAGCCGAGGGTTTTCCCGGTTCCGGTTCCCGCTTCGGCGAGAACAACATGAGGCGCATCTTCCTGATCTCGGGGAGTGAAGGCGTGGGAGGCTGCGGCACTGAAATCCGCCTGCTGAGGTCGCGGCTCGGCGCTGCTATGTAATAACTCTTTCAGGCGGTCCCGGGCTTCCTGTTCGGAAATTGAAACATCGTCGGGAGGCGGTTCAGGTGCAAAATCGGGCCATTCTTTAACATGTTTCCAGACATCCAGCCCACCTAACGGCCCTGCGTTCTCTGTTTGCCCAAGGGCTGAAAGAACGAAGGGGGCCCAGTTCCACCCCGCACGGCCCATGGTGGCCGCAATGCGAGAGGCCTGTTTATTTGCCTCGGGCCCAAGTTTCATCAGATGATTGAGGAGAAAATTCACGGCTTCGTATAACGAAAGGGCTTGCTCCTCCAGCGTATCGCCCGTATGAATTTTTAGGGATTTTGCTATTCCCTTGGGGGTTGGCAAGGCCAACTTTGCTGGGAAGGTAAAAGCGAATAGTTCCAGAATATCAAAGGCGGTAAATGGATTAAGGCCCAGCCGACGGGCCACCGCCAATCGGTGTACTAACAAAGGCGGACATTCTTCAATTCGAGCTTGTGCGGATGAAATCGATTCTTCCTCGATTTCCCCGTCAGCGGTCAGCCAAACTGTTTTTTCACCGGATAACACCAGAACCGGGACATCGGGCAGCCTGATCTCTTGCTTTTTGTCTGAATTTCCCTGCTGTTGTTCAGTTTCTGACATATAGGCCTTGAAAATCATTTGCGGACGTTGACGTTATGACTTTGTACGCCTAAATTCCGCCGACCACAAATATGGAGATTAAAAAATGTCATCGGATGCCGAAATCGCACTGTCTAGCAACTCCTGGGCGTTTGTCGAGGCAAAGAAACTTGCAGACCGTTATGCGAAGGAAGCACCCAAGAAGGGCTACGTGCTGTTTGAAACTGGCTACGGACCTTCAGGGCTGCCCCATCTGGGGACATTTGGAGAGGTTGCGCGTACGTCTTGGGTGCGTCATGCTTTCTCGCTTCTGTCCGATATTCCAACGCGTCTGATCGCCTTTTCAGATGATATGGATGGTTTGCGAAAAGTACCGGACAATGTGCCGAACAAAGAGATGCTAACGGATGCCCTTGATAAGCCTCTGACACAGGTGCCGGATCCATTTGGTACCCATAACAGTTTTGGCGAACATAATAATGCGCGGCTTCAAGCTTTTCTCGATCAGTTTGGCTTTGAGTATGAGTTCCGCTCGTCCACTGAATGCTATAAATCCGGCGAATTTGATGAAACCCTGAAGCTGGTTCTGGAAAAGTATGACGATGTTATCAATGTCATTCTGCCGACACTCGGCCCTGAACGCCGGGCGACCTATTCACCGTTCCTGCCAATTTGTCCGCGGACTGGGAAAGTCCTGCAGGTTCCGATCATTGAACGGGATGTTGAGGCTGCAACGGTCACTTACAATGACCCTGAAACAGGTGACGCCGTAACGGTTCCTGTAACAGGTGGTCATTGCAAATTGCAGTGGAAAGTCGATTGGGCCATGCGCTGGCATGCCTTGGAAGTTGATTATGAAATGGCGGGCAAGGACTTGATCGATAGTGTTACGCTGTCGAGTAAAATTGTCCGTATTCTGGGTAAAAAACCACCAGAAGGGTTTAACTATGAACTCTTTCTCGACCAAGAGGGTAAGAAAATATCCAAGTCCAAGGGGAACGGGATTACCATTGAAGAATGGTTGACCTATGCGTCTCCTGAAAGCCTGGCTCTTTATATGTATCAAAATCCAAAAAAGGCGAAACGCCTGCATTTTGACGTCATTCCCAAAGCCGTCGATGAATATTATACGTTTGTTGAAAAATTTGCGGGTCAGGAAGCCAAGCAACAATATGCCAACCCTGTTTGGCATATTCATGGTGGAAAACCACCGCAGGAAGCCATGCCAATCACGTTTGGCATCCTGCTAAATCTTGCGGCTGTCGTAAATGCGGATGATCCTTCCGTTTTATGGGGCTTTATTACCCGTTATGCGGATGGGGCCACACCAGAAAACAATCCGGCGCTGGATAAGCTGGTGGGGTATGCCGTTTCTTATTACAAGGATTTCGTCAAGCCAGCTAAGAAGTATCGCCTGCCTGATGAGCAGGAAGCGGCTGCGATGAAGGATCTGGTCGACGGATTGAAAAAACTGGAACCTGGCACAGAAGGCTCTGAAATCCAGAATATGGTTTTTCAGGTTGGAAAAGACAACGGTTTTGAAAATCTTCGGGCTTGGTTTCAGGCTTTGTACGAAACTCTGCTTGGCCAATCACAGGGCCCGCGTATGGGATCGTTCATTTCCTTATATGGCGTTGATGAAATGGTTACGCTGATTGAACGGGTTTTATCCGGTGAAGATCTGGGCGCTGCGTGAGGCGCGAAAGAGATTAAAGAAAAGGCCGCTGGAATGCGGCCTTTTTTGTGATTAAAAAATCTGACTGGCTTTCGAGAAGTCCATATACATGTCACGAAGTTTGGCGGCGACTGGGCCGGGTTGCAATTCCCGGTCTTCAATGCGGGTGACCGGCATGACCTTGCCAAAATTGCCGCTATTGAAAACTTCATCAGCAGACCGAATATCGTCTGGTGTCATATAGGTTTCCACGACCTCAATATCCGCGGCTTCAGCCAGCTTCTTAACGCGGGCGCGGGTGATGCCAGCAAGGAAACATCCCGTGGGCGCGGGTGTAAAAGCAACCCCGTCTTTCACCGTCCAGATGTTGGACGTTGCAAATTCTGCGACATTGTTGTTTGCATCCAGCATAATGGCGTTATCAAAACCAAGACTTCTGGCATGGGCCACAGCCCGTCCTGAATTTGGATACAGGCAGGAGGCTTTTGCATTGGTTGGCGCCATATTGCTTGCGGGCCGTTGATACGGTGAAAAATGCGCTGAAAAACCGCTGAATTCGGGCATCGGCTGATCATAAACAGCAAGAATAAATTCTGCGCTATCCGGGTCTGGATCAATAAAACCACCGCGTGCGAAATACATCGGGCGAATATAGAGTTCTGATTCTTTTGGCAATTTGCGAATGGCAGTTTTGCAAAGCTCAATGACTTCCCCGGCTTCCAGAGTTGGTTTCATACCAAGCGCCTCTGCTGAACGGCCCAGTCGCTCGCAATGCAGATCCAGATCTGGGGCCATACCCTGAAAGGATCGTGCCCCATCAAACACAGAAGAAGACATCCAAAAAGCATGATCCGCAGGACCAAGAACACGTGGATTCTCGTCGTGCCAGTCACCGTTGTAGAAATATACGCCTGCCATTATGCAAAATTCCTATTCGAAAAATATTGGGATATAAGGAGTCCCTTACCAGATATAACAGGTCCCACGCAAGGAAAGTCAGCAACGTTGACCAAAATGAGCGGCGACCTTCCTGTTCAAAGGAGATAATATCGGTTAGATTGGGCAACCTTTCAAACAGACAGGATGACCATGACTTTAATTTATCATATGGCAGATAGCAACGAATGGGAGGCTGCGCAAAATGCAGGCGTCTATTTGGGAACTGAAAATGACAAAAAAGACGGTTTTATTCACTTCTCGACGGCAGAAACAGTGGTGGAAAGCGCCGCCAAGCATAGAGCCGGTGAACCAAATCTGTTGCTGATTACAGTCGAGTCAGATGCGTTGGGCATGGCACTTAAATGGGAGGAGGCCCGAGGCGGTGCCCTGTTTCCCCATTTATATGGTCCTTTAAAAATGTCCGATGTCATGAAAGTGGAAGACCTGCCACTTGGCCCGGACGGTCTTCACAAATTTCCTCCTGTTTACTAAGGACGACCAATGTCCCTCTACTCAGTTTTGTCGCCGCTTTTATTCACACTGGATGCAGAAAAAGCGCACAAGCTATCTATCATGGGCCTGAAAATGGGAGTGCTGAAAAGCGCTCCTTCGACCCACGATCCGGTATTGCAAACCAGTGTTTTTGGCCTTTCATTTCCCTCTCCGATCGGGCTGTCGGCAGGATATGACAAAAATGGTGATGTGCTGGATGCTTTGCTGGGGCTTGGCTTTGGTTTTGTCGAAGCAGGAAGCGTGACCCCGAAGCCTCAGCCTGGCAACCCGAAGCCCCGCGTTTTTCGGTTGCGAGAAGATAAGGCGGTCATCAATCGACTGGGTTTTAACAATGAAGGACTTGATGTCGCGGCCAGCAATTTTGCAGCACCAAGGCGTGCCGGTATCGTCGGGGCCAATTTGGGGGCGAATAAAGAGAGTGAAGACCGTATCGGTGATTACGTGACAGGGTTGAAGCGGTTGGCACCTCTTGCTGATTATGTGACAGTGAATATCTCATCCCCCAACACACCGGGGCTTCGGGCCTTGCAGGGCAAGGGGGAACTGGAAGATCTTTTGGGGCGCTTGATGCAGGCCCGTCAGGATATCCCGCCCGTGGGTAAGCCTGTCCCGTTGTTATTGAAAATTGCTCCGGATCTGACGGATGAGGATAAATCGGATATTGCAGAGGTTGCGCTGCAATCCAAATTGGACGGCCTGATTATCAGCAATACAACGATCACCCGTCCGGATGATCTGCGCAATCACCAACGAACAGAAGTAGGTGGACTGAGCGGAAGACCATTGAAGGCTCTTTCCCTCAATCTGTTGAAGGATATGCGTATTGCAACCGCGGGGGAAATACCGTTGGTGGGCGTCGGTGGTATTAGTAGTGCAGAAGATGCGTATGAGCGTATTCTTGCCGGTGCTTCCCTTGTTCAGTTCTATTCAGCGATGGTGTATGAGGGGCCGTATCTGGCCGTTAAAATGGCTGAGGGACTTGCCGGGCTTTTACGGGCCGACGGTTATAAATCGGTTGCTGATGCGGTTGGGGCTGGCAACCCGCTTTAGAAGCTGGCCGGTGTACAGGCGCTGACCACAATCGCGGCTTCGTCACCGATGCATTTGAACCGATGAGGGTGATGGCTTTCGAAATAAAAAGCATCCCCTGCCTTCAGGACCTTTCTTTCTGCGCCGACTGTGATTTCCAGTTTTCCCTTAATGATAACGCCGGCTTCTTCGCCCTGATGGCTGAGCATGTTGCGTCCTGTATCCGCACCGGGTGGATAGGTTTCATGCAAAACCTGCAGTGCTTTTCCCGTGAGGTCTCGGCCAACCTGTTTATATTCGATTTTGCCTTCAGAAATCCGCGTCAGTTCATCTTTTGAGTAAAAAATCTTCCGGCGAGAGGAAAAGTCGCTGGCAAAGAAATCTGACATTGGAATGGGGAACCCATCGAGGACCTTTTTCAATGAGCCAACCGATGGACTGGATCGGTTTTGTTCAATCATGGAAATCGTACCATTTGTGACGCCCGCACGTTTCGCCAGTTCTCGCTGTGACAGGCCGTATTGAGCTCTTAAGGAGCGTAGCCGTGCGCCGATATCAATATCCATCCAAAGGCTCCATGATTCTAAATAGTGTTTATTATTTTAAACATGGAAATCAGGATGAAAAGCGGAAAGTGGCTGTTTTCTTGGTTTTCATTTTTTTCTTGTGCTGTTTAAGGCAGTTGATACCGTTCGTTTCAATAACTTAACTGGGAGACTGCAATGTCTAGTTCAAACGCTGTGCCAAACAATCTGGATGCTTTCTGGATGCCGTTCACTGCCAACCGGCAATTTAAATCCAACCCCCGTATGCTCGTTAGCGCAAAAGGGATGCATTATACGAATGCAGAAGGCGGTCAGGTGCTTGACGGCACTGCAGGCCTTTGGTGCTGCAATGCAGGTCACGCAGAGCCCCGTATTGTCGAGGCGGTCAGCAAACAGATTGCTGAAATGGACTATGCTCCAGCCTTTCAGATGGGGCACCCAAAAGTATTTGAACTTGCTGCTCGCGTTTCAGCAATGTTGCCCAACGGATTGGATCATATCTTTTTTACGAATTCAGGATCTGAATCAGTAGATACGGCCCTGAAAATCGCTTTGGCCTATCACCGGGCGCGCGGCGAAGGGACGCGGACACGGTTTATTGGTCGCGAACGTGGCTATCATGGTGTTGGGTTCGGCGGAATAACCGTTGGTGGTATCGTTTCCAATCGCAAAACCTTTGGACCGTTGCTGGCCGGAGCCGATCATCTCCCACATACCCATATTCCTGAAAAGAACGCCTATACACGGGGTTTGCCTGAATATGGAACGGAACTTGCTGATGAATTGGAAAAACTGGTTACATTGCATGACGCGTCTAATATTGCGGCCGTCATTGTTGAGCCGGTAGCGGGTTCAACCGGCGTTATCATGCCACCAAAAGGCTATCTGGAGCGCTTGCGCAAGATATGTGATAAACACGGTATACTGCTTATTTTTGATGAAGTGATTACTGGTTTCGGTCGCTTGGGATCCGCTTTTGCGACTGATTATTTCGGCGTTCAACCTGATTTAATCACGATGGCCAAGGGTCTGACAGGCGGGACTATTCCAATGGGTGCGGTCGCCTGCTCCAAAACCATCTATGACACCTTCATGGATGCGCCTGATAATATGATCGAACTGTTCCACGGCTATACTTATTCCGGTCATCCTGTGGCAGCGGCTGCGGGTCTTGCCGCGCTGGACTGTTATCAGGAAGAAGGATTGTTTGAGCGGGCGAACGGGTTGGCACAATATTGGGAAGATGCGGTTCATTCTCTTAAAGGGTGCCCTCATGTGATTGACCTTCGGAATTTGGGCCTGATCGGTGCAATCGAATTAGAGCCAATTGAAGGGAAACCAACCGCGCGCGCATTTGAGGCTTTCTTGAAATGCTATGAAAAAGGCGTTCTAATTCGCACGACCGGTGACATTATCGCCCTGTCACCTCCGTTAATTATCGAAAAAGAGCATATCGATCAAATCTTTGACACAATCAGAACCGTTCTCAGCGAGATCGCCTAATTCAACTTTATTTTCAGGAGATGGTAAAATGTTAATTGGTGTTCCCGCGGAGATTAAAACTCTGGAATCCCGCATTGGTATGACCCCCGGTGCGGTGCGTGAAGCTGTGTCATCGGGCCATGCGGTAATGGTTCAAAAGGATGGGGGGTTAAAGATTGGCCTGACCAATGAAGATTATTCAAAAGCTGGCGCCAAGATTGTCGAAACAGCGGAAGAGATCTTTGCTAAGGCTGAAATGATTGTAAAAGTGAAAGAGCCGCAGCCAAATGAATGTGCCATGCTTCGTGAAGGGCAGTTGTTATTTACTTATCTGCACCTGGCGCCAGACCCGCAACAAACAGAAGCACTTCTGAAATCGGGCTGCGTGGCGATTGCCTATGAAACGGTGACAAGCCCACGCGGCGGCCTGCCTTTGCTGGCCCCGATGAGCGAAGTTGCTGGCCGTATGTCCATTCAGGCGGGTGCTCATTGTCTTGAGATGCGTCAAGGCGGAGAAGGAGTTCTGCTGGGCGGCGTTCCAGGTGTTCCTGCCGCTAATGTTGTTGTTCTGGGCGGCGGTGTTGTGGGGATCAACGCGGCAAGAATGGCAATGGGAATGGGCGCAAATGTGACTGTTCTGGACAATTCATTGGCCCGTCTTGGTGAATTGGATGGTCTGTATGGTCCGCAGTTGAAAACCATTTATTCCAGCGTGGATACAGTTGATGAATATGTAACGCAGGCGGATCTTGTGATCGGTGCGGTTCTAATTCCAGGAGCCGCGGCGCCCAAGCTGGTTAATACTGATCATTTGAAAAAAATGAAGAACGGTTCCGTCGTTGTAGATGTGGCGATCGATCAGGGTGGATGTTTTGAAACATCGCGGGCAACAACCCATCTTGAACCAACCTTCAATGTTGACGGTGTTGTTCACTATTGTGTCGCTAATATGCCGGGTGGTGTTGCCCGAACGTCCACTTTCGCCCTTAACAATGCAACAATGCCTTTTACCTTGGCGTTGGCAAATAAAGGTTATAAGCAGGCATTGAAAGACAACCCTTATCTTGCAGAAGGCCTCAACGTTCATTGCGGGAAACTGACCAATGAAGCTGTCGCTCGCGATTTGGGAAAAAGCTATGTGCCTGTAACAGAGGTACTGGCAGCGTAAACACGTCGGATTACTAAAGACAAAAAAGGGGGTGGCACCACCGTCCCCTTTTTTTTTACGCCTTTAGTTGCGAACGATACTCATAATCAGTTGCTTTGGGAATGGGAAGATGTTAAGACGGGCTAGTAATTGATAATAATTCTTAATAGTAATTAAAGGAACTCCAATGCGCCTTTCAGCCTATTTTCTTGCGGCTTCTGCTGCTGTCGCCGGTCTGACGGCTTCTGCAACTGCGTATGCTAAGGAAGTAAATCTGTATTCCTACCGCCAGGAAAAATTGATTCGACCCATTCTGGATGAATTCGAGAAAGAAACCGGCATTAAAGTTAATGTTGTTTTTGCGAAAAAAGGAATGTTGGAACGGTTGAAATCTGAAGGCATGAACAGTCCTGCAGATGCGATCCTGACAACAGACATCAGCCGCCTGAAAGCGCATAAAGATGCTGGTGTTCTACAGTCGGTTTCTTCTGACAAGCTTGCACAGAATATACCAGCTCAATACAGGGATCCTGCAGGTGTTTGGTATGGCCTGACAGTTCGAAGCCGTGTCATTTACTATGCAACAGATCGGGTTAAGCCTTCAGAACTTTCAACCTATGAAGATCTTGCGGATTCAAAATGGAAAGGCCGTATTTGCGTTCGCTCTTCCAGCAATGTGTACAATCAGTCCATGCTGGCGGCTATGATCGCCCATAAGGGATCGGCTGAAGCGGAAAAATGGGCCGCGGGCATCAAGGAAAATCTTGCACGGAAGCCTCAAGGGGGTGACCGGGATCAGATTAAAGCCGCGGCTGCCGGTGAGTGTGATGTTGCAATCGGCAATACTTATTATTACGGCAAAATGCAGAATGCCAAGGACAAGGTTCAGTTGGACGCTGTGAAAAAGGTCGCCATGTTCTGGCCTAACCAGGAAGATCGGGGGGCGCATGTGAATATTTCAGGTGCTGCGGTTACGAAATCTGCAAAAAATAAGGCTGAAGCCATAAAGTTGATTGAGTTTTTGTCTGATACAAAAGCACAGGAATTTTATGCATCGTCCAACTATGAATATCCAGTCAAACAAGGAGTAAAGCTGGATAAAACCGTCGCGGGCTGGGGGAACTTTAAGGCTGATGCGATTGGTTTGGATAAAGTCGCGGCTGAACAGGTCGAAGCTGTTAAAATCTTTGACCGTGTTGGCTGGCGCTAGTTGTTGATCAATAGAGCCTGATCAAGGGCTGCAGGTGTTAGATCCTGCAGCCCTTTTTGTTCTGTATTCATTGTAACCACGGGGGAATTTTGCGGTAAAGCCGGGAGGACGCTTAGGAAAATGCTGAATGATAACTTACAGTTCCAGTGGGTACACAACGCCCAAAGGGACGCACCATGAAGTAGTCAGCGGGCACATCGGGAAGTGTCAGTTTGATCGACGTTGTGAACCCAAAACGACTGTAGAAGCCAGGTTCTCCCAACAGAACACATCCATTGGCCTTTGAGTCTTCGATGCGGCGCAGTCCATTTTTTATAAGACCAGAACCAATGCCTATATTCTGATAATCCGGGTCAACGGAGACTGGGCCAAGACCGACCCAATCCAGCGAATCACCATTTATTGTTACTGGCGAAAATGCAATATGGCCAACGACCGTTCCGGATACTTCCGCAACGAGCGACAAGGTCAAGGCAGACTGATCTCTTAGTCTTTGAACGATAAGATGCTCTTTTTGATCACTATGAGGGTGTTTTTCAAAGGCCCTTTTGATGATATCGGTAATCGTGGCGGCATCTTTATGGGTTTCCTCACGGAAAATAACTTCTTCTCTCATAAACTAAATCCGGTCCAACGGAATGAATTGCCAAATTCTGAGCGCGTGTCCTTAGCGTTTAAAAGCCCGCTGTAAATACGTTACCCCTTCATCAATGGCGACTTGAGCCGTATCGATGGCACCACCAAGATTAATGAAACCATGGATCATGCCGGGATAATCAGTATAGGCCGCTTTACTGCCTTCTGCGCTCATTCTGTCGGCATAGGCCTTTCCTTCATCCTTCAAAGGGTCAAACCCGGCTGTCTGAATAAGCGCGGGCGGAAGGTTTGCAAGTGAGTCGGCTATTAAAGGGGAGGCACGCCAGTCGCTCCGATCGTCAGCCCTCCGTAAATAATGATTTTGAAACCAGGTCATAAGAGCATTTGTCAGAAAATATCCGTCAGCAAAATCCCGATGAGAAGCAGTTTGCATTTCCATGTTTGTCGCAGGGTAGATAAGCCATTGTGCGGTCGGGCTCTGTATTGAATTATCCCGCGCAAGCAGACTGATTACGGCACTTATGTTGCCGCCAGCACTGTCGCCGCCAACGGCAATGCGGGATGGGTCGCCACCATGGTCTTTGATCGAGGCAATTGTCCATTGGTAGGCAGCATAGGCGTCTTCTATGGCCGCAGGAAATTTCGCTTCTGGCCCCATCCGATAGTCAACGGACAGAACGATAAAGGGACCCTGATTACTTATTATTCGGCAAAGCGCATCATGTGTATCGGGGCTTCCAACCACCCATCCGCCACCATGGTAGTAAACCAGAACCGGCAGTTTCTCAGAGGCGTCTACAGGGGTATACAGGCGGATCGGTATCGCGCCGTTCGGGCCGTCAATTGCAAGGTCGGTGATGCCTCCTGTGGGTACGTCTTTTTTCGTCAGCTTGACCGCCCTTTTTTCATAGGCGGCTTTGGCTTCGGTTGCTGTCATCTCTTCAAACGGGGGTGCGCCTATCTGCTCGGCGATATCCAGAACCCATTTTGCCTGCGGGTCCAAATTCATGGCTTGGTGACTTTCTCTAATTTTTTTTCAACAAAGACCAGCCTGTCCTGCCCCCAAAATATTTCATCATCAATGACGTAACTTGGAGCGCCGAACACCCCTTTCTTTATCGCGTCCAGCGACAGTTGTTCATACTGAGACTGAATCTCTGCAGACTGTCCAGCCGAGAAAAGGGTCTGTCCATCAAGGCCTTGATCATTGGCCACCTGAATGACGGTTGCATCGTCTGTGATATCCTTCTCTTCCACCCAGACGGCCTTTAAATATGCGCTGGCAAGATCAAGGACATTCCCGCCCTCTGCTTTCAAGGCCATACAAACAAGAGCGGCCTTTGTATGTGGAACCGGAAAAAATTTAGGGTCAAGATTAAGAGGCATATTCAGTTCCTCTCGCCACCGTTTGAGTTCCTGATATCGATAGGCCCGCCGTTCCGGTGACCGCTTTGGCAGAGGAAGCCCGCCTGTGGCACTGAAAATTGTGGTAAACTCAGCCGGACAAAAATTGACTGTTGCGCCATGTTTTTTCGCGAGAGCACAAAAACGATCATGCCCGAAATAGGTCCAGGGGGAGGAAAGGCTCGCGTAATAATCAATAGTGATGGTCATCAAATACCCTGCCGTTCTTGTTATTTGTTTGTGCGCCGATTTTGATATCAAAGCTATTCTGGCCTGCAGCTTGTCGTTTGTCTAGGCTCAGTTGCGTTTCATTTTTTGGACGGCTTTTCAGATGCGTGGCCCGCTAGCAACATGGCTTGGGTCCGGTTTTTTACACCGAGCGCTTTAAAAATTGCCGTAACATGGACTTTTACGGTTCCCTCTGACAAGCCAAGAATTTGGGCGATTTCACGATTTCTTTTGCCATCGGCAATCAGGTTGAGTACATCCGCTTGACGGTTTGTCAGCCCTTGCGTTTTCAAAAAACTGTTCGCGTTTTCTTTCAATGACAGTGGCTTTACATTCTGCGTTATTCGGGCTGGGCCGTGTAAAATAGGTTTCAAAATATCAACATAGGTTTGTTTGGACGCCGTGGTTGCGATAATTTTGTTAAAGGATGCAAGCCGTGCGTCTGTTGTTCCTTGATAGGAAGGGTCGCTGGTGAGGGCCAGAACCGTCGTTTCCGGATAGTCGGACCGAAAAGAATTGAGCGACTGGAACCCCTCTCCCTGAAGAATTTCAACACTGACGATAATCAAGTCATATGAAAATGCCATCAGCAATTCCATCAGCTCTTTATAGCGGCTGCTTTCATCAATTGTTAGCGGTTGCGGACTGACTTCTTTCAGAACAGAAATAAGTCCGAAACGAAATAGGTCTTGTTTGTCAGCGACAAGCACACGCAATTTGTCTGTTCCTTCTCTTCATTGATTGTGGTTGGACGTCAATTATGGACAATTTTCGGGAATTGATCATTGTTACTGACAGTGCCTTTAACGCCAGTTTTTACGTTATTGTAGTTCCAATAAATGTCTTGATGTTAGCAGCCTACCCTGTTGGGGCATTTCGGCTTTTTTATGGCAGGTCATTTAAGGGCCCCCTCCAATAGTGATATTGGGATGAGGGAGGAGTTTTTCCAGCAGATTCTCCATCGAAATCGTTTCGTCAAAATTGTAAGCACGGGCGATCTTCTGGATCATTGCTCCTTGTTTACTGCGGACATTGCTATGTGGGTGCTGGGACTTCATTTTCGCACTTTCCTGTAATGCGGTCTTGTAAGCCAGATAAAGATAGGGGGGAAGCTCTGCTTTTTCGTAGAGACGTTTCAGGCCCAGAGGTCCTCTGTCAGAAACGAGGGCCGTTACCCGACGAATAGATATACCAGAGACGAGCGACAGGCCAATTGTGAAGAAGGTCAGGTCATTTTCCAGCAGGCTCCGCAGGATGAGGGTAGGCGATAAGCGTCCGTCCGCGAAGAGCTGCCTTCCGGCCTTTTGTTTGTCGATTAAGCTGTTCCGGCGTTTTATCTGGTCATATAGCGTTTTTTCCTGAGCATTTGTCATGATCCGTGTCGCGACTTCTTCAGGGATCGGATAGGTCTGAAACAGTTTTTCTTTTAGTTCTTCGGAAATAATGTGACTGAGTTGGTTGATTGTTTCCGTTGGCAGGTGGGGGCGTTTCACAATGAGTTCATGGATTTCATCGTCGTGGGTGAATCGAATAATGATATTGTTAAAACCATGGCGCCCGATTGTCGCCGTTTCATTATCCAGACATGTAACAATGGCATCGTAACAGCCAAATTCGGCTATTGCATCGGTCACTGTTTCACTTAACTCGGAGCGCGAGGCAATCGCCACTTGACGTATATCCTCTGCATATTTGAGGATTTGGATAAGAATGCGATCCTCTAGAACGGTAGAGTTTTTCAAAATTGGCAGGGAAACGCTATTTATATCCATTGCGAGTTGCATGGCGATTTCTTTGGGTAAATCAGGATAGCTTTGAACTTGTTCTGCAATAGCTTGCCGAACATCTTCTTCGATGTCATTGACGAGAAAAGCCAGCAGTTGTTCGGCCAGTTTGTAGTCATCTGCATCCATTGTCCCGGACGCGAAGTCATGCGCCACTGTTCTGGCCGTTGTCACGCGGGACGAAACGGTCATTGTGCTGAACAGATTTTCAATCCGCTCTCCAATATTGGGATCACGGTAATGCATTAAAGGACCACCCCTTCTGAAAGGAGAAAAGAAATTAAGCGTTACCTAAATTAACAAAAATGTATTAATGAATTCATAAGGGCCCGCGTTCAGGTAGTTCAAAAAAAATTAATTACTACTAAATGTAGCCTTTTAGGTCTTTGAACTGCCGAACGGCAAAAGAGTCTGTCATACCAGAGACAAAATCTGTCATCTCCAGAAGCCATTCATAACGTGGTTTCTTTTCCTTATCGGGAAAGAGGTTCAAAATCACATGGGAACGTGGTGAAAGCTTTGTTCCATTTGCGTCGAAGGCTTCCCATTCCAGATTGGCTGTAAACAGAGCGTCTAGAATAGAGGTGAGAATTTCAGACCCTCTCAATTCTGCCTGTATCCGTTCCTTATGATTAAAAATATGTCTTTTACATAGATTTTCAATCTCTGAAAAAATGGATGCATTTGATGAATGGTGGAGTAAATCCCCTTTGTAGTTTCCCTCCAGAATGACCTTTTCATTATCAGCAAAAATCTGCGAAACTTCGCCGATCAGATGGCCGATGCATTTTGCCCTCAGATAGGAAATTTTCTCAGACTTCTCAGTGAGCTCAGTATATCGATGCGGAGCATTCCCTAAAATACGGAGCATAATGTCTTCTGTTTCGGCAAATTCGAGGCGGCCCAGTTTAAAACCATCCTCAATATCGACAACCGAATAGCAGATATCGTCAGCGGCTTCGACCAGATAGGTCAGTGGATGCCGGCACCAGTAACTTTCATGGCCCCTTTGAATAAGGCCAAGATCAGATGCAATCTCTTTAAAGCTGTCCAGTTCGGATTGCATAATTCCAAATTTTTTCCCCGCGTAATCATCTTCGATCAGGTTGCTGACACTTGAAATCCGGGGATATTTCATAAACGTGCCTAAGGTGGCATAGGTCAGGCGAAGCCCTCCATTATTCCGCCAGTTTTGCAGCTTGGTCAGGATGCGAAACCCTTGGGCATTGCCTTCAAATTCAAGGAAATCCCGTTGCTCGGCGTCTGTCAGTTCGTCCAGATGCCCCTGTTTCAAGGGACCGGTTTCAAACCAGTGGCGCATAGTATCCTCACCAAAGTGACCAAAAGGCGGGTTTCCAATGTCATGGGCAAGGCAGGCTGCAGAGACAATATGGCCAAATTCTGCAGGAGTGTAGTTTGTCCCCTTAAGATATCGGTCAATGATAACCTGTCCGGCGTTGGCTCCCAAAGATCGGCCGACCGATGCGACTTCCATCGAATGGGTAAGGCGGGTCCGGACATAATCGCTTTCAATGAGGGAATGAACCTGCGTTTTGTCCTGAAGCCTGCGGAACGCTGAGGAAAAAACGATTCGGTCCTGATCTTTATGAAAGGGACTGCGAGACGCCGAAATGGGATCTATAGTGTCCTGACTGAACCGTTTGGTTGAAAGGAGCTTGTTCCAATCCATCATCGTATATTTCTTTCTCGATTTCGTTGCCGGCCATCTAGTAAGGCACAGGTTATATGTAGGTTAGGTTCCATATTCTTAACAGGGGCTTATCTCGAATACGTTTATGAACCCCAGCCTGGGTAAGTCACAATCAAATCTGCAAAAAGCTCACGGTTTCCGCGATCCATTGAGTGAATCATTTTACCAAGACTACCGATCCCTTCGTTGAAAATGTCATCTGCATACCGCCCATCCCAAAGTGCAACCAGCAAAATTAACATGCGACGTTGGGCGTGAGAGAGTTTCAAACCACCATCCGAAGCCTTGTCAGCGCGTATGCTTTCTAAATCCGGTGTCAGATCAAAATGATCTTTTGCCGTGTCTATCTTGCCGGTTTTTGATAAAAAATACCGGTTTAGTTGATTATAATTAATTGCTTCTTTAACAATTATGGTGAATTCTTCTTCAGACATTGAAGACTCCCATCCGCGTAACGTAATGTATCGTGGGAGAAGGTATGGAAAGACAGTCAGTAAAGCAATGAGTGAAAAACGTGCGTTAATCATTGATGATGAGAAGATGTTTGCCGATTTTGTCCGTCAGGTTGCTGAAGGCTTGGGCTATGAAGTCAGTGTGACAGATCAGGCGGATGTGTTTAAAGAATCGTATCTTAGCTTCAAGCCGACCGTAATTATTCTGGATATGGTTATGCCGGGTGTCGAGGGGATTGAACTGGTAAACTGGCTCGCGGAGCAGGGCTGTGACGCCAAGATCATGGTCGTTACGGGATATAATCCTCACTATGTTGACTTCGCTAAAACCATTGGAAGCGCTAAAGGGCTGGTCTCCGTTCAAAGTTATACCAAACCTATCAGTCTTGCTGATCTGCGAGCCGCTCTTTCTTAAGCCATTGCAGCATTTTTGCTCTCTTGATAATTCCTCCTTTATATGGAAAGATATAGTCAATATTACCTCTCGATGAGGGTGTAATGTTCTCAGGGCAGGGTGAAAGTCCCTACCGGCGGTAATGGTCTTCGGATCAAAGCCCGCGAGCGCCTGTTATGCAGGGTCAGCAGATCTGGTGTGAATCCAGAGCCGACGGTTATAGTCCGGATGGAAGAGAACAGACTAATGAAGGCTAGCAGGCTTGTATCTGCGGCAGCGTTCATGGTTTCTTGCCTTGAGTTTTTGATAGTCACTAACACAAGGCAAAAAAATGATCCAAGATAATAAAAAATCGTCTGGTGTCCTGTCTCAGGTCAAAAGCTCATCCCGAAAAATAGCGATAATTCAGGCAAACTGGCATATCGATATTGTTTCAAAAGCGAGCCAGTCTTTCACTGATGATATGGTGAAAGGCGGAATAGACGCGCAGGACATCACAGTATTTGATGTGCCGGGAAGTTTGGAAATCCCTCTGATGGCACAAAAAATTATAGCAACCGGACAATATGACCTGGTTATGGCCACTGGCTTGATCGTGGATGGTGGCATTTACCGTCATGATTTTGTTGCGGCGACTGTTCTGGAAGGCATGATGCGGGTCCAGCTTGATAGCGGCGTTCCTGTTCTTTCTGTCGTTTTGACACCGCATAATTTTCAGGAAGTTCCGGCGCATATGGACTTTTACCGAGACCACTTTGTCCTTAAAGGCCAAGAAGCCGCTAACGCAGCCCTTCAGACGTTGAAGAATATGGCCATATTCGATGACACCGCCCGGTTGGCCTCCTAACCGTTCCTGAGCAATGCCCGGCGGGCGCGAACGGTGCTCAATGTATCAGGCCGGTACGACGCCTTTCTGCCAGTATCGATCTTTTAAAAGTCGTTTATAGAGTTTCCCCGTTGGATGACGGGGAAGCTCTTTCTCGAAATCGATGGATCTCGGACATTTGACGTGACTTATTTTACTCCGGCAGAATTCGGTCAGCTCTGCGGCAAGGTCCGGTGTTGCTTCTGACCATTCAACTGGTTGGATGACAGCTTTGACTTCTTCACCAAAATCTTCATTCGGTACGCCAAATACGGCCGCATCATAGACTTTTGGGTGCGTAATCAGAAGATCTTCAATTTCTTGAGGATATATATTCACGCCCCCTGAAATAATCATGTAACTCTTTCGGTCGGTCAAAAAGAGAAAACCATCATCGTCAATATATCCAACGTCTCCTAACGTGCTCCACCCTTTGCTATTGTAGTTCTCGGCGGTCCGTTCCGGATCATTGTGATAGGAAAAATCCTTTCCGTCAGAAAAATAGATTGTTCCGGTTTCGCCGTTTGGCAATTCTTCGCCATCCTCACCAACAATATGAAGTGTGCCAATAACAGCCCGGCCCACCGTACCGGGATGCGCAAGCCATTCTTGTGGGTTGACGGTACAGTACCCATTGCCTTCGGTTCCCCCGTAATATTCGTGAATAATAGGGCCCCACCAGTCCATCATCTTTTGTTTGACGGCTTGTGGGCATGGGGCGGCAGCGTGAATTGCGACCTCGAGGCTGCTAACATCATATTTAAGGCGTATTTCTTCGGGCAACTTGAGCATTCTGACAAACATGGTAGGGACAAGTTGGCCATGGGTGATTTTGTACTGCTCTACCAGTTTAAGATATTCTTCCGCATCGAAATTTTCCATAATGATACAGGTTGCCCCAAAACGCTGTACCCGCATGTTGTATCGCAGTGGTGCCGCATGATATAGCGGTGCCGGCGACAGGTAGCGTACGTCCTGATGAAAGCCGTAGAGCCCTTTCAGTACATTGTAGAGGTTATCTTCCGAGCCGATCGGATTTCCAATTTCGGCGGGCTTAATCCCCTTGGGTTTGCCTGTTGTCCCCGATGAATACAGCATATCAGCGCCTTCACATTCATCAGCAAGCGGCGTGTTGGGGAAATTGGAAATTTCGGTTTCATACGATAAGTAGCCCGGCCGTGTATCATCCAGCATTAGCCAGGTGTCGACGGAATTGACGGAGTTTATCAACGCGTCTGCCAAATCAGCTTTGGCTGCTGAGGTGATGAAAAGCCGTGCGCCACAATCTTTAACAATGTAACTGGCTTCATCTGCTGAAAGCCGCGAAGAAATCGCTGTGTAATATAGGCCCGCCCGCTGTGCCGCCCAGCAAATTTCAAGAAACCGGCTATGGTTTTCCATTAAGAAGGCAATATGGCTTCCGATCTCAAGTCCTAACGACCGAAAATATTGGGCCGTACGGTTGGACCGCTCGTCCAACTCCTTGTAAGTGATTGTCTCTCCTGAACCTGCCATAATGATGGCGGGCTTGTTGGGTGTGCGATGTGCAAAGTCCCGGATATGCATACGCTTTCTCCTAGTAAGACTTCGGTAAACCAAGGGCCTTTTCGGCGATGTAGCATAAAATCAACTGAGGACTCACCGGAGCGATCCGGCAAATCATGACTTCGCGCATCAGCCTTTCAACCGTAAATTCTTTTGCATATCCAACACCGCCATGGGTCATGACCGCCTGTGTGCACGCTTTGAAACCAGCCTCACCTCCTAAATATTTAGCCGCATTGGCATAGGTGCCGGATTCTTCGCCATTGTCATACAGGTAAGCGGCTTTCATCGCCATGAGCAGGGCCGCTTCCAGTTCCATCCAATTTTCGGCGAGAGGATGTTGAATACCCTGATTTTGACCAATCGGGCGACCGAATACTTCCCGTTCAGCTGCGTAAGAGGCGGCCCGTTTCAGCGCGTTCATGCCAAGACCGACCCCTTCAACGCCCACCAGCACTCTTTCCGGATTTAAGCTGTGCAGGAGGTAATAAAAGCCTTTGCCTTCTTCCCCGATCAAGTCCTCTTCCGGAATGGGCAGGTCGTTAATGAAAACCTCATTGGAATCAACTGATTTTCGGCCCATCTTTTCGATAACGCGGACATCACAATATTCACGGTTCAGATCCGTAAAAAACAATGAGAGACCATCCGTTGATTTTTTACAGTCCTCTTTCGGGGTTGTTCGGGCAAGCAGCATGATCTTGTCGGCTTCCTGACCGGTTGTTGTCCACATTTTCTGGCCATTGGCGATATAATGATTACCGTTTTTCACTGCGCGGGTTTGCAGGCTGGTCGTGTTCAGACCGGCATTGGGTTCGGTGACGCCAAAACAGGATTTGATTTCCCCTTTGATCAGGGGTGGCAAAAACCGGTTTTTCTGTTCTTCGTTGCCAAAGACAACGATGGGGTGAGGGCCGAATATATTGATGTGAATGGAGGACGCCGCCGACATACCCCCTGATGATTTGGCAACTTCGTGCATCATTATGGCCGCTTCTGTCACGCCTAATCCCGCACCGCCATATTCTTCCGGCATTGTGATACCAAGCCATCCAGCATCAGCCATTGCTTTGTGAAAATCGTTGGGAAACTCGCCGGTTCTATCCCTGTCTCGCCAATAGGCATCGTCAAAACGGCTGCATAAGGCCGCTACATTGTCGCGGATGGCTTCTTGTTCTTCAGACAACGAAAAATCCATTGGAAAGTCTCCATTTTTTATTATTTTTTGATTGTTTTCAGACTGCCTGAATTCTTGTGGTTTCGCAAGGGTATCTAACAGGACAAAAAAAACGCCCGACAGGGAATGCCGGGCGTTTTATGTCTCTGGATCAATCTATGGCTAATTCAGCATTTGCTGCGGCAGCCAAAGGATGAGAGATGGGAAGGCGATAAACAGCGCGACCGTCAGAACGTCCGCGACAAAGAACGGCCCGATCCCGCGGAACACGTCCGCTAAGGGGATATCCGGTCGAACCCCATTAACGACATAACAGTTCAATCCGATCGGTGGTGTAATCAAGCAGATTTCAACCATCTTAACGACGATGATACCAAACCAGATTGGATCATAACCCAGTCCAATAACCGCCGGATATACAACTGGCAATGTTAAAAGAAGCATACCGATTGCATCCATAAACATACCCAGAATTGCATACCCACACAGGATCATGACAATGATCATGGTTGGCGGCAGGGGAAGCCCTAAAATCCACTCGGCAAACGCTTCAGGCAGGCCGGAAAAGCCCAGGAAGCGAACGAACACTAAAACGCCCCAAATAATCGAAAAGATCATTACGGACAGTTTTGCTGTTTCAAACAAAGCATCCTTGAGCGCTTTGGTGCGCATACCGTGTATCAGGGCCAGAATGAAGACCACAAACGCACCAAGTGCACCTGCTTCCGTCGGTGTTGCCCAACCGCCATAAATGGCACTGAAGATAATCGCAATAACCGCGACGATCGGCAATGTACCCGGCAGAGATTTCATTCGGTCAGAGAAGGTATATCCCCGGACAGGTGGGCCCAATTTTGGGTTCACGGTCGCCCGGCCCATGATGATCACGGCGTAGATTAACGCCGATACGATGCCGGGAATGAAACCGGCCAGCAAAAGGGCGCCAACGGATTGTTCCACGATAATGGCGTAAATCACCAGAATGGCGCTGGGAGGGATCAGGGATGCAAGCGTTCCGCCCGCGGCAACGACGCCGGCTGCAAGCCGTCTATCATATCCGGCTTTCAGCATCTCCGGGATGGCAACCCGGCTGAACACAGCCGCTGTTGCCGTACTTGCGCCCGAGACGGCAGCAAAACCACCAGCGGCGAAGACAGTCGCTACAGCCAGTCCGCCCGGAACCCAGCCAAACCATTTTTTGGCGGCATCAAAAGCAGACGTTGTAATGCCTGCGTGAAATGCCAAATACCCGATCAGGATGAACATTGGCAAAACACTAAGGGAATAGAGCGTCGATTTCGAATGGGGAATGGTTCCAACAATACCGGTTCCGGCGTCCCAGCCAATGATTGAAACAATGCCCAGCATGCCGACCATGGTGGCTGCGATATAGACGCGAACACCCAAGAACACCATCAACATAAGGGCGCCCATACCAATGACGCCAGTTGTGAGTGGATCAAGTTCCATTATTCTTCTCCTCCACTCTTATTTTTGTTTTTTCGTCTGTAATTTTCATCAAACCGAGCTTTTGCAGCGGCTTCTTCACCCAAAGCATCCGCAATTTCATGGCGGGCCTGTTCTTCCACATCTTCAATAACGGGAACAGCAATAATCTGGGCATAGGGGAAGATGAACAGTCTTATGAACCCGACAGTTTGAACGGCAAACCGAACCCACAAGACACAGAATGAAAGTGGAATGATTAATTTCGCTGGCCAGATTGGGAGCCCGATATCCATTGTGGAATCGCCAAACTCATAAGCGCGCATAAAATGCAGCCAGCTGTTTTCGATCAGGATCGTAATCACGAAAAGACCCACAATTGTGGCAAAAGCTTCAAAGAAATAAAGCATTCTTCCTTTGAATTTGGCCATGAACAAGTCCATACGAACGTGCCCGCCCAGACGCTGGCAGTAAGCGATGCCAAAAAAGGCAAAAACAACCATGCTCTGCTCAATGAAATCAATGTAACCCGGAATGGGCAAACTGAAGAATTTACGGCCAAATACCTGAGTTACACCAAGAAGCATAACGCCAAAGATGGCAATTGCCGAAAAAGCGTTGAGGATATTTTCGAACCTTGAAAACAAGCGATCAAAAGCAGCCAACGCCCCTGTCGGAGGCGGGCCCGAACTAGCATTTTGTGTGATCATGATGATATTTCAATAAAAGAAGGGGCCTGAAAAATCAGACCCCTTGATTGGATACAGTCTTACTTAGACGCGTTCGCGGCAGTTGTCATGATGAGATCCAGAAGTTCCTCACCAGGAAGTCCTTTTTCTTTCATGCTTGCAAGCCAATCGTCCCAAACTGGTTTTGCGCCCGCTTTGCGGAATGCAGCCAGCTCTTCGTCTGAGTATGTGATAGCCTCAAGGCCTTTTTCCTTCATCATTGGAAGGTTTTTCGCATCTGCGGCTTCATAGGCAGAAATCAACGCATCATAAGCAGGCGCTTTGGCCTCCAAAAGGAGTTTCTGGTACTGTTCTGGCAAAGCTTTCCATGCGGGAACGTTTACAACAACCGGGCAGTTTACTGCGCCTGGTGAGAGGTTCGCTGTATACCATTTACCAACATCCGTCAGTTTGTACGCAACGTGGGCGTATGTGAACGGAAAGGATGCTGCTTCAACAGTACCGCGTTCCAGTGATGTATAGGTTTCTGAAGCTGTCACTGTTGTTGGGACAGCGCCGAGTTTTGTCATTGCTTTACCAATGCCGCCCAATGCGCGAACCCGCTTTCCTTTCCAGTCCTCCAAAGTCCGTGGTGGTTTGCCAACGCCAGTGAACTCGTACTGAGGCAGAAGAGAGCTCATCAGGAGGTAAGCATCCCAGCGTGCCAGATCTTTGGCTACTTCTGGGTGCTGGTAGTATGCATCATGCACAGCGGCCTGAACCCGTAAGTTAGGGAATGGGAGGAACGGAAGATCCAGACCCGTCAGTGTTGGGTTTTTGTCTGGGTGGTAAGGAGAACAGAACATTGCCATCTGAAAGGCACCAAGCTTGATACCGTCAAGGTTTTCTCTGGATTTTGAGAGGGCCTCACCATAATGGATCTTGATTTTGAATTTGCCGCCAGTGCGTTCATCGGCCATGTCGCGGAGGGTTTCAATACCCTTGGTAAATGCCCGCTGCTTACCCCAAACGGAAAGGTTCCATTTTACTTTTGGTCCGTCCACCATATCGGCGGCACTTGCACCAAATGCGAAGCCTGCAACGGTCGTTACAGCAGCTACAGACAATAATGTCTTTTTAATCATAATAGTAGGTCTCCCTTACCCTGTGGATGTCTATTGTTTTCTTTAGGAACAATTGAGGTAACTTAAGCACGGATTATTAGTGATTTCAACACGATGTTCAGACTTGATGAAACAAAACAGTGTTATTTCCAATGTGCTAATCGGATTTTGGTGGAAACGTCGGGTCTATTTGCCCAAATGCCCGCTAAGTGAGAGTAGTCTTCCTGTTACACATCACATAATTCTGCCGTAGTGTTCCACGATGCAGAATCATTATCCGGGAAGTGAACGGAATTACACGAAACTCGCTTTTCTTTTGATCTTAAGGAGGTGTCTTGAAGATCGGAAAAGGTTCATCATATGGAAGGGCAGGCACCAGACTGTAGTGAGAGAAAAAATTAAAAAATTGCCCTCCTTATTGCTTGTTGGCCACGGGTCCAACGAAACTGATCAGGCGAAAAAAGCCATGACCGATCACGCTGAAATATTGCGCGAAAAAGGTCATTTTTTAGATGTCATGACCTATTTTCTTTCCGATGGTGCCCCGCTTCCACAGAGACCAAAAGGCGATTTCTTTATCGTTCCTTTTTTCATGAGTGATGGCTATTTTTCAGGACCGAAAATTCGGCAACTTTTCGGAATGAAACACAATCAGGTGCAGGATGAACGGGGGCAGGTCATGATATGTCCCCCGGTTGGTGTTTTGCCGCAAATGAGTGGTCTGCTGCTGAAGGTTGTGCGGGAAGCCTGTGAAAAGCATGGCATTCAAGAAGCCCAGGCCGATATTGTTATAGCGGCTCATGGATCATCGAAGTCGTCAGCGTCTCGAAATGCGACCCTTTTTCATGCGAATGCTCTGCGCGATACGGATCGGTTCGCTAATGTGAGAGAAGTATTTCTGGAAGAAGAACCTTTTGTCCGTGATTGGGCTAAAAAGAGATCTGATCCAAGCCGTATGACAATCGTGCTGGGCCTGTTTTCTGCTGAGGGGCCACATTCCATGGAGGATGTTCCGAAGGCGCTTAAAGAAGGGGCGATTGCCCGGGATGTTGATGAGAGTGAGTGGATTTATACCGGACCGGTTGGTCTGCAGGCTGACATGGTAAGGCTTGTTGAGACAGCGATTGCCCAATATAATGTGGGTCAATAAGGCTTCGGTTTATGCATAAAAGTAACGTTTCTGTTCAATTACTGGATTAATTGAACAGAAACGATTGAGCTTTGCCCTGTTTTTCTGTATTGCAGGGGAATATTTAATGAATGAGGTCCGTAACGGATGAGTGATCGCAAATCTTCTAGGGTTGTTCGCAAGAAAATTGCAGCAACTGTCAAATTCTTCGACGAAGCCAAAGGGTTTGGTTTTGTCTCGCCATCAGATGGCTCCCCAGATGCCTTTATCCATATTTCGGTTTTACAGGACACGTCCTATACCGAATTTGTAGAAGGTATGCGGATCATCTGTGATCTGGCTGAAGGAGATAGAGGCCCGCAGGTTGCCGCCATTCACGAGCCTGAAGAAGGCGCTGGTGCAAGTCCCGTGGGGCAAGCGGTCGAAATCGAAGGTGTTGTCACGACTTTTGTTCCTGAACATAAATACGGTTTTGTTACACCGGATAGTGGCGGCGCTGATGTTTTTATTCACACCAATATGCTGGAACGTTCTGAAGTTGAAATGGAAAATTTCGGCGTCGATACCAAAGTAAAATGTGTAATCCGTCAGGGTCTGAAAGGCCCTATTGCGGATAGCCTTGAAGTTCTGCAATAGGCTGGAGCGGACCATGACACGTACAGAATCATTGCGCGTACAACGTTACTTGCGCGAAAAATTCGGAAACGAAAACTTTGTTGTTAAAGAACGTCGTCCGTCTGACGGGACTGCGGAAGTGATGCTTGGGGATGAATTCATAGGCGTTGTGTATCGCGACGAAGATGAAGGCGAAATTTCTTTCGCGTTTCACATGACGATCCTGGATATCGATCTGCCCGAAACATCCTAGGTTCCGGTTAGGATCCTTTAACAATCAGGAGAAAATGGCCAGCTTGACGCTGGCCTTTCTTTTTTTTGCCATTAATCTGTTATAATTTCCCCGAATGAACAGAAATTATACAAAAACTGGCGTCTTAAGTGTGCTTTTGGGACTTCTGGTCCTTTTTGGTGCGTCGCAGGCCTTTGCGATCGACGGTATGATCGAGCTTTCTGTCAACGGAGATGCTGGTCAGGTATTTTCAGGGGATTGCTACCTGAAGAAAAAACGGGGGACGGAGGCACGGCATCGTATTCAGGGGCAGGTGCCGACATCCATCTGGCTTCCCGCTGATGCCGTCAGATGCAACCTTCAAAAAAGTTCGGTAAAGGGACAGCTGATCGTTTCCCTGAAGCGCGGGGAGCACGTCGAAATCACTCAAAAAAGTCGATACCCTCTTAAGTGGGTTGTCATTTCAAGCCGGGGTCCTTGGGGGCAGCCTACAGGGGGCGCATACGCCGCACGCCCGGTGTTAAAATAAAAATGCGGGATACTATTTGTAATCAGTGGATTTTAATGAACCGAGTAACAAGTTTATAAAAATAGCGGCTTTTTCTTGCTCAGGTTTTACAAAAGTATGAAAACTGGTTCATTTTTGTCACTCTTTGTTGATTATTGTTTTCAGTTTCTTATTTTCATCTAAGGAAAGACATAGTAGCTTTTTATTAATGGCGGAGAGATTCATTTGAGTATTTGTTGAATAATCTAATTATTCGCTTTCAACATTGAAGAACAAGCTCATACAGTATTAATTTTTGACCAGTCCTATACAAATTTAGGGGAGAGATATGAAAAACGTAATTACCCTTGCTGTTCTTGGAGCAGCATCTATGGCCCTCGCAGCCTGTGGTGGTAAACTTGGTGAAGCCGAGCACCTGGATGCAACTGGATCGGCCTTCAACAAGGCACTTTATGCCGATTATATTACTCTCTCAAAAGGGGAATATGGAGAGGGCGATTATACAGACTCGGATCGCTTCGCTGAAAAAGCGATGGTCGCAGCTTCTGGTGCAGCGGTGGCGCCTTACGATCCACGGAACTGGAGTATCCCAAAAGATCGTCAGTCTGTGATGAACGGCGCTCATGGTCGCCTCCTGCAAGCTTTGAGCACAACAGCTCCGCAGAAAGCAACAGCACAGCTTGCGCGCGCTCAAACCAGCTTCGATTGCTGGGTTCAGGAACAGGAAGAAAATTTCCAGCCTGACCATATCGCCGCGTGTCGCGATGCCTTCATTGCTGCAATGGCTGAAGTTGATAAAGCAATGATGGTTGCAAAACCAGCAGCGCCAGCCCCTGCACCGAAGCCAGCAATGGCTGAAGCAAAAAGCTGGGAAATCCTGTTCCAGTTTGACAGCACTAAAATGCTTCCTGGATCAGACAGCAAAATTAAAGAGGCTGTTGGATATGTCAGCAACTTTAAACGCCCTCGCGTAACAATTGCAGGTTATACGGATACTTCTGGTTCCGCAGCCTACAACAAAGAGCTTTCAACCCGTCGTTCAGAAGCCCTGGCAGTCATGGCGATGGACATGGGACTTGATCCGAAAAATGTGATCATGCGGAGCTACGGTGAAGACCGTCTTGGCGTGCCAACAGCGGATGGCGTTAAGAACCAGAAAAACCGTCGTGCGGTTATTACAATCGAAAGCAAATAATCCATCTAATCAGGCGTGAGTTTTACACTCACGCCTTTTTTAACTGAGGAGGCAGTAATGCCGTCTGTTATCAAATCTTTGGTAAGCGTTTTTGCTTTAATTGCTTTTTCTGTTCTTGTATCTGCTTGCTCGCCCGAAGTTGGCAGTAAAGAATGGTGCGACGCGATGAAAGAAAAGCCAAAAGGTGACTGGTCAACAAATGAGTTGGCTGAGTTCACAAAGAACTGCGTCCTTTAAGAGGCTTCGCGGAATTCCAGCAGGTCGGTCACCATGTTTCAATAGAGATGGTGACCCCGACAGGACTCGAACCTGTTACCCCCAGATTAGGAATCTGATGCTCTATCCTGATGAGCTACGGGGCCACTGCCTATACATATTTGGAACGGCCCTGAAAACGCAAGCGCTTTTATTCGCCGCGTATATGAAATGTAGCGTTGACCTAATAAACGGCTGAGCTGCGGACCTTTTGGAGTCCATTTGGCGACCAAAATGTACAGATTTGTAATGTTGCCGAAAAGGCACATCCGAAAGTTCAGATTATTTGCTGCTTGGTACGTGAGTTCATCAACACTTTTATTTGATGCCGGATCGGAAGTAAAAGTAGGAAAAGCACGTTCTTCTTGATGCGCGATACGGGTCTCTTGGCCTTTCCTTGAACACACTCAGCGTCTGCTGTGTCGGTGGAGATAAAGATAAAGATGAAAAAAATCGTATTGGGTACGACAGCCTTGCTTGCTGCGACAGCCCTGACTACAGGTTCCGCGAATGCGGCAGACAAAATCAAACTAAGCCTGGGTGGTTACCTCCAGACGTCTTTCATAGCGGCAGACTATGATACAGACACAAACCAGCTTCCAACTGACATTCGTCACGAAGGTGAAGTGCACTTCACTGGTTCGACAGTTCTGGACAACGGTTTGAAGTTTGGTGTGAACATTCAGCTTGAAGCGCGCGCAACAGGCGATCAGGTTGACGAAACTTTCATGTTTGTTGAAGGCGCCTTCGGTCGCGTCAATATCGGTTCAGAAAACAGCGCGGCATATTTGATGCACTTTGCATCTCCAGAACCAGTTGTAGCATGGGGGCTTAACGATCCAACTGCGGAAGCCGGCGGATTTACAACACTATCAACAGCCCCCACTGAAGTTAGTGACGCGGATAAAATCACTTATTTCACACCTCGTTTCTCTGGTTTCCAGATCGGTGCGTCATACACACCTGATGGGGACGAAGAAACGGGGACATCGGGCGGTAACAGCCCGTACACACCAATTCAGGATGAAGGCGTTGAAGACGAAGCCTATTCTGTTGGCGTAAACTACATCAACACTTTCAACAGTGTTTCTGTTAAGGCGTCTCTTGGTTATGACATCATTACATCTTCAACAATTGATGATCTGGAAGAGATTTCAGCGGGTGTTCAGGTTGGTTTCGCAGGCTTTAAAGTCGGTGGTGCTTACAAATTCACAGACAATGACGCAGACACACAAGACCGTGAACGTCATGACTGGAACCTGGGTGTGACTTATGGTCAGGGCCCTTGGACAGTTGGTGTTCAGTATGCACGCGTAGAGCTTGATAACGCAGCAGACGGTGAGCTTGATGCGGTTGTCGTCGGTGGTAAATACATCCTCGGCCCAGGTATCACAGCGTTCGGTGGTGTTCAGTATTTCAAAGGCGAAGACGCTCTTGTTGGTACAGAAGGCGACGAAGCTACGATCTTCTTCGTAGGGACAGCACTGTCCTTCTAATATCGCTTGGTATAACGATGAAAGGGGTGGAGTTAAGTCTACCCCTTTTTTGTGACTACTGGGTTTCTAGAATTTTTTAGCCTGGACCAAATAGGCGTTGATGTCTGAAGTCTCAAAGAACAGCATCCTTTCAGGGAAGGTTCGATCAGGTTGGTACTCATGTTTGTTAAAAGAGATGGTGACCTTGGCAGGACGCGTACCTGCTACCCCCAAATTAGGTTCTGATGCTCTATCCTGATGAACGAAGGGTCACAATCCATACATTTTTGGAGCCGCCTTAGAAACGCAACTGCTGTTCTTTACGGGTCGCATGAAATGCTCCGTTGACCCAAAAATGGCTGAGTTCGGCGCTTGTTGGCGTCTATTTGAGCGACTGGAATGTCTGAATTTGTACTGTTGCTGAAAAGGCACATCTGAAAGATCAGATTTTTGCTGCTTAGCACGTGTGACCATCATCACTTCTATTTGATGCCGGATCGGAAGTAAAAGAAGGAGCAGCATGATTCTTCTCGTCGTGCCGTAAGGGCCTCTGTGGCCTTCCCTCAAACACAGTTTAGCTCCCGCAGGTGGGAGTGGAGATAAAGATGAAAAAAATCGTATTGGGTACGACAGCCTTGCTTGCTGCGACAGCCCTGACTACAGGTTCCGCGAATGCGGCAGACAAAATCAAACTAAGCCTGGGTGGTTACCTCCAGACGTCTTTCATAGCGGCAGACTATGATACAGACACAAACCAGCTTCCAACTGACATTCGTCACGAAGGTGAAGTGCACTTCACTGGTTCGACAGTTCTGGACAACGGTTTGAAGTTTGGTGTGAACATTCAGCTTGAAGCGCGCGCAACAGGCGATCAGGTTGACGAAACTTTCATGTTTGTTGAAGGCGCCTTCGGTCGCGTCAATATCGGTTCAGAAAACAGCGCGGCATATTTGATGCACTTTGCATCTCCAGAACCAGTTGTAGCATGGGGTCTTAACGATCCAAATGCGGAAGCCGGCGGATTTACAACACCATCAACAGCCCCAACTGAAGTTAGTGACGCGGATAAAATCACTTATTTCACACCTCGTTTCTCTGGTTTCCAGATCGGTGCGTCATATACACCTGATGCGGACGAAGAAACGGGTACATCTGGCGGTAACAGCCCGTACACACCAATTCAGGATGAAGGCGTTGAAGACGAAGCCTATTCTGTTGGCGTAAACTACATCAACACTTTCAACAGTGTTTCTGTTAAGGCGTCTCTTGGTTATGACATCATCACATCTTCAACAATTGATGATCTGGAAGAGATTTCAGCGGGTGTTCAGGTTGGTTTCGCAGGCTTTAAAGTCGGTGGTGCTTACAAATTCACAGACAATGACGCAGACACACAAGACCGTGAACGTCATGACTGGAACCTGGGTGTGACTTATGGTCAGGGCCCTTGGACAGTTGGTGTTCAGTATGCACGCGTAGAACTTGATAACGCAGCAGACGGTGAGCTTGATGCGGTTGTCGTCGGTGGTAAATACATCCTCGGCCCAGGTATCACAGCGTTCGGTGGTGTTCAGTATTTCAAAGGCGAAGACGCTCTTGTTGGTACAGAAGGCGACGAAGCTACGATCTTCTTCGTAGGGACAGCACTGTCCTTCTAATACCACTTGGTATAACGATGAAAGGGGTGGACGTAAGTCTACCCCTTTTTTGTGACTACTGGGTTTTTAGAATTTTTTAGCCTGGACCAAATAGGCGTTGATGGTTTCTTCCCCTAATAAATGGCAGGCCTGCAGTCGATGATATCCCTCGACAAGGACATACCGGTCTTTGCCTTGCCGAACCTGAATAGGTGTTTTCTGGCCATTTTCAAGAATGTCTTCCGCCAAGACTTCCACTTTGCTTTCATCGAGCAATTTTTTTCGAGCTGTCGGCACATATATTTTTTCGATGGGGAGGGTATGAAATTTCACTGGCGTGATCCTTTGATGCAAAATGCATTATCAGGATACTAGCGGAAGCGGTCGAAATCACCCACGCATTTTTGATGTTCTTACGGCAAAGAAAAACCCGGCTGGTAAAGCCGGGTTTTTTGTCTTTTGCTGAATGAATATGTCAGGCGCCTTCTTTGCCGACAATCGTCAAAGAGCAGATATTCTGATGCGGGAAGCCCCCCAGATTATGGGTCATGCCGAAAACCGGTTCGTCCTGACGCTGTCTTTCACCAGCACGGCCGTTCATCTGCAGATACATTTCGTAAATCATGCGAAGGCCGGATGCACCGATCGGGTGACCAAAACATTTGAGGCCACCGTCAATCTGGCAGGGAATTTTCCCGTCAGCATCATAGAATCCGTCCATGATATCAAATACCGCGCGGCCTTCATCCGAAATGAAAAGATCTTCCATCGTGACCAATTCGGTAATCGAAAAGCAGTCATGCACCTCAAAGAGACTGATCTGATCCCTGGGCTTTGTGATACCCGCTTCTTTATAGGCGCGTTTGGCCGCGGCGCGGGTGGTGACGAAATGACTTCCATCCCATGAATTATGCTGAGCTTCACGTCCGTTTGACGCTGAAAGTTGCATGGCTTTCACTGTCACCAGGTCTTTTTTACCCAAAGATTTGGCAATTTCTGGTGTCGTTACAATGGCGACGGCAGAGCCATCACTAACACCACAGCAATCGAACAACCCAAGGGGCTCTGCGATCATCGGGGCGTTCATAACCTTGTCTTCGTCAATCTTGTTGCGCAGATGCGCTTTGGGATTACGAGATCCGTTGTCGTGGCTTTTGACGGAGATATGCGCCATCGCCCGTTTGAGGTCACTGGCACCAATATCATGTTTCGCCCGATAGGCAGTTGCCAGTTGTGCGAACGAGCCCGGCGCGGAGGCATTGGCCCAGAACATGTCATTGACCGACCCACGGCCCCGTTGGGGCAGGCCGCCATAGCCTGTGTCCTTCAGTTTTTCTACACCAACCGCCATTGCAATATCTGCGGCGCCAGAGGCAACAGCATACACAGCGCCCCGGAACGCTTCCGAGCCACTCGCACAATAATTTTCAACGCGAGTGACAGGAATATTGGGAAGGCGAAGGGCCATGGAAAGAGGAACGGCTGACTTTCCAACATGCTGTTCTTCAATGCCCGTCCCAAACCAGGCGGCGTCAATCCGACTTTTATCGATACCCGCATCTTCAATCGCTTCGATAAACGCTTCAACAATCAGGTCTTCAGCATTATCGTTCCAACGTTCTCCAAACGCCGAACAACCCATACCGAGAATTGCAACTTTGTCTTTGATACCAGTAGCCATGGGTTATTCTCCTTTAGTTGTGGCGTCGAGTGGGGTCGCCTTCCAGAAGTAGCGACGGAAACCGCGTTTGTGATCGTAATCCTTGATACGAAACACCATTTTCATTTTCAGGCCAACCGTGAGCTCATCCTTTGGGTCAATATCGGTGAAATCACTCATCAGGCGACCGCCTTCTTCAAACTGTATCATACCATAGTAAGCAGGTGGATCAGGCGAGAAAGTCAATCGATCCGCGGTGTATGAGTTCATAGTCGCGATTTTGTCAGCAAAAGCGTACTCTTCCTGACTGTCAATTTCACCGCAGTTTTCATTGACGCACATTCTGGCTTTCGGGAATTGCGCAGTGCCGCATTTTGTACATTTTCCGCCCAGCATGCGCTGTGCCATCTTACGGTTCCGGTACAAAGTACTTAAGCCCGTATTCTTGTCCACTTCAGCCCGGATCCCCAATTCCATTGTGATAAGATTGTTGAAGGCGAGGAAGCGGTTATAGTTGTTCTCTTCTTTTCTGCGCGCCAGTGATCCGGTTATACCAGTACGGGCAGGCAAGGATGAGATAGCATCAGTTACCTCAAATATGAGGGCGTCACTTCCCTGACCAAAGCTGGCGACAAGAATTTTATCGCCCGGCTTTGCTGTTTCCAACTCTTTGACCAACATGACGAGGGCATGGGCTGTTCCTGTTTCACCGCAGTTGGCCTGCATGTTGTCGGCAACACACTCGGGGGCGATGCCAACTTTCTTTGCTATTCCGGCGGAGACGTTCCGGGCGGCGGCAGGAAAGCAGAAGGTTGTGATGTCCTGAGCGCGAACGCCCGATTTTTCCAGAACGCCGTTGATCGCGGCAGGGACAATTTTGAAATATCCCTCGTCCCGGACCCAGCGTTCTTCCCAGCTATAATCAAAACTTTCATCTTCGCCGCGGAAATGGTCCACGAAATCAACGGTCTCTGAGTGTTGGCCAAGACAAGTTGCAATGACATCACCTTCGCCGATCAACAAGGCGGCGGCTCCGTCACCGGACGTGAATTCCAAGGGGCTTGCCGCCTTTGTCCTGCGTTTTTCGGAAGCGGTCACCAATATGGGGGCATCGGCACCGTTCGCCGCTTTTAATGCTGTGCAAAGCGCAGAACTTCCGGCCCGCTGCGAGGACGCAAAGTCCAGTGTCTGCAGGCCGGTTTTCAAATTAAGGGCGTCGGCGACAACACCAGCATTCTGGCGATCCATAAACGGAAAGGTTGTCGAGGCAAGATAAACGGCAGAGAGATCGTCCCGATCGAGGGCGGTAAGGCAGTCGCGTCCAGCCTCAACAGCCATAGTAATGCTATCTTCATCCCAGTTGGCAGAAGATCGTTCCCCTTTTGAAAGTCCTTTCAAACCCGGGTTGACCCAGGCATGGGCTTTGAAGATTTCACTCCGCTGTAATCGGCTTTTGGGGATATACCCGCCGTAGGCTAATATTCCGGCTGCCACATTTTTCTCCTTACCATCAAAGTATTTTTATTTTTCTTGCCAATCTTGACCTGTAAAAATATTCATTCTTCTGAACCAGCTTGTCTCAGGGGGATGTTGTTTGCAAAAGAAAATCAATGATGCAAAGTTATCAACACTTCTGAGATTCACGCTTGGCTACTTGCCCTGTTCGTTTTTATTTTGAGGCAAGTAACGGTGAATGAAGTGGTGATAAATTAGCGGCCGAAAAATTAATAAGCAAGCTTATTATTTTCCGGTTTGGCTTCTGGTTGGTTGATTTTGCAATGTGCGGAATTGGTAGCGAGGGCGTGAATGCGCCAAAAGGACAGGGCATGGATTACAAGGATCACAGAGCAGGGTTTGTTTTTAGCGATATTGCACGGTTCCGCGCCCGGTTATTTGACCGTTTAATGTCTCCCCATGGGCTGACTACGTCTCAGGCTTGGGTTCTGGCGCAATTGTTTGTTGAAGATAATCTGCCGCAAAACGAAATTGCGCGGCGAATGGGGGTTGGAACTGTTACTGTTGGTGGGTTGGTCGAACGCCTGGAAGCGCGCGGGCTGGTGGAGCGCTGTGTGGATGCGGAAGACCGCCGGGTAAAACGGGTGTTGCTAAAAGAGGCGGCAATCCCAATTGGGCGGATACTGGCTGCCTGTGGTGTCGAGGTGAACAAGTTGGCCTTTGCCGGGATGTCCGATGACGTGGCTCAGCAGGCCATGGATGCGTTGGTGGAGGTGCGCCAAAATCTGCTGGATGCATTGGAAGATGATCAGGATCTGAAAAATGCAACTGATATTCTGTTGGCCAAACAAGACGAGATCGATTGATTTTTAGGCGTTGCCCCAACGCGTTTATTGCCGTCAGCGATTGATATGAAATAAAAGCCGGGACTTGACTGAAGTCAATGTACGTTTCTCTCATATAGGGCAAATCTGGTAACCAGACTGCTGCAGGGGAGGGAGAAATGGTGCCGATAAGTCAGCCTTTAAGGGATGTATGCCAGCCCTTACCCGTTGAGGAACTGGAATTTCCGCTTACATACTTACAGCAGGAACATAAGCGACATATCGACATCTGCCACTATTTTCTGAGACCCGATATTTTTCAGACCATGTGTTCCCCGCAAGGGCAGGAATTAGCCGCTCGGCTCTACATGTTTCTGACCAGTCAGCTTCCCCTTCTTATTAAAGATGAGCAGCAGGAGCTTTTCCCGCGCCTGCTTCAATCAGCTGGCGGGAGGGAATTACAAAAGAATATCGAATTTGCCAGTAGAGAGCACAAATTTGATATTGATTTGATCGAGTTTGTTTTGGCCGACCTGAAGCCCCTTTGCAAGGGTCATATTCTTGTAAACCCACTGCGGCTGGAGTTGAATCTAACAACGCTGTTGGAAGGCGTGGCGCGGCACGCAAAATGGGAAAGTGAGACGTTGATTTCTTATGCTCAGGACACTTTGTCCAATGCGGACCTTCAATCACTGTCTAAAAAAATGAAAGAACACCATCTTTCGTGAATGTTAGGCGTTCTGTTCGTTATCCAGACGCTTCATGTTTTGCAGAAGTTTGTTCATATAGTGAACGCAGGCGATACGGTCGTCAAAAGACATCCCCTGTAGGGAGTGGTCGTAGAAGTCATTGATCAGCGGTTTAATAACATCCCACAATTCCTCTCCCTTATTCGTCAGGCTGATGCGTCGGGACCTGTTATCCGAGGGGTCGATGGTTCGGGTTAGGAGTTGACGTTCTTCCAGGCGGCTCAGTAAGCCGGTCATATTCTGCCGGCTGACCATCAGATAATCACACAGTTCAGAGACTGTCATGCCTGAACAAGCCGTCTCTCGCGACAAGGCGCCAATAATTGACCATTGCTGCGTGGTTATCTGTTCAGACTCAAGTGCCCGACTTCCCACTTTGTTCAACATGTTCGCTGTTTGATATAAGCGAAAGAACAACTTATTGCTTAATTCATCTATCATGGTGAGGTAGAATAAAGGATTGTGGATTAAAAACAATCAATATATTGACATAATAAATTTTTCAAACAACACTTGGGCCAGTAAATAAAAAGGTGGAGAACACCCATGGACTTTTCATTAAGTGAAGATCAGCAATCTATTCTGGAGGCTGCTCGGCAATTCTCAGTGAATGAGGTTGCCCCCGGTTATCAAGCGCGTGACAAGTCGGGACAATTTTCAAGAGACCTGACCCGAAAGATGGGCGCATTGGGATTGATTGCGTCGGAACAACCCGAAGAGCTGGGAGGGTCAGGCGTTGATCATCTTACGACCGGCCTCATCATCGAAGCCATTGCAGCCAATGATTTCAATATGGCCTATGTCCAGTTGCTGGGATCATTGAACAGTCAGATTCTAGCAGGCTATGCGTCCCCAGAGCTGGCCCAAAAATGGATCCCGCGGATCTGTGCAGGTGAGGCCATTCTTGGGGTCGCCCTGACTGAACCGGGGGGCGGTTCAGATGCGGCCAATCTACAGCTTAAGGCGCGCAAAACGGACGGCGGGTTCTTATTAAACGGAGAGAAAACCTCAATTTCGATGGCCGATCAGGCTGACATCATGATTGTGTTTGCCCGGACAGGGGCCACAGACAGCCGTGCCCGTGGTGTTAGCGCATTTTTGGTTGAAATGAATTGGGATGGCATTGAGGTGGGCCGTTTTGATGATCTGGGACAGCGGTGTATCGGCCGGGGGTCGATTTTCTTTGACGATTGTTTTGTTCCCGCTGACCATCAATTGGGTGAAGAAAACAAAGCTTTCTCGCAGGTTATGGAAGGGTTCGATTTCAGTCGCGCTCTTATAGGATTGCAATGTCTGGCAGTGGCGTCGCAGTCTCTTGACGAAACCTGGTCCTATGTTCAGCAAAGAGAAGCCTTTGGGAGGCCAATCAGTGTCAATCAGGGCGTAACCTTCCCCTTGGCGGAAGCGCAGACGTATCTTGATGCGGCCCGCCTTCTTTGTCAGAAAACGCTGTGGTTGAAGGACCAGGGGCTACCCCATACCAAAGAAGCGGCCATGTGCAAATGGTGGCCGCCAAAGTTGGCCTTTGAGATCGTTCATCAATGCCTGTTGTTACATGGGCATGGCGGATACGGGAAAGACTACCTGTTCGAACAGAGATTGCGGGATGTTCTTGGATTGCAGATCGGGGATGGAACCGCGCAGATAATGAAAATGATAATTGCGAGAGAAAAACTGGGAGAAAATCAATGAAGGGCTTAACAGGTAAAACGGCAATCGTCACAGGCGGCGGTGGCGGTCTGGGGAGTGCTATTTGTGCCCGCTTGGCTGAAGAAGACGTGACCGTCGGGGTGTTTGATCTGAACCTTGATGCGGCCAGCAAGGTGGCGAAAAAAATCGGCAAGAACGCCAAAGCCTATGCTGTGGATATATCAGACCAGCAGGCTGTTATTAATGCGGTTGCCGCCTTTGAAAAGGCTCATGGTCAGACTGATATTCTTGTCAACAACGCGGGCTGGGATCAGGTCGGGAATTTTCTGCAAACAGACAAAGCCTTGTGGGAGAAAATTGTAGGGATTAATTTGTGGGGGCCGTTACATATGACCCATGCCGTTGCCAGCGGTATGGCAGAACGCGGATCTGGAAAAATTATAACAATTGCATCTGATGCTGCGCGTGTGGGATCCAGTGGAGAGGGTGTATATTCTGCTTGTAAGGGCGGAATGGTTGCCTTTTCCAAAACGCTTGCCCGCGAGCTTGCTCGTAAGAATGTTAATGTGAACGTTGTTTGTCCGGGCCCCTCAGATACCGCAATCCTTAATGATTTTATTGGGGAAGGCGAGATGGGGCAAAAAATTTATGAAGGACTGAAACGTGCCATTCCTTTTAAAAGGCTGGGGCAGCCAGAGGATTTTGGCGGTATCGTTACTTTTCTAGCAAGTGAAGAAGCAAGTTACATTACGGGGCAGGTCATCAGTGTTTCTGGTGGCCTGACAATGGCAGGATAAGAAGGAACAAGAAAATGTCTTTTGAAGATATCATTTACGAAGAAAAAAATGGCGCTGCGTGGATTACCATTAACCGGCCAGAAAAATACAACGCGTTTCGGGCACAAACTGTTGAGGAACTTATCCAGGCTTTTCATAAAGCCGCCTGGAACAAAGAGATTGGCGTTATTGTTCTAACCGGCGCCGGTGAAAAGGCCTTTTGTACAGGCGGCGACCAGTCTGCCCATGATGGGCAATATGACGGCCGCGGAACGATTGGCCTGCCGGTTGAGGAATTGCAAAGTCTGATCCGGGATATCCCTCAACCGGTTATCGCCCGTGTTCAAGGGTTTGCAATCGGTGGAGGCAATGTTCTGGCGACGATTTGTGATTTGACTATTGCTTCTGAAAAAGCCCAGTTCGGCCAGGTTGGCCCAAAAGTTGGTTCGGTTGATCCGGGATTTGGAACAGCCTATCTGGCGCGGGTTGTCGGTGAAAAAAAAGCCCGGGAAATCTGGTATTTGAACCGTCGTTATACTGCTCATGAGGCCGAAAAAATGGGCTTGGTGAATACGGTTGTCCCTCATGACAGGCTGGATGCTGAAGTAGAGCAATGGTGCGCCGAGATTTTGGATAAAAGTCCGACAGCGATTTCGATTGCTAAAAAATCCTTCAATCTGGATAGCGAGAATATCCGTGCGATATCGGGTATGGGCATGCAAGCGCTCAAGCTCTATTATGAAACAGATGAATCCCGTGAAGGGGTAAATGCGTTCAATGAAAAGCGTAAACCCGATTTCAGAAGTAAAATGAAGTAACAGCGCTGGAAGAATACTTTGCTTCATCGTTGAAGTTTTATCTTTCGGTGAATAGGTTAGGGGCAGTGACAGAGATTCCCCTATTGTACCAGCGAGGACGCAGTGGAAGAAAATGAAGAGAAGGCGTTTAATGCGCCGCCCGCCAGTTTGTATACAGCTGCGTCCCTGATTATTTTACATATTATGCTGACGGTCGCCGATCAGGCGACAGTTGAATGGCTGTATGGAACAATGGCTTTTAGCACGGATCGGTTCGCCGGTTTTCTGGCGGATCCATCCCTGAACGGTTCCATTAAGACGCTGTTGAATTTAAGCAGTCATCTTTTTCTACATGCGGACTTCATGCATTTGCTGACAAATGCATTCATGTTGCTGGCATTCGGTGCATTGGTAGAGCGTGCGAAGGGGAAAATCGCCTTTTTCGTCGTTTTTTTTCTATGTGGCTGGCTGGGGGCTGTCGGGGAATATTTGACGACGGCGGCTGATACAAGCGCTTACCTAATCGGTGCATCAGGCGCTGTTTTTGGAATGATGGGGGCTTCCGTCTGGCTTCTGCTTCCCAGATTTGGCCTGAAAAAAATAGTCGCGTTCATTGGCGTGATGATGGGTCTTAATCTTGTGATCGGATTGACGCCCCTTGGAGCCTTGCTGGCCGGTGAGGGGAACAGTATCTCGTGGGCGGCCCATCTGGCAGGTTTTGTCGGTGGATTTCTTATATTCCCATTGCTGGGCCGAGCATCCGAAAAGCAAGAATAGTCTCGATTTTCACAATAATGTCAAAAGCCTTTTCAGATGGTTTGCGTTACTTTTACGTCTTCTAATGAAATTGGAAGGGCAATTGACAGATGTTCACTAAAGCGCTTTTAAAATATTCTGCACTCTTCTTTTTGATATTTTATGCGGGGAGTCTATCGGCGGGAGAAGAACAACCTTATCGGACGACTGTTTTCGGTTGGGCAGCTGAAGGATATGACGTCGTCGCGTATTTCACGGAAAGTCGCCCGGTTGAGGGACTAAGCGCGTTCAAGCATAAGTGGCAGGGGGTAAACTGGCGATTTTCCAGTGCGGCAAATCGGGATCTGTTTGCCAAAGACCCGTCCCAATATGCACCTCAATTTGGGGGATATTGTGCCTATGCGGTGTCGCAGGGATATACAGCCAGTGTGATCCCCGAAGCCTGGTCGATCGTGGAAGGTAAACTCTACCTGAATTATTCAAAAGGGGTTCAGGAAATCTGGGAAAAGGACATTCCCGGATATATTAGTGCCGGGACTGAAAACTGGCCCAAAATCAAGAAAGATTTGTGAGAGAATAGAAAAGCACCTGGCCATAAGCGGGGGAGGTTGCCAGGTGCTTTCTAGAATGAAATATCGGGAAAGAAACGATATTTCATAGGTCAACGATCAGCGCCGCCAGATCGGCAGATCTTCGTCGGCGGCCGGTTGATAGGTTACGGTTATTTCATCAAAGGCTTTGAGGACAGAATTGACATCTTGATCATCGCGTAACTCAAACGCATTGAAGCCACATCTTTGCATGTAAAAAACGTCGTCCCTTAGAACATCGCCAACCGCTCGGATTTCGCCTTTGTAGCCCAATCGCTCTCTTAACAATCGGGCCTGGGTGTAGGCGCGTCCGTCAGACATTTTCGGAAATTGTAAAACCACAAGATCCAGTCTTTCCAAATCCTCGGCAATGTCGTTTACATCGTCAGTATTTTCCAGAATGACACCTAGCCTGCTGTTTCGCTTCAGCAGCTCGTCGCGCCGTTCTTTCCATTCAGACAGAGGGATGTAGATATCACCGGAAGGAAGCGTATCCAGTTCTTCCAGACCTGTGAACGGCGTCCAGTTGTCGTCAGCCGGTTTCCGGTCAAGGATATACTTACCCATATAGCTTCTCCTTAAACGGATCCTGACCAATGCGCCGGTAGGTTTCCAGGAAGGTTTCAGAGGCATCATCGCGTTGTTCAAGATACACATCGAGCAAGGTGCTGACAGCGTCCACAATCTCGTCCGCTGTAAAGGCAGGGCCAATAATTTTGCCGATTGATGCATCTTCGCGGGCACTGCCGCCCAAGGTGATCTGATAGACTTCAACGCCTTTTTTGTTGACGCCAAGAATACCGATATTTGCCACGTGATGGTGACCGCAGGCATTAATGCAGCCAGAAATATTCAGGCTCACATCCCCAAGGTCATTAATAAAATCATAGGCATCGAACCGTTCGGTCAGTGCTTGGGAAATCGGGATGGAGCGGGCGGTAGCGAGTGCACAATAGTCCATACCGGGACATGTAATGATGTCCGTCAGATGATTGTAGTTTGGGGTCGCCAGATCCAGGGCTTTTAATTCCTGCCAAAGATCATGCAGTTCGCTAAGTTTAACATCCGTCAGAACCAGATTTTGACGATGCGTGGATCTGATTTGACCCAAACTATACCGGTCAGCCAGATCTGCAATTGCATCCATCTGATCGGCCGTTACATCACCCGGAGGTTGGTTCCTGGATTTCAGGGACAGGTAAACAACGCGATATCCAGACTTTTTATGAAGTTCCAGATTTTTTTCCGCCCATTTGGCGAACTCAGGGTCCGTGATGACTTCTTTGTCGAAAGCATCGTCAAAATCACTTAATTCTTCGTAGTCAGGATCTTTGAAATGCGCTTTTATGCCTTCAATGTCCTGATTGCGAAGGGCAAGACCAGATTTCTTAATCCGCTCCCATTCTGCTTCTACTTTTTCCCGGAACGCCTCTTCGCCTGTTTCGTGAACCAGGATTTTAATCCGTGCCTTATACAGGTTGTCGCGACGGCCTTCCATATTGTACACACGCAAAATGGCTTCCAGATAGGTCAGCATGTCATGGACAGGGAGAAACGGACGGATAAGTTTTCCGATCATTGGTGTCCGGCCCAGACCACCACCAACATAGACCTCCAGCCCCAGTTCGTCGGCGTCATTTTTTACCAACCGCAAACCGACATCATGAACAGCAACCGCTGCGCGGTCCTGCGTTGAGCCACTCACGGCAATTTTAAACTTTCTGGGCAGGAAATTCAGTTCAGGGTGAAAGGTTGACCACTGACGGATCAATTCACAGTAAGGCCGTGGATCTTCGATCTCGTCTCTTGCGACGCCAGCCAGCGGATCGGAAGTTGTGTTCCTGATGCAATTGCCACTTGTCTGGATAGCGTGCATTTCGACGGCAGCAAGGTCATCCAGAATGGCCGGAACATCTTCAAGTTTAGGCCAATTATACTGAATATTTTGCCGAGTACTGAAATGGCCATAGCCTTTATCGTACTTTCTGGCGATGTGGGCGAGGGTGCGCATCTGGTCTGACGAAATCAGCCCATATGGAACCGCAACACGCAACATGTAAGCATGAAGCTGCAAATAGAGGCCATTACGAAGACGGTGCTGTTTGAATTCATCTTCTGAAAGCTCGCCTTTGAGCCGTCGCTGAACCTGATCGCGAAACTGCGATACCCGTTCCAGCAGCAGCTGGTGATCCTGCTGTGAATATTGATACATTGTTTTTGCTCAGACTTATTAGGGCGTCAGGCCGCGTGTTGGCCTTCGGTAATTTCAATGGCGCGGGCGGATTGTGGCAGACGGAAAGTTGGTCCTTCAGCCCTGATCTGTTCGCGTTTACTGGCAGCAGAAATGCCTGTTTCGGTTACGATTACATCGATTGCATAAGGTGCAATGATGATATTCTCTTTTTCGCTCCGATCGGCGGCTGCCTGAAGGCTTTCAAGGGATGCCTCGTCCGCAACAGTTGCCTTGTTCAAGTCAGTTGACCAAAAGCAGCTCTCGCCTTCCATGCAAAGATAAGCAACCAGTCCCTCTTTAAGCAAGGATGCCGTGAAAACTTGTAAAGCCATTGGTTCGTCTCCTGATCTAATCGGCCAAACTGCCGCAATCGATGTTTCCTGTAGATAGATATAGGAAAATATATAAATAACGCAAGAAAAATGTAGTTTAAATTATAAATACAGTATTTTTATGTATTTAATTTAACGGTGATATGGTGCGGCTTACATGGATACCGCACTCCGTTTTACCTTTTCCGGCCCATCGGCCAGACCGGGCATCCCCCCCAGCGGCCACCCGTTCCGTGCAGGGCATGCATCCAATTGAAAGAAAGCCGTCTGCCACCAGTGGGTGGGGCGGTAGGTTCTTTTCAAGGACGATCGTCTTAACATCATCATCGGTCCAGTGTGCGAGAGGGTTAATCTTCAGGAAGCCGTCAGAAGCCTCAATGGTTTCAAGGGCTCCGCGGGTATTTGCCTGAAACCGTTTGCGGCCTGTAATCCATGCTGTAAAGCCAGCTTTCTGTAATTCCGTAAGGGCATTATCCAACGGTTTTACCTTACGAATTTCACAGCATTTATCCGGGTCAGATGCAAAAAGCATATCATCCGGATCAATCCGCTCAAGCTGGCCACTGTCCGGACGGATAATCCGAACATCTTCCAAGCCTAACAATTCAGTGATGTCCCTTTGATACCGCAATGTTTCGCCAAAAAGGCGCCGGGTATCGAGGAAAATGACGGGAATGGTCGAATCAACTTGGGCCACAAGATCCAGGAGGGCAATCGCTTCGGCACCAAAGGAAGACGTCATCATGATTTTTCCGGCAAGGCCATTTTCAAGAAGCGCTTCCAACAAGGGAGCGCCCTCCAGATGACCAAAAAGCCCACGCAACCGGGCGGCTTCTGCTTCGATGCTCGTAAAATCAGGAGTCTGGAACATGAGATGTACTTCCGAATGAATTGTAATTTCCTTAAAGGTATTGGTTTATTTTTAAATATCAATTAGAAAATGTAAAAAAAAATAATTACACAATAATAGTGTTAAATTAAAACAGAAAATCCTATGCTTATATCACTCTAAGGTTGTATGGTTCCTTCACAAGGGGAGGTGGATAGTTTGGGGTTCGTACATCAGGTCAGCATTGGCGTTGCCATCTGGATTGCCGGGGTAAGCGTTTCATGCGCAGGCGAGGCTTTACAGGAAGGGAAGATTTCAGAGGTATCAACTTTTTCGCTGCAGACAGAAAAAAGCGGAAGGATTTCTTTGGAAGAAATGTATTGGCCAGAGAACGCGTCTCCATTGAAGGTTTTGAAGGGAAAAGCCTTCCAGCTGGAGCAGGAAAATTTTGTCGAAAAAGGCGCCGCCACAAACAAGTACGGTGATCAGCGCGGAAAACTGTTTGTCCATCCTTTTGGTTGGGTGCAGGCCTATTGGGCTCAGCAAGGGCTTGCGTTATATAATGGACTGGGTCCCTACCCACGTTCAGTGAGAGAGGCATTATTATCTGCTGAACGGGAGGCCCGCGAGAGCCGGCGGGGGCTTTGGTTTCGCTTCCAGGTGTTGCAGGCGGCAGACCTTGACGCTCGGCAGGGAGTGGACGGTTTTCAGGTTGTCGAAGGGCGGATACTTTCTGTTAAAAAATCGGGCTCTCGACTTTATCTCAATTTCGGGAAGAACTGGCGCACAGACTTTACTGCCTCGATTTCGACAGAAAATAAGCGTAGGTTCAGGGAAATGGGCTGGAACTTTGATGCGCTCGTCAATACATGGGTTAGAGTGCGGGGAAACATGCGGTTCTATAACGGACCTTTTATGGAGTTGAACTTCCCGGAGCAGGTCGAGTTTCTGGATGTGAAAAGTAAATAGGCTGGAGAGAAGAATGTCTACCAAACCAGTATTAGTTAAGATGAAGCGGCTCGGATTAAATACGCTTGTCTCGATGATGAGTGCCGGCATGGTTTTCGGTTTGGTTCCAGGAGCGTCAGCTGAAGCGACGCGGGTAGCGGATCTGTTTTCAATTTTTGAACCTCAGGATGAAAGTAAAGTCGGTGAACAACAGCATCCGCGTATTGTTGCCCAGTATGGTGGGGAATATATCCGCGAAGGATTGAACGAATATGTGCTCGATATCGTTCTCCGTATTATTGCTGTGACCGACAAGGCAGATCAGCCGTGGCGTGTCACTATCCTGAATAGTCCGGTTGTTAATGCCTTTGCCCTGCCAGGCGGGTATGTTTATGTGACCCGTGGCTTGTTGGCGCTGGCAAATAACGAAGCGGAGGTTGCCGGTGTTCTGGCGCACGAAGTCGGGCATGTCATTGCTCGTCACGGTGCGCAGCGGCAGGGCAGGGCAACCGGTATCGGGATATTAGGCGCCATTGCTGGTATCCTCACCCAAAGCGGAGAGGTTGCGCGGCTTGGGCAAACTCTTGGTGGTGCGTATATCGCTGGATATTCCCGGGATCAGGAATATGAAGCCGATCAGCTTGGCGTCAAGTATTTGGGTCTTGCAGGCTATCCACGCGAAGCAATGGGGGATTTTCTGGCCCGTTTGGAAGCCCATTCCCAATATTCAAAGAAACTGGCTGGCAAGGACGGTGGGTCCGGGCAGTTTGATTTCTTCTCCTCGCATCCGCAAACAGAAGATCGAATTGAAAAGGCGATGGAGATTGCCAATCGCGCAAAGGACGAATTGGATCGCAAATATGGCCGTCAGACTTACCTCAACGCAATTGATGGCATGTTGTATGGCGACGATGTGAAAGAGGGCGTTATTCAGGGGCGATGGTTTCTTCACCCTGATCTGCGTTTTAAATTTATGGTCCCGCGTGGTTATCAGTTGATCAATTCTTCTCGTGCTGTGTTTGCGACCGATGGCAAAGGCGGGCAAATGCGGTTTGATATGGATATGAAAGGATTGCGCGATCTTTCAATGGAGCAGTATATGCGCAGGATCTGGCTTAAGAATGTTCAGGTCGATCAGATCGAGAATATTCAGGTCGGTGGCGCACTGGCTGCGAAAACCCGGTTCGTTGCAAAAAAAGGAAACCGCCGGGTTCATGTAACCGCTGTGCTGATAAATTTTGGTTATGATCGTGTTGTGCGGTTTATTTACGAAAACACCAAATTCAGTGATGATTTTGATCAGGCTTATAGTGAAAGCTATCGTAGCTTTGCGCCCCTTCAATATGCCGAAGCGGCAAAGATCAAGCCCGTTATGATGTCGGTTGCGACGGTTAAATGGGGGCAATCCCTTGAGGATCTATACCAGCCGATGGCAGAGGTTGGACCGAAGAAAGATCTGTTCCTGCTGCTCAATCCACAATTTTTGAAAGAAGAGCCCAAACGGGGTCAACTATACAAGCGCTTGGTTTATGGAGCGGGGCTTCAATAATCGCGGCTCAGTCTGAACTGATCAGATCGTCGATTTCACCGTCTAGAGTAAAACAGGCGGAGGTGAGCGGTCCATCAAAGCCACAGCCGCTGTCTAACGATACCGTATGCTCCGTTTCGGTAACCCCTTCATGGGTTCGGTCAAAGCCGCGAATTACTTTTTTGAAACCCGAATAGGGCTCTGCAATTTTATCAAAATATCCGCTACCCCACCAAAAAGTGTCAGACTGTTCGGTTACAGGGCGGCTGGGGTCAATTCCGGCATGCACAAACAGTAGTTCACCGTTCATGGTATAGGCCGCCCGGCGCAGAGAGATCAGGATATCATTATGGCCCGGATAGCTTTGGATTTTTTCTCTTAAGCGGCCAGTCCAACGGGTGGTCGCCAATATTCCCTCGCGGAAATAGGCGCGCGCTTCAGCCTCGCTTTCGCCGTATGCTTCCAGCGTTCCGGCAATACCGTGTTCAATCATCCAGTCAAAAACCTGGCTGGGTTCAGTCGCAAGCTGAATTTGAAGTAACTTGCGCCACATTTCCTCTTGGGCGCCCCGCAGGTAAACAATGTCTTCCGGCATCATGCCCGGCAAACAAAGTCGATCAACTCTAAAGCGGAGCATTTCGTTTAAGACGCCGATGATATTATCGCCACGGCCCAGATAATTACCCAGATAGACGATGCGATCACCTTGCTGCCAGCGATTGGCCATAATTTCATGGAGCTGGCGGAGCTTATCGGCTTCGCCATGGACGCAGGAAATGGCCCACACACGCTTTGCGTAGGAAAGGCCCCCAAATTTTTCGCTGTGTTGATTCGCTTTCATCGAGAAACAGAATGAATCGTCTGATTCGATTTAGCAAGCCCCAGAATGAAATAATATTAAAATTTAGTAAAAAAGCCCGAAAAAAATCGGGCTTTTTGGTATTCATTTGTCAGATCATGATCTTCAGGCGGCTTGTAAGACCTTTTGGACCTTCTCTGTCGCTACGTCGGCTTCAATTTTTTCGACAACAGCAAGTTCCCGTGAAAGACGCTCGAGGGCGGCTTCGTAAATTTGACGCTCACTGTAGGATTGGTCCGGCTGATCGTCATTCCGGTGCAGGTCGCGAACGACTTCTGCAATTTGAATTGGATCCCCTGAATTGATCTTTGCTTCATATTCTTGAGCGCGGCGGCTCCACATGGTGCGTTTGATACGGGCACGCCCTTTTAGGGTGTCCAGGGCATTTTTCATTTTCTTTGGCGAAGAAAGAGCCCGCATACCAACATTTTTCGCTTTGGCAATTGGAACGCGAAGAGTCATTTTTTCATGAGAAAAATCAACGACATACAATGTCAAAGTCATGCCAGAGATTTCTTGTTCTTCAATGCTGACTACCTGCCCTACGCCATGGGTCGGATACACGATATGGTCTAGTGGTGCGAATTCCAACTCTTTAGTCATTCAAATCCTTCTTTCGTTCATGGAACTGTCTAAACCGGGACAAAAAAAGAGCAGCGCCTATGTGCTGCAAATGTCCTAAGTTCCATCAAGAGGCGGCGCGCCGCCGGTTCTTCCATCATAAAATTACAACGGACAAAGGGCCAAGAGAACGAATTCTCTCAGCCGTTACCGGATGATATCACAAATTTCACTAAATTGCTAATACTGTTCGAGGGCGCGCCATAAGAGGCGAGCTTCGACATTAGCAGAGCGGAAGGAGGAGAGGTCAGCCTTCGCCTGGATTGGTGCTCAGCATCTCCAGCTTGCCTTCTTTGCCGTTCCATTCTTCGGCATCTGCAGGCTGTTCGCCTTTTTCCGTAATGTTCGGCCATTTTTCCGAATATTCACGGTTCAGCTCAAGGAACTTTTCGGCGCCATCTTCGGTGTCAGGCAAAATGGCTTCTGCGGGACATTCCGGCTCGCAGACACCGCAATCAATACATTCGTCAGGATGAATAACCAGCATGTTCTCACCCTCGTAGAAACAATCTACTGGGCAGACTTCCACGCAGTCCATGAACTTACATTTGATGCAGTTTTCGGTAACGACGTAGGTCATCTCTCTCTCCGGCTCTTGGAATTCTATTATTTGTTAAGACTATTAATTAGGGAGTAACTTCAATGCTGCTTGAAAACAAGTCCTTTATTGTCAATCACACAAAGAAGTTGTTATTAACTCGTAATGCCAAGCGTTTGCATAACCCGTTTTTTTGCAAGCCCGCTCTCGCGATCATCCACATAGATCAGCCCACAAATTCGACGGATCAGGTTCGCTTCATAGTCACTGACAGTGCCGTCTGCATAGGCAATTTCCCAAAGCATTTCAATAATTTGAATTCGATCATCTACAGGAAAATTTTCTTTGATGGCGCGGGTGAAATACAGGATTTGGTCGGAATTTTTATGCAATTCCCGGGCTTCATCTATCAGGGCCTCAGCTTCATCTCCCGACAGGGAAAAATGCCGTTTCAACAGGCGAGAAATCGCATTTTCTTCGCTGTCTGAAAAATCTTCATCCGCCAGCGCTGCTTCAATAAGAAGGGCAGCAGTTGCTGTCTGTTTGTCGTCTGGGCTATTTTGCAGGGATGTTTCGTCACCTGCAAAAATAGCTTTCAGTTTCGCTATCATATGTCACTCCTGGGGTTCGAGGGGGACAAAGGGGTTGATTAGGCCTGTCCGTGGCAATGTTTGAATTTCCGGCCTGAACCACAAGGGCAAGCGTCGTTGCGGCGAACTTTCCCCCATGTTGAAGGATCCTGTTCATTGAACGCCCGGGCCATTTCATTCTCACCAGTGGTTGGGTCAATATGGGTGGCCTGCAGCTCTTCTTCCGGGACTTCTTCCCGTTGAACAACGCGAGAGGGATCCTGCAGCTCGACATGAGACAGATAGGTCGTCACAGTCACGCGCAATTGATCGAGCATCATCTCGAACATGTTAAAAGCTTCCGTTTTATATTCGTTCAACGGATCTTTCTGGGCATAGGCCCGTAAAGAGACGCCCTGGCGCAACTGATCAAGTTGCAACAAGTGTTCTTTCCACGCTTGGTCAAGAATTTGCAGAAGAAGGCTTTTTTCGACCATTCGCATTACATCAGGCCCGTAATTAGCCGCTTTTTCGGCCATTTTACGCCCCGCATGATCTTTCAGGCGCTCGCGAATTTCCTCGTCTGCAATTCCTTCTTCCTGAGCCCATTCTTCAATTGGAAGATCAAGGGCGAGAACTTCGGTTACTTCTTCCTTCAGTTCCTGAACACGCCATTGTTCCGGATATGCTTTGGGTGGGATATGGGTGTCGACCATTACATCAATGGCTTCGTTCCGCATGCCTACGATGGTTTCAGAAACGTCTTCTTCTTCCATCAACTGGATGCGTTGCTCGTAAATGACCTTCCGCTGATCGTTCATAACGTCATCAAACTTCAACAGGTTTTTCCGAATATCATAGTTTCGGGCTTCAACCTTCTGCTGAGCTTTTTCGAGCGCTTTGTTAATCCATGGATGAACAATCGCTTCTCCATCTTCAAGGCCCAGTTTGCGCAACATGCCGTCCATGCGTTCGGAACCGAAGATGCGCATCAGATCATCTTGCAGTGACAGATAGAAACGCGATGTTCCCGGATCACCCTGACGTCCGGCACGGCCACGAAGCTGGTTATCAATCCTTCTGGACTCGTGGCGTTCAGTCGCGATAACGAACAGCCCCCCCAGTTCCAGCACTTTTTTCTTCTCTTCAGCGATTTGAGCCGCGGATTCTTTTTTGATCTCTTCGATTTTTTCCGGATCGTCGATATCCGTGGTCCTTGAGGCGATCAGCATCTCAAGGTTACCGCCCAGCTTGATGTCGGTACCACGGCCCGCCATATTTGTGGCGATCGTCACGGCACCCAACCGACCGGCCTGTCCGATGATTTCCGCTTCCTGCTCGTGATAACGGGCATTCAGAACGCTGTGTTTTATGTTGCGTTCGTTCAGGACCCTGGACAGCATTTCAGATTTCTCAATAGACGCTGTACCAACCAGAATAGGCTGTCCTTTGGACTGGCATTCTTCGACGGTCTTGATCACCGCATCGATTTTTTCTTTTTCTGTCCGATAGACTTCATCATCAGCGTCGACACGCTGGACGGGAACGTTGGTCGGCATTTCCAGAACGTTCAGACCGTAAATTTCAGCAAATTCGTCGGCTTCCGTGGACGCCGTGCCCGTCATACCGGATAGTTTTTTGTAAAGACGGAAGTAGTTTTGGAAGGTGATGGAGGCCAAAGTTTGGTTTTCTGGCTGAATATCTGCGCCTTCCTTGGCTTCCAGGGCCTGGTGAAGACCGTCAGAATAGCGGCGCCCGTCCATCATACGACCGGTGAATTCATCAATGATGATAACCTTGCGATCCTTGACGATATAGTCTTTGTCTTTTTCAAAAAGTTTGTGCGCTCTCAGTGCCTGATTGGCGTGATGCACAATGGAAATATTGTCAACATCATAGAGGCTCTCACTTTTCAACAAATCAGCATCCCGCAGGATCTGTTCGATATTCTCCGTACCTTCTTCGGTAAAGCTAACGGACTTCGCCTTCTCATCAACTTCGAAATCACTGTCCTGTAGCTTGGGGATCAGTGCATTGATGGCAAGATAGAGCTCTGATGAGTCTTCTGCGGGACCGGAAATGATCAATGGCGTCCGCGCTTCGTCAATCAGGATACTGTCAACTTCGTCGACGATGGCATAATTGAAGTCGCGCTGAACCATCGCGGACCGTTCAAATTTCATATTGTCGCGCAAGTAATCGAAACCGTATTCGTTATTGGTGCCGTATGTGATGTCGGCGGCATAGGCTTCACGGCGCTCGTCATCAGACATTCCGCTTAGGATACATCCAACGGTCAAGCCCAGTTTTTCATAGACCTGCCCCATCCAGGCGCTGTCGCGGCTTGCCAGATAATCGTTCACGGTTACGATATGAACACCTTTTCCTTCGAGGGCATTCAGATAAGCGGCTAAAGTAGAAACAAGCGTTTTACCCTCACCTGTTTTCATTTCGGTAATGTTGCCTTGATGCAAAACGATACCGCCCATCAGCTGAACATCATAATGTCGTTCACCAAGGGCGCGCCGGGCCGCTTCGCGAACGCAGGCAAAAGCCTCTGGAAGCAGGTCATCCAATGTCTTTCCATCAGCAAGTGCTTGCCTGAACTCTACTGTTTTGGCCATCAAGGCTTCGTCGGAAAGCGGTTTAATCTGATCTTCCAGGCCGTTGATCTTGTCAACAAGGGTAAGAATAGGTTTCAGGGCGCGATCATTTGAAGAGCCAAATATTGCCTTGGCAATTGTACCAAACATTTCCGATATTACTCCGGTCACGTACGCTTCTTGAACACGGTATTCAATTAACGCACAGGATAGTTATTGTGTGGGCGACAAACCGAATGGGTCCGGTTGATCGTCATAAGCCTAGGTGACAGATAAGCGGGAACTGTCCGTCTGTCAATCTATCCGGAACGATCACTTCAATTTGAGGCTGATAATGCGCTTCTTTGACGGGAATTGGACTGCTTTTTGCAACAATACTTGTGTGCTCTAACAAATGACCTATATTCGCAATCAAGCCACGATGACTTAAACAGGCCAAGGGCCTATGGTATCGATGGATAAAGACTTACAAATCTGGGATTAATAGATCATGAAAATCGCTAATTTCCTCGCCTTTTTGATTGTGGCGGGAGTGTCGTTGGGTATCGGTTACTATGTCGGTTCCGATATGCAAAATCCACTGCAGCAGTTTACCGGCGATAAAACTGCGCCAGCTGACAAAGCCCCTGACGCTTCTGATATGGTCGTTGCCACGGTTAATGGCACGGAAATCAGAGAATCAGAAGTTCTTGCGATGTATGAAACATTGCCGGAACAATATCGTCAGGCACCCTATCCTTTTGTGAAGCCACAGCTCGTTGAACAAATGGTCAATATGAAGCTCGTTCTTGATGCCGCGCTGGCTGAAGAGTTTCAAAAGCAGCCTGAATTCATGAGTGAACTGAGCTCAACACGGGATCAAATTCTTCAGGGATATTATATCCGCAAGAAAATCGAAGAAATGGTAACGGATGAGGCTGTTAAAGCCGAATATGAAAAAGTGACCCAGGATTTTGTGCCTGAACAGGAAGTTCATGCCCGTCACATCCTCCTTAAAGAAGAGGAGGAGGCCAAAGCGGTTATTGAAAAACTGGATGCGGGTGGTAACTTTGTTGAATTGGCAAAAGAGTTCTCAACGGGACCGTCAAAAACAACAGGCGGTGATCTTGGCTATTTTGTAAAAGAACGAATGGTTCCTGAATTCGCGACAGCGGCGTTTGCGCTTGAAAAAGGGGCATATACAAAAGAGCCGGTCCAGACACAGTTTGGCTGGCATGTTATTCTGCTGGAAGACCGCAGAGATACACAGCCACCTGCATTCTCTGAAATGGAACCTCAGCTGAGAAATACCCTGACCAATAATTCAGTCACGGGAATGCTGGATAAAATGAAAGAAGGGGCCACAATTTCGATTGTAAAGCCGGAAGGCGAAACCTCGGAAGATGAGAAAAAAGCGGAGCCTGAAAAAGAAGGCTAACGGATTAAGAAAAAAGCCCGGTTTTGACCGGGCTTTTTTTATGCATCATTGGTTGGAACCCAGGGGATCGTTGCAAGTTCTACCCCTTCGTCTTCCAGTTCCTGTTTTTCTTCCAAAGTTGTTTGTCCGTAAATGCCGCGTTCTTCTGTTTCCCCGTAGTGAATTTTTCGGGCTTCTTCTGCAAATTTGTCTCCGACATAATCACAGTTTTCTTCTACGGCTTTTCGAATTTCCCGAAGAGTATTCATGGCGGTCGCGACCTGCAAGTGTTCGCTCTCCATCTCTGTGTCAGATTTTTTTGGCGCGCTTCCTTTTTTCGGGACGGACGGCGCCATGGGGGCTTTGGTTACGGAGACGCTCCCGCATAATGTACAGGTGATTATGTTGCGCTCGCTTTGTTCGTCATATGCGGCGCTGTTTTTGAACCACGCTTCAAAAACGTGACTATTTTCACATTTTAGATTGTACTTGATCATTCAATTCTGCATCTATCATTGATTAAAAGCCAACCGGTCGATGACGAGCGGCCTAAGTGAAAAATAGGTATTTTTCTGGTGTAGTGCAAGTATTGCAATGGCACTGCCGGTAAAGCGCAGATTTGATTTTGATCTGATAAAGGAAAAAATGTGAGTGATATCGAAAGCTGGATCGAAAAACAGGCACATTTAGTGGACAGCAATCACACGGTTCTGGATCTCGCCTGTGGTGGCGGTCGTCACGCCCGGTACTTTGCTGAAAAAGGGTGTCATGTGACCGCTGTTGACCGAGACTTGACCAAGATCAGGGCACTGGGCAGTGAGAAAATAACGGTGCTTGAGGCCGATCTTGAAAGCAATGGCTGGCCTTTTTCTGGCGCCAGTTTCGATTGTATTGTCGTTGTAAACTATCTTTGGCGTCCGCTATTTCCGATGCTGAAGGCGGCAATAAAACCAAAAGGCCACCTGATTTATTCAACCTTCGCCATCGGGAATGAAGCCCACGGCAGACCAAGCAACCCCGATTTTCTGCTGAAAACAGGGGAATTGAAGACTGCCTTTGGCGATCTTGATATTCTGGATTTCGAAGAGGGATATCGGGCTTCTCCGAAACCCGCGGTAAGGCAATCTATCGTCGCTTGTAAGGCCTGACCGTATTCTGTGGTTAAATGTTGAGGTCAGGGTATTCCGGCGCGTCTTTGGAGGCGTCCGTTTGTCTAAGATTGACATCTAGTATCTTCTTGTATGCGCTTTGCATTTTCGTGGTGATCGTGCCTAGCTGCTTTAACGGGACTTGTTCTGATTGTCCAAGAACGGCCAGAAGAAAAATCCAGTCTTTTTGGGGAAGGGTGCGAAGAGCGTTGCCCGGTGCCAGCATGGTTTGTAAAAGGATTTTCTGCTGGGTTAAAACGTCAATTTTGTCCGACAGTATCGATATTTGATCCCGCAGAATAGTTTCGCGGCTTGGCATCGGGTGGCCCTGAAGCCGCTCCTTGATCTGTTCGATTGTTAATCCTGATTTGCGCAGTAATTTTATACAGGCCAACGTCTCGCAGTCCTGATTGCTATAGAGACGATATCGGTTCCCTTTTTGCCTTTTTGGAACAAGCAGACCCTTTTTCTCATAAAAAAGGAGGGTAGTTCTGGACAGGTCAAATTTATGAACCATGGTGCCAATGCTATACATTTTCAAAATTGCTTCCAACGATTGTGATTGCTGTATTCGTTAGTCGAAGCAAAAAAGAAAAGGTTCAAAATCAACCTGAACCCCGTTACCTGTTGCAGACAGATGATAACCCCTCAGACAGGATGCTTGAGTTGTGCAACTATTGGTCTATCGGGTTAAGGTGTCCCTTCGCCGCAGCGGTAGAATAAAACGTTATTCAGCCGCGGTCTGCTGGTCGTTTCCGAGAGATAGGCTATAGGGCCGAGAATTCTTCAGATTTGGAACCTGTTGGCGGCGTTTCTGCGTCTCGGCGACGTCAATTTCGGCCAGTATGACACCGATATCATCTCCACCGTCAGCCAGAACTTCACCCCAAGGGTCAATGATCAACGAGTGGCCATATGTATGTCGCTTCTTGGAATGATGCCCGCACTGCGCAGGGGCAATTACAAATGCGCCATTTTCAATTGCTCTTGCGCGCTGCAACACGTGCCAGTGCGCTTTCCCGGTTGTGTGTGTGAACGCGGCTGGTGTTGTGAAAATAGTGGCCCCGCCTTTTTGGGCGAGATCCTGAAACAGATGAGAGAAACGAACGTCATAGCAAATTGTCATACCGATTGTTGCCCAATCAGTCTGGACTGTAACGGCCTTCTCTCCTGGTGCGTATGCATTGGATTCTTTATGGCTTTCACCATTTTCCAACGCCACGTCGAACATATGGATTTTGTCGTATTTACCTGCAATTGATCCATCTGGTGCAATCAGAAAGGAACGATTGGCGAGTCGATCGTCGTCCGGCTTCTTGATCACCAGGGATCCCGCCATAACCCACTTCTTGTGATCCATAGCAAGAGCACGAAACGCTTTCAGAGTTATATCGTCTTCTTCATATTGAGCAATATCCCGTGCCGCGGCCTTGTTCGGCTCCATTAAATTTGTCACTTCGGGCGTCGCAATAAAATCGGCCCCTTCCGAAATGCTTTGTCTAATCAGATCCGACGAAACTTGAAGATTTTCAATCGGATCAGTGCCAGAGGTCATCTGAACACAGGCAGCGGTGAATTTTGACATAAGGTTACTTTCCTTATTTTAGGATTTTACGCCTAGAATTTGATCCAGATTGCCCGAAGCGTCAAGGCGATGAATGAAATCACAATCGCCGATATGTTCGCCATCGACAAAAATCTGAGGAACCGACGTCGCGCCTTCAGAGCGTTTGCTCATTTCTTTTCTGCGCGGGGCATCAACAGTAACGTCAATTTCTTCAAACGATATCCCTTTTTTCTTTAGCAGGGACTTGGCCCGTGAACAAAAAGGGCAAAACATGGTTGTGTAAATTTCGATACGCTTCATTTTAAATACCTGACTGGGTGAACGATTAGTCTTATATAGACAAGTTGGCGGGCCGAACAACCCGACATAAAGTGAGAATGTCAACTTGAGCCGCCCCTGCATTCAGCAGGCAATCGGCGCAGGCGCTTAGTGTAGCACCGGTTGTGTAAACATCGTCAATCAAAAGGATCCTCTGGCCGATCAACTTTTCTTGCATTGTCGGTCGCACGGCAAACGCACCTTTTACATTCAGCCAGCGCCCTTTAAAGGTTTTACTGCCTTGGCTTGGTGTCGCCTTTTTACGGAGCAGTAAGGTTGGCGCGACAGGCTGGTTCGTCAGTCTACCAATTTGATTGGCGAGAAGCGCGGACTGGTTATATCGCCTTTTCAAAAGTCGATTAGGGTGAAGCGGGACAGGGACGATCAAACAGGGGGCGGCCAGAAGATCCGGCGCTGAGCGGACCATCCACTGTGCGAAGGCAGGTGTCTGATCGGTCCGATCAGCATGTTTAAAGGACAGAACCATGTCTCTGCTGGCCTCGTCATATTTCAAAACGGATCGGCCACTTGAAAAGGGAGGCGGTTTTGCGATGCAAGACCCACAAAGAGGTGTCTCTCCGACATTGTAATCAAAAGGATAGCCGCATTGAACGCAATAGGGAGCACTGATAAAGGTGATGTCTGGCCAGCAACCGGCGCACAGGCTGCTTGCAGTGTCTACGGGCTCACTGCACCGGGCACATTGGGCTGGAAAGAGTATATCAAGGGTGCCCTTTCCCAGTATCGTAATGGCCTTTTGTATGGAGTGACGGTCAAACATTCCTAATCTTAGTTGAATAAAAATAAAATAGAACGCCAAAATAGATATTTTTGGAATTTTCCATTTTTCCGACATTGAGTTCCGATAGCGTGCATGCCATAAGGGCACAATGACAGACAGCTTTTCTTCTCAGCCCCTTCTATTCGACCGATCAAGTGTCCGTCGGCATCGGGATCGTGCGGCAAATGGAGACTGGCCCACCCATGGCTTCCTGTTCGAAGAAGTTGCCGACCGATTGGCTGAGCGGTCGCTGGATATTACCCGAACCCACGATCTGGTACTGGATTTAGGCTGCCACGGCGGTGCCTTTGGACAGGCTATGGAGGCAATGGGAAAGGCGCAGACCGTAGTATCAGTGGACATCAGTACGGGAATGGTCGAAAAAACACCCAATAATTTGAAAATTGTCGCCAGCGAAGAATTCCTGCCGTTTGCATCTGAAAGCTTTGATTTGATTGGCAGTGTTCTGAGTTTGCATTGGACCAATGACTTACCGGGTGCGCTCATTCAGATCAACCGGGCCTTAAAGGCCGATGGTATTTTTTTAGGGGCCTTATTCGGGATCGAAACTCTTCAGGAGTTAAAGGAATGTCTGACACAGGCCGAGCTTGAAATCCGGAGTGGTTTAAGCCCGCGAGTCTCCCCTTTTACTGAAGTTCGGGATGCGGGCGCGCTTTTGCAACGCGCGGGATTTGCTTTGCCGGTTTCAGACGTTGAAACCATTACGCTTAAATACAAGACACCTTTTGATCTGTTGAAAGAGTTGCGCGGCATGGGGGAGGCAAATGCTTTGCTCGATCGCCAGAAAAGCTTCACTGGCCGAAAGGTCTTGATGCGTATGGCAGAGCTGTATTTTGAAAAATATGCCGATGAAGAAGGCCTTATTCCGGCGACGTTCCAAATCATCTATCTTACCGGATGGTCGCCCCATGAGAGTCAGCAGGTTCCTCTGAAACGAGGAAGCGCAACAACAAGCCTGACAGATATTCTCGACCAGAAGAAACCTGAGTAAACAGACCTATTTTGGAAGACAGCTTGCTTGCCTGAATGAACGTTGGCTAGAAAACACGTGGGTTACAGCAAGTCCCGCAACATCGCCACCAGCGGAATATCTGCAGGGGGCATCGGGAAGTCTTTCATTTGATTGGCCCGAACCCATTTGAGGGTTTGTCGCTCCACAGGCTTGGGGGTGCCCGCCCAACGTCGGCAGACGTAAAGGGGCATTAACAAATGGAACGCTTCGTAGGTATGACTGGCAAATGTAAAGGGTGCGAGGCAGGCGGCAGTTACATCAATTGACAGCTCTTCTTTTAATTCGCGGATAAGCGCGTTTTCAGGCGTTTCCCCTGTTTCCACTTTGCCACCAGGAAATTCCCACAAGCCTGCCATGCTTTTGCCTTCGGGGCGCTGGGCAATCAGAACACGGTTATCGTCATCCACCAGGGCGACGGCAACAACTAAAACAGTTGGCAAGGATGACATGGGTTTGTCAGCTCCGATAATCTGCGTTGATTTCGATATATCCGTGTGTCAGGTCGCAGGTCCATGCATGTGCCTGGCCATGCCCTACGGCAACGTCGACATCGATTGTAATATCCTTGCCTTTCATGAGCGGCACGATTTCCTCTTCCCGGTATGACGGATCAGGTGCCCCGTTTGCCGCAATTTGAAGGCCACATATTTTCAGGGCAATGTTATCCCGGTCGGCCTTCTCGCCGGATTTGCCAACGGCCATGATAACCCGTCCCCAATTCGCGTCTTCGCCTGCAATCGCTGTTTTTACCAACGGTGAGTTGGCAATCGCCAAAGCAATGGTTTTGGCAGATGCATCACTGGTTGCACCGGTCACTGAAACGGTAATGAATTTGGTCGCGCCCTCTCCATCTTTGGCAACTTGTTTGGCAAGGTCGGCCATAACATCGAACAATGCTTGCTTGAAGCCATTCAGCGATGGATCGGTTTTGCTGTCAGGTGCCTTATTCGTCGCTGTCCCTGTTGCAAAAAGAAGGACGCTGTCACTGGTCGACGTATCACTGTCAACAGTGACACAATTAAAGGTCTTCTCGTTCACCTCTGCCAGCAGGGCTTGCAGGATGTCTGAGGGAATGTCTGCGTCGGTAAACAGGAAAGCCAGCATGGTCGCCATATCCGGCGCGATCATCCCAGAGCCTTTTGCAAAGCCGGTGATCGTTACGGTTTTGCCGTTCAAGTCGCAAGTTGCATGGGCGCCTTTGGGAAAAGTATCCGTGGTCAGGATCGCATCAGCTGCGTTTTCTGATTTGTTTTCGGACAAATCGTCCATCATGCCTGGCAATGTTTGGGTGATGGCTTCGGTTGGAACTGGTTCGCCAATAACTCCCGTTGAGGCGATATAAATCTCTTCGACTTTCCCGCCAACAAGTTCTGCCGTTTTTTTCGCAGTTTCCTCGACGGTCCTGATGCCCGCAGAGCCTGTAAATACGTTGGCGATACCAGCATTAACGACAAGCGCACGGGCCTTGCCGTGTGGCAGGATTTTTCTGCCCCAGTCGACAGGCGCACCCGGCATGGAGTTTTTTGTAAAAACGCCAGCGACGGTCGTGCCCGGATCGAAAACCGCAAGCAGGAGATCGTCTCTTCCTTTGTATCGCATGCCGGAATTCGTCGTTGCAAAACGAACTCCCTTAACCACAGGAAGATCAGGAAACCGGGCGGGTGCCAAGGGTGAAATAGGCAGCGACATAGTATCTATCCAAAAAGAGTGACAGCCCCTGATTAGTCATTTTCAAAGGAGAGGTCAAATGGGGGTATGGAATTTATGAGGGTTTATGGGCGGCGATCATATAATTGACGCTGAAATCCTGACTTAATCGCCAGTTATCATTAATCGGGTTATAGGTTGCTCCAGACATGTCTTTTATTAACAGGCCACGATTGCGCACCATCTTAATCACCTCAGACGGCCGCAGAAACTTTTTCCAGTTATGGGTCCCGCGCGGTAGCCACCTCAAGATATATTCAGCACCGACAATTGCCAGCGCATAGCTTTTCATTGTTCTGTTGAGGGTTGCCACAAACAGAATGCCGCCGGGCTTCAGCATTTCACAGCAAGACGCGTTGAAACCGTCTACATCCGCTACATGCTCTATGACTTCCATATTCAGAATAATGTCAAATTTTTCGCCTGCCGCGGCAAGTTCTTCAGCTGTAGTATGCCGATAGTCAATTGACAGTCCCATTTTTTCAGCGTGCAACGAGGCTACACGGATATTGGTTTCCGAGGCATCGGCTGCAACCACTTCGGCGCCCAACCGCGCCATGGGTTCACTCAGTAGTCCGCCGCCACAGCCAATATCAAGCAATCGCAAGCCCTTTAAAGGCTTGAGCTGTCCGGCTCCTTCAGTCGGCTGCAAACCGAAATGATGAATGACCTGATCCCGGATATACCCAATTCGGATCGGGTTGAACTTGTGAAGAGGTTTAAACTTACCTTTTTCATCCCACCATTCATCCGCCATTGCGGCGAAATTCGAGATTTCCTTCGGGTCAACTGACTTAGAATTTGCCGCGTCACTCATGGCTTGTCGTCCAAAAATAGTCCAAATAACTAATAAAATTGATCGCTGCGCTTGCCCAGCATGCTGTGTTAAGTATATGTATACGCTCCTTCAAAAGGAAAAGGTACCCGTTCCTTAAATTTTAAGTATGCCTTTATAAAAAAGGCGAGGTCGAAAGGTTACAGCAGTCATGGCACGGCTGGTTATGAAATTTGGTGGCACATCTGTGGGGTCTGTTGAACGGATCAAGAATGTGGCCAAACGCGTCAAAAAAGAAGTGGACGCCGGCAACGAAGTAGCGGTTGTTGTCTCGGCAATGTCCGGAGAGACCAATCGTCTGGTTGGCTTGGCGTCTGATGTCGCCGCGCTGCATGATGCGCGCGAATATGATGTGGTTGTTTCCAGTGGTGAACAGGTGACAGTCGGACTGTTATCCATGGCGCTACAGGATCTTGGAGTGAACGCCCGTTCCTGGCTTGGATGGCAAATTCCCGTAAAAACCAGTGATGTCCATGGTGCTGCACGGATCGAGGATATCGACTGTTCAGATCTTGTTGAACGGTTTAAGGATGGTCAGGTTGCTGTTTGCGCTGGTTTTCAGGGGATCGCCTCAAGCCGCCGCATTACCACGTTAGGACGGGGGGGGTCTGACACATCAGCGGTTGCCCTTGCTGCCGCGATGGAAGCGGATCAGTGTGATATCTATACGGATGTGGACGGAATTTATACAGCAGATCCCCGCATCGCGACAAAAGCATCAAAACTTGATAGAATTACTTATGAAGAGATGCTTGAATTGGCATCACTTGGCGCAAAGGTATTGCAAACCCGCTCAGTCGAAATGGCGATGAAGCACCGGGTTAAGTTGCAAGTACTGTCCAGTTTTGAAGAATTACCAGGAACACTGGTTGTTGATGAGGATGACATAGTGGAACATCAAGTAGTAAGTGGCGTCACCTATACACGGGATGAAGCAAAGGTAACATTGCAACAGGTGAACGATCAGCCTGGCGTTGCAGCGCTGGTTTTTGGGGCGCTTGCAGATGCCCATGTCAATGTGGACATGATTGTTCAAAACGTGTCTGAAGACGGTAAAGCCACGGACCTGACCTTTACAGTTGGTCGCAATGAACTTGATCCTGCCCTGAAAGTTCTTGAGAACCTCAAAGGGGAAGTGAACTGCAAGGCGATTGTTCCCGACCCGAATGTTGTAAAAGTCTCCATCGTCGGTATGGGCATGCGCAGCCATGCAGGGGTTGCGCAGACAATGTTCAGCGCCCTGGCAGAAAAAGGGATCAATATTCAGGTGATTTCAACCTCAGAAATCAAGGTTAGTGTTCTCCTCGCAGAAGAATATACAGAACTTGCAGTACGCACGTTACATTCCGCCTTTAATCTGGATGCAGCCTGATATAATGACAGATACAATGACACATGAAGGCCTTCAGAAGCTGAAGGTAGCCTGGGATCGCGGGTGTGAATTCCTGGGAACAGAATATGCAATTCTGGGCGGGGCGATGTCCTGGGTTTCAGAACGTCATCTCGTTGCCGCTATTTCAAATGCTGGCGGATTTGGTGTTATCGCCTGTGGCGCCATGACACCGGATCTGCTGGATACAGAAATCAAGGCAACGCAGGCAATGACATCAAAGCCTTTCGGGGTCAATTTGATTACCATGCATCCAGAGTTGGATAAGCTTGTCGATGTTTGCCTTGAAAACAATGTGGGGCATGTCGTCCTGGCAGGTGGTTTGCCAGCCCGGGATACCATCACCAAGATAAAAGACGGGGGTGCCAAAACTATTTGTTTTGCTCCCATCCTTGCGCTTGCAAAGAAGCTTATTCGATCAGGGGCGGATGCCCTTGTCATTGAAGGCATGGAAGCAGGGGGGCATATCGGCCCTGTCTCCACAAGTGTTTTGGCGCAGGAAATTCTGCCCCATATTACAGATGTTCCGGTTTTTGTTGCCGGGGGGATTGCCCGAGGTGAAGCTATTGCCAATTATCTGCGAATGGGCGCATCAGGTGTGCAACTGGGAACGCGGTTTGTCTGCGCTACGGAATGTATCGCCCACGCCGATTTCAAGAAGGCATTCATTCGTGCCAGTGCAAGGGATGCTGTAACAACTGTGCAGGTGGACCCTCAATTCCCTGTTATTCCGGTCCGGGCATTGAATAACGAAGGCGGCCGTAAGTTTATTGAAACTCAGCATGAAGTCATCGCCAAATATAAAGCTGGCGAACTTGATCTGGAAAGTGCACAACTGGAAATTGAGCATTTTTGGGCCGGTGCTTTGCGGCGCGCCGTGATTGACGGTGATGTTGAATATGGTTCGGTTATGGCCGGTCAAAGTGTTGGTATGGTCAAAAAAGAGCAATCAACACAAGATATTTTGCAGGAACTGGTTGATGAGGCGGCGAATAGTTTTGCCTAACCTTGTTGGCAGGAAGGCATTTGGATAGATGAGCAACGCGGCAGTCAGCGGCCCGAGAATATTATTCCGTCAACTCCGGAGGGTGATGGCGGGACAAGGGGATGCTGAGCTCCGCTTGCAGACAATTGTTGGCCTGATTGCCTCCAATATGATTGCGGAAGTCTGCTCATGCTACTTGATGCGGGCTGGAGATGTCCTGGAGCTTTTCGCGACCCAGGGACTGAATAAAGAAGCCGTCCACAGAACCCGTCTTCGGGTTGGTGAAGGACTGGTCGGTGATATCGCCGCCCATGCCCGCCCGCTAAATCTATCCGATGCGCAAAGTCATCCTCAATTTGCTTATCGCCCTGAAACGGGTGAGGAAGCTTACCATTCTCTTCTAGGGGCTCCGATCTTACGCGGGGGCCGTGTTATTGGTGTTCTGGTGGTTCAGAACCGGACCATGCGCCATTATACGGAAGAAGAAGTAGAGGCTATTCAAACCGTCGCCATGGTTGTTGCTGAACTGGTCAGTTCAGAAGAAATGATCAGTTCGACAGAACTGTTGGATACGGCCGGCAATGCCACGTTGCCACACCGTCTTGCGGGGCGTGTTCTGGCCGAAGGGCTGGCAGCAGGTTATGCAATTCTTCATGAGCCCCGCATCGAAGTGCGGCAGACCATCGCCGATAACATGGCCGATGAATTGGTGCGTCTTGAAGTCGCTGTGAGCGGGTTGCAAAGTTCAGTTGACGATATGCTGAATACCACAGATGCGCTGGCCAGCGAAGAATCCAAGGATATCTTCGAAGCCTATAAAATGTTCGCCCATGACAAAAGCTGGTTGAAGCGGCTGGAAACTGCGGTGCGGGCTGGGTTGACGGCGGAAGCGGCGATCAAGCGTGTTCAGGATGATACCCGCAATCGGATGAAAGAAATTGTGGACCCGTATATTCGGGAGCGTTTGTCGGATTTGGATGATCTGGCAAACCGGCTTTATCTGCATCTTGAGGGGAATCAGGGCATTGATCGCCACCATCTGCCTCAGGAGACGGTGGTTGTTGCCCGCAATATGAGCGCTGCTGAGCTTTTGGATTACGACCAGTCAAACTTGCGGGCTGTTGTGTTGGTCGAGGGAACAAGAAGCAGCCATGTTGCGATTGTCGCACGGGCACTGGGCGTCCCGGTCATTGGTCAATGCGAGGAAATCTACGATTCTGTCGAGCAGGGTGATTATGTTCTTGTCGACGGGGAACACGGGCAGGTGTTCCTGCGTCCGGGCGACGATGTTACGCAGGCGTTCGATCGTAGTGTTCGTCACCGGGAAGAACGGCAGGCGAAATTTGCAGCTTTAAGGGATAAAGAAGCAATTTCCAAGGATGGTCAACTGGTGGATCTGCATATGAATGCGGGTCTGCTAATCGATCTGGACCATTTTGATTCCGCTGGCGCCGATGGTATTGGGCTCTTTCGGACAGAATTACAGTTTATGGTTCGCTCCAAGATGCCGAAAGTGGATGAACAGACTGAATTATATTCCACTGTTCTGGATAAAGCCGGTGATCGGCCGGTTATTTTCAGAACTCTGGATGTTGGTGGTGACAAAGTTCTTCCTTACCTTCAGATGAAGGAAGAAGAAAATCCTGCCTTGGGGTGGCGGGCCATTCGAATTGGGTTGGATCGTCCAGCGCTTTTGAAAGCGCAATTACGGGCGATGGTGCGCGCCGCCGCCGGTCGAAATCTGAGTCTGATGTTCCCGATGATTGCCGAGGTTTCCGAATTTCTTGAAGCCAAATCTCTTCTGACCCGCGAAATAGAGCGGGAAAAAGAAAAGGGAAGAGGTCCTAAACAGGTGAAAGTTGGAACGATGATTGAGGTGCCCTCCATCATCTGGCAAATGCCTCATCTGTTAAGAGAGGTCGATTTTGTATCTGTCGGCTCGAACGATCTATTACAGTTTTTCTATGCCGTTGATCGCGGAAACGCGATGGTGACAGATCGATACGATGTCTTGAGCTCAAGCTTTTTATCGATGCTGCAATATATTGCGCGGGAATGCGACAAGGCGGGCGTTCCCGTTTCGATTTGTGGGGATGTGGCCGGTAAACCTTTGGAAGCGATGACGTTGATCGGGCTTGGTTATCGGTCTCTGTCGATGTCGGTTGAAGCCATTGGCCCTGTCAAGCAAATGGTGCGCAGCGCTGATATTGCTAAAATTAACGAATTCACCAAACGTCTATGCAACTCGAAAGTTATTTCAGCCCGTGAACAGCTTCGTGCATTTGCGAAAGATCATTCGATTATCGTGTGATTTTTTTAAGAGTGAAACGACCTTAACTGTTTGAGCTTTAATCTTTTTTGCGGACAACACTCAAAAAATAAATTATCGTTCAAGTGCTTTTCCTGGGAAGCGGGAAAGGCAACTGAATTGAAATGTAATTTAACGGTACCCTGAAATGGCGAAACAAAAAGAATTGCCATTGGAGGATGAGGCGCAAAAACGTCTCAATCTGACAATTTCGGATGACGAAAAGTCTGACCCGGATAAGGGCGGCCAATCGGCTACTGAAACAGTGAAAGAGCAGGTTGTGGATTTTTCTTCTGATGACGCTTCTTATGACCATGAAGAAGATGTCTACATCCGCGTTGGCGACCGTCTGCGCCTGGCAAGGGAAGCCAAAGAACTTTCTTTGCATGACGTCGCTGAACAATTGCGGTTGCGTCCACGGCAGATACAGGCGATCGAAAATAGCGACTATGCGAGCTTGCCCGGCCAGGCTTTTGTCACTGGTTTTTTACGCTCCTATGCGAACGCGGTTGGCCTGGACGCTGTCGAGCTTGTTAAATTGTATCGGTTGGAGCATGACGGCAATCTTCACACGCCGGAGCTTACTTTTCCGGAACCTACCTCTGAAGGTAAAATGCCGCGGGGCAGTTTGCTGATCGGTACCTGTCTGGCTGCAGCCGTTGTGTTTGGCGGATGGTTTTATTATTTAGGTGGCGATAAAGCGGACATTGAATTGGTGCCGGATTTGCCTGATCGGCTTGCAAGCAAGCTGGAAACATTTTTGCAAACAGAAAATTTGGAAACTGAAAAAGGGACGGCCGCCAGTCCGGCGACAGATGGGGATGCAATCGGCCAAAATAACGGCAATGATTTGGCTGCCCTCTTTGACAAGACCTCCGAGCCAGAGAATGGAATAAGCCGTTCCCCAACTATGTTGGAGCCCACCCCTTCGGTTCCACTGGTCGAAAGCGCGCCCGTCGCGGCTGAAAGTCTCGCTGATCAGTCACCACCTGTTTCGGGCGCAGCCAATCAGGAAGTGCTTTCGACGGATTCGGAGACTGTGCAGGCTGAGGCAGAGGGTCTGCTTAAAACGACGGCACCACAGAAGACGGAAGTCTCTTCCACTGAAAAGACAGAACTCTCTTCTGCCGAACAGGATAATCAAATTGATCGTTCGGAAAAAGAAATGCCGAAAAGTGTGGACAGTGAAGCGACTGATGTTGTTGTCAGCGAGCCAGCCGTGACTGTTAGTCTCGAAGAAAAATCCGTACCGATTACAAAGAATAGTGAAAAGCTCGCGGACGCTGAGAATACTGAAACGGTGGTTGGTTCTGATGTGGCATCACTTCTGTCGGATCAGCAGGCGGAAGCCTCCTTTCCGCAAACGGTTCTGACCGTTAAAAATGATCCTTCCGCTGAAGAAACGTCAAGCCCTGCACCTGAAGCACTGGGTGTTGAAAATTCCGATGCGCGGATTGTTCTGCGGGCCCAGGAAGAAGCATGGGTTCAGGTTTTGGATAAAGACGCGACCGTGATCTTTGACGGTGTTATGGAAAACGGCGATTCCTATATGGTGCCGTTGAAACCCGGTTTGACATTGAGTGCCTCCAATGCCGCCGCAATTGAGATTCGTCTGGATGGTAGCGTTCTTGGTGTCCTTGGGCGATATGGTGACATCATTCGCAAATTGTCGCTGGAGCCTGCGGAAATTCAAAAGAAAATGAGCTCTTCCAACTGAAAACTACCGTCATCAATTCCAAAATTGAGCGCTGGTTTTGGCAGCATTGACTTTGGATTGAGCTAAAGCTTGATATTTGCCGCTGAAACAGCCATTTTATGCGAAATTTGTAGATGCGGATTGTCCGCTTTTTCTGAGAATGAAAATTCAGCCTCATGAGTGTTAGACCCTATCGCGATATTATTCGCCGTAAATCACGTCAGATCAATGTTGGTAATGTGCCTGTTGGCGGGGATGCCCCGATCAGTGTGCAGTCGATGACCAATACCTTGACGTCCGACCCAATTGCGACAATCGGCCAAATTCACGCTTTGGAAGAAGCCGGTGCCGATATGGTCCGTGTGTCCTGCCCGGATGTGGAAAGCACGCGGGCGCTGAAAGAGATTGTACGTGAAACGACAGTGCCAATCATCGCGGACATTCATTTCCATCATCAGCGTGGCATTGAAGCCGCTGAAGCAGGGGCCGCCTGCCTTCGGATTAATCCGGGAAATATCGGGTCAGCCGCGCGCGTGCGAGATGTGGTGAAAGCCGCTGTCGATAACAATTGTTCCATGCGCATTGGGGTTAATGCGGGAAGCCTTGAAAAAGAGCTTCTGGAGAAATACGGAGAACCTTGTCCGGAAGCGATGGTTGAGTCAGCTCTCAATCACGCCCGTATTCTCGAAGATAACGACTTCACAAACTTTAAAATCAGCGTGAAAGCGTCAGACGTGTTTTTGTCAGTTGCAGCGTATCAGGGTCTGGCGGATGCATGTGATTATCCGCTTCATCTTGGTATTACTGAAGCTGGCGGGCTTACATCGGGAACGGTTAAATCCTCTATTGGTTTGGGGATGCTGTTATGGTCCGGTATTGGCGATACGCTTCGGGTGTCTTTATCTGCCGATCCTGTTGAAGAGGTGAAGGTGGGGTATGAGATCCTGAAGAGCCTTGGATTGCGTCACCGGGGTGTCACAATCATTTCCTGTCCTTCCTGTGCGCGTCAGGCCTTTCCAGTCATTAAGACTGTTGAGAAACTGGAAGAAAGGTTGGAGCATATTTCAACCCCGTTGACCTTGTCGATTATCGGCTGTGTTGTAAACGGCCCTGGCGAGGCGCGTGAAACAGACATTGGGCTAACCGGTGGCGGTAAGGGAAACCATATGGTTTATCTCAGTGGAATGACAGACCATAAAATTGATACGGACGGAATGGTCGATCATATTGTGGAATTGGTCGAAGCCAAAGCAGAAGAAATTGAAGCTGCAAACGCGGCTGAATAATACGGTCAGCCCTTTTAACTTTAGTGATTTCTAGACGGGTCAATGCCCGGTAATAAAGCGGAGAAAAAAGTGTCACAACCTCAGCCAGTTCGCGGTACACATGATTTGTTACCAGAGGATTTCAGACGCCACGCCCACGTGCGAGATACAGCGCGAGACATAGCGGCCCGCTTTGGTTATTCCGAAATGGCGACACCCATTTTCGAGTTTACAGAAGTTTTTGCCCGTACAATGGGCGAAACCTCGGACGTCGTTTCCAAAGAAATGTATTCGTTTGAAAGCCGTAGCGGCGAAAGTATGACATTACGCCCTGAATATACGGCTGGAATTTGCCGGTCCTTTATCAGTAATGGCCTGCAACAGAATGTACCGTTCAAGGTTTTTGCCAATGGTCCTATGTTTCGTTATGAGCGGCCGCAAAAAGGGCGGCAGCGGCAATTCCACCAAATCGATCTGGAATGTGTTGGATCGGACGATCCGAAAGCCGATGTTGAGGTGATTGCCGTTGGTGCAGCCATTCTGCAGTCTTTGGGTGTTCTGGACCGGTGTCGTTTGCAGATTAATACGCTTGGTGACCGAGACAGCCGTCAGGCGTATCGGGATGCGCTAGTTGAGTATTTTAGCGCCTACAAGGACAAACTTTCGGCCGATAGCCTAACCCGCTTAACGAAGAACCCACTACGAATCCTGGATAGTAAAGATAAAGGGGATCAGGCCTTGGTTGAGGGAGCCCCCGAATTTGATGATTATCTCAATGATCATTCCAAGTCCTTTTTCGCATCCGTTCTTGAGGGACTGGATCAATTGGGTATTTCTTATGATTTGAACCGTCGTCTGGTGCGGGGGTTGGATTACTACACACATACCGCTTTTGAATTTGTCACCACGGATTTGGGCGCCCAAGGGGCCCTTATCGCGGGAGGCCGTTATGACGGCTTGATCGAGGCATTGGGCGGCAAGCCAACACCCGGTATCGGATGGGCCGGAGGGATGGAGCGTCTGGCCTTGATGCTGGAAGGTATGCCACAAGCCCCAAGACCTGTCGCCGTTGTCCCTGTTGGTGAGGTCGCAGAAAAAATGGCCCTTGCATTGGCGCATGATCTTCGTTTGGGCGGAGAAATGATCGAAATGTCGTTTAAGGGCAATGTGGGCAAACGGATGAAGCAGGCGAACAAAGCGAATGCCTGGGCCGCTATTCTTATCGGAGAAGATGAATTAGCGCGGAACGTTTGTACGTTCCGAAACCTTGATGAAGGCAGTCAGGAAGAAATTCCTCTCGATCAGATTACTGCAAAATTACAGCAATATAGATAGGATCACCGGATGTTACCTGAAGACACGCTGAAAATGATCCTTTCCCGTTTTGAGGAACTTGAAGCCGCGATGGCGGGCGAAATGGGCGATGTTGCTGGCGAAGATTTTGTAAAAATGAGCCGCGAATACGCTGAATTGAAGCCGGTTGTAGAAACTATTCAGACCTTTCAGAAATCCAGAAGCGAAGTTTCAGATCTGGAAGAAATGCTGGAAGGCGGGGATATGGACGCTGAAATGGCAGAGCTTGCACAAGAAGAGCTTCGCGAATTGAAAGAAGCATTGCCCGATCTTGAGCACGCGATCAAGCTTCAGCTGTTGCCTAAAGACGATGCCGACGAAAAGAACGCTATTTTGGAATTGCGTGCCGGGACTGGCGGCGATGAAGCCGCCCTTTTTGCCGGGGATCTGATGCGTATGTATCAACGATATTCTGAAACGATGGGATGGCGCTGTGAAACCATGTCTTTCTCTGAATCGGATATCGGAGGATGTAAAGAGGCCGTTATTAAAGTCACGGGCAGTAATGTTTTTGCGAAGTTAAAGTTTGAATCCGGTGTGCACCGTGTTCAGCGGGTTCCGGAAACGGAAACCGGAGGGCGTATTCACACGTCCGCAGCGACAGTGGCGGTTTTGCCCGAAGCCGAAGAAATTGACGTTCAGATCGATGAAAAAGATGTTCGGGTTGATATTTTCAGGGCATCCGGCCCGGGTGGGCAGTCCGTTAATACAACAGACTCAGCCGTTCGTCTTACGCATATCCCAACCGGTATCGTTGTTCAGCAGCAGGACGAAAAGTCCCAACACAAAAATAAAGCGAAGGCTATGTCGGTTTTGCGGTCCCGTATTTATGAGGCCGAACGGGCAGCCAAAGCAGAAGCTCGCTCGGCTGAACGAAAAGGACAGGTTGGCTCCGGCGACCGGTCAGAACGCATTCGCACCTATAATTTTCCACAAGGGCGTGTCACGGACCATCGGATAAATTTAACGCTTTATAAGTTGGACAAGGTAATTGCCGGCGAGGCGCTGGATGAAATTATTGATGCGTTGATTGCAGAAGATCAGGCGGAACGACTGGCCGAAGTCGAGGGTCAGGTCTAAATGTCCCTGTCCATTGCGGATGCTTTGCGACAGGCAACTATTCGCCTGAAAAAGGCGGGTATTGTTGGTGCGTCGCAGGATGCGCGTATATTACTGGCAGATATCTTCGCGGGAGACCGGGAAATACAGTTTAGAGAACCAGAGCGGCTTTTGACAAAAGACCAATCTGATGCTTTTGAGAATTCCATCCAAAGACGCGAGAGTCGGGAGCCTGTTTCGCATATACTTGGCCGCAGAGAATTCTGGAGCCGGAATTATTTTGTGACATCTGATGTTCTTGATCCAAGGCCGGATAGTGAAACCCTCATTGAGGCTGCCCTGTCGATCGCGGAAGAAACCGGTGTTTCAAGGGTTCTGGACCTTGGCACAGGGAGTGGATGCCTTATCCTGACATTGTTGGCGGAAATATCGCAGGCGCAAGGCCTTGCTGTTGACCAGAGTAGTGCAGCATTGAATATTGCTGCAAAGAATGCCGCTCATTTGGGGCTAAGTGATCGGATATCATTTAAACAAAGCAATTGGTTTTCATCGGTGACAGGCACATACGACCTGATTATCAGTAACCCTCCTTATATTGAAACGGAGGTTACGGAAATATTGGAGCCCGAAGTTTCGGTGTATGAACCACGCGCGGCCTTGGACGGTGGCGCCGATGGCCTAGTGTGTTATCGCGAAATCATTCAGGATATTGTCCAGTATTTGACGCCAGAGGGTGCGGTTGTTTTTGAGGTGGGAAAGGGGCAGGCATCTGATGTTGCTGCGTTGCTTGCCGATCAGAATTTTACGAATATTCGTATTCATAATGACCTCGCTTCTGTGGAACGCTGCGTTAGTGCCCGTTGTAAAAAGTAATTTTTTTAAAAAAACAGTTGGAAAATCTTAAAAGCAAGGGTAGGGTTCTTTTAGATCAAGCGTATGCGCTTGGGCCCAAAGTGGTCATCAATCTTAATACTTAACATAAAATCAGGTCGAACCCTTCAGATGCAGGACATCTGTTTTTCGTAGTGAGAATAAATCTCATGGCGCGGGTATTGGGACCATAAGAAGACTTTGAACTCTTTTTTGACGGATTCAATAGAATAATGCGAGTTAGCGGTAACAGACGCCCGCGCGGCGGTCGATCCGGCTCAGGAAATGGGCGCTCCGGTTCTTCCGGAGGACGTAGTGGGTCGAATAACAACAGACGGTCGAATAGCGGAAATCGTAGTTATGACAGTAATGGTCCTGACGGAAAAATCCGGGGATCTGCGTCTCAAGTATACGAAAAATACGTGACCTTGGCACGGGATACACAGACTGCTGGTGACCCGGTTGCGGCCGAAAATTACTTTCAGCATGCGGAACATTATTTCCGAATTATGCTGGCTAATAATTTGGTCAAACCGGAAAAGAATACGGATCAGGAGCAAGCGGAAGAGGGATCATCTGAAGAGAGTGGTGCAGAGGAAGCGTCAACGGTTCAGGGTTCTGATAAAAATGCTGATGGTACTGAGGACAGGAAGCAGACAGACGGTGTTGCCGCCGATGCTGACGAGAAGCCACTGGTTCTTGATTTGTCCGCGACCAATGAAGGTGAAGCCGATACGGTCTCGCCCGATGAGCCGGATCAGGTAGAGGATGACGCGTCAGAGGATGATGCGGAAAAGCCGAAAACAAAAAGACGCGTCAGCCGGACACGGGGATTGCGTCGCAGGGCAAACCGCCGGACGGATACACCGTCTGAAAGTGACGAGCCCCAGACAGCTGAATAATTGATAAAAGCGCCTTTATACAGGCGCTTTTTTTTGCCTCAAAGTTGGACATTTTTCTTGTAAAATTTTGAAATCACACCAAATCTAAGATAACGAACCGTCGGTGGACTTTGCCAATTGCCTCTTGTAGGGATTGACCATAGTTGCACAGAGAAACGGCGGGCTATGTGTCGAGGACGAGCATGGATTTTGAAAAATATACAGACAGGTCGCGTGGTTTTGTACAGGCGGCCCAATCTCTCGCGTTACGCGAAAACCATCAAATTTTAAAACCCGAACATCTTCTGAAGGTCCTGTTGGATGATCCTGAAGGTTTAGCAAGCGGCCTGATCAATAAATCCGGCGGCAGAGCCAAAGACGCTTTAATGAGTGTTGAGGTCTTGCTTGGGAAGATCCCACAGGTCACAGGAAGTGGCGCAGGGCAGCTGAATGTCAGCCCTGACCTTGCGCGGGTATTTTCCGGAGCAGAAAAACTTGCTGAAAAAGCGGGAGATAGCTTTGTTACTGCTGAGCGGTTGCTGCTTGCGCTGACGCTGGAAACCGGTTCCGATGCTGCTAAAGCGTTGAAAGATGCTGGCGTTTCAGCAAATAACCTGAACGAAGCGATTAACGATTTGCGGAAAGGGCGGACAGCTGATAGCGCGGCTGCCGAGGGCAGCTATGACGCATTAAAGAAATATGCGCGTGACCTGACAGAGGCTGCAAAAGAAGGAAAGCTTGATCCTGTCATCGGACGGGATGAAGAAATTCGCAGAACTATTCAGGTTCTGTCGCGCCGAACCAAGAATAACCCAGTGTTAATCGGTGAGCCCGGAGTGGGTAAGACAGCGATTATCGAAGGATTAGCCTTGAGGATCGTGAACGGAGATGTTCCCGAAAGCCTTAAAGACAAGAAATTGATGTCACTGGATTTGGGGCAACTGATTGCCGGCGCAAAATTCCGTGGTGAATTCGAAGAACGTTTGAAAGCAGTGCTTAGCGAGATCTCAGCCCTTGGCGGTGAAATTGTGCTGTTTATCGATGAATTGCATACATTGGTTGGGGCGGGTGCTGCTGAAGGGTCGATGGATGCATCCAACCTGCTGAAGCCTGCGTTGGCCCGCGGTGAACTCCACTGTGTCGGTGCAACGACGCTGGATGAATACCGGAAGTATATTGAAAAAGATGCGGCTCTTGCCCGTCGCTTCCAGTCAGTTTTCGTCTCAGAGCCAACGGTTGAAGACAGCATCTCCATTTTACGTGGATTGAAAGAGAAATATGAACTTCACCACGGTGTTCAGATTTCTGATAGTGCCTTGGTTGCAGCGGCGACATTGTCCAACCGCTATATTACAGACAGGTTTCTGCCCGATAAGGCCATCGATCTGATGGATGAAGCGGCGAGCCGGCGAAAAATGGAAATCGATAGCAAGCCTGAAGAAGTCGATGAACTTGACCGTAAAATCCTGCAGATGAAGATTGAGTGTTCTGCCCTGGAAAAAGAAAACGATAAAGCTTCGCAGGATCGGCTGGAGAAGCTTAAAAGCGAGCTTGTTGCATTGGAAGAGCGGTCCAACGAGCTTACCGAGATTTGGAAAAACGAAAAGGACAAGTTGAACTCCGCGCAGCAGGTTAAAGAGAAGCTGGAGCAAGCCCGCAATGATTTGGCGGCCTGTCAGCGCCAGGGTGATTTGCAGCGCGCCGGGGAATTAACATATGGTGTTATTCCAGACCTTGAAAAGCAACTTGCTGAATCAGAGAACACCGAAACCTCTTCCCTGGTGCGTGAAAGCGTAAAAGAGGAAGATATCGCTGGCGTCGTTTCTCGCTGGACCGGTATCCCTGTGGAGAAAATGCTGTCAGGTGAACGAGAGAAGCTTCTTGAAATGGAAAGCCGTCTTCGAGGGCGTGTTATCGGTCAGGAAGAAGCGCTTACTGCCGTTTCAAATGCAGTTCGGCGCGCCCGGGCAGGGTTGCAGGATCAGAACCGGCCAATTGGCTCCTTCCTGTTCCTGGGGCCAACCGGTGTCGGTAAAACTGAGCTAACAAAAGCATTGGCTGAGTTCTTGTTTGACGACGAGCATGCTTTACTTCGGGTAGATATGTCCGAATATATGGAGAAACACAGTGTGGCCCGTTTGATCGGTGCCCCTCCTGGATATGTGGGGTACGATCAGGGCGGGGTTGTGACCGAAGCGGTTCGCCGTCGGCCTTATCAGATCATCTTGTTTGATGAGGTTGAAAAAGCTCATCCGGATGTCTTTAATATATTGCTCCAGGTTCTGGATGATGGTCGCTTGACCGATGGACAGGGACGGACCGTTGATTTCAAGAATACGGTTATTATTCTGACGTCAAACCTTGGCAGTGAATTCCTGACAGGTGATTCAGATTCTGATGACCCGCTTGTACAGCATCGGGTGATGGAGGTCGTTCGTTCATCCTTCCGTCCAGAGTTTCTTAACCGGCTTGATGAGCAGATTATCTTTCACCGGCTTACCCGTGAAAATATGGATGAGATTGTTGATATTCAGCTTACTCATTTGCGGAGATTGCTGGAAGACAAGAATATCGGGCTTCAACTGGATGAAAAGGCGTCCACATGGCTGGCGGATAAAGGGTTTGACCCTGTTTATGGTGCACGGCCACTTAAGCGCGTTATTCAGCGGTACCTGCAGAACCCTCTGGCGAGTTTGCTTTTGCAGGGTGATATTGGCGAGGGGGATGATGTTGTTGTCAGTTCCAGCGACCAAGGGCTTCTGATCAACGGGGCGCTTCAAGAGGCAGCGTAAACTGAATAACAGAAAAAGGCGGCTTTAAAAGCCGCCTTTTTTATTGGTTTTCCTTAATCCAGACTTGCGACCTGTTTGTTAAGGGGGAGGGCGGCAATCGCCTTATCCATTTTTCCGGTGAAACGCTTGAAGTCAGCCATGATACCCCCTTTTAGTTTTCGACCAGCCGGTAGCTTGACCGAGAGTGGGTTTATCTGACGTCCGTTCTTATGCACTTCATAATGAAGGTGAGGGCCTGTAGAGCGTCCGGTTGTTCCAACATATCCGATGACTTGTCCCTGCTTTACACGCTTCCCTTTGCGGATGCCTTTTGCGAAGCCTTTCATATGGGCATAGGCTGTCTTGTATCCACTGTTATGTCGGATGCGAACATAATTTCCGAACGATCCATTGCGCTGAGCCATCTCAACGGTGCCATTACCGGCCGCCATGATGGGGGTGCCGCGACTGGCTCCAAAATCGACGCCGCGATGCATTTTGGTGTAGCCCAGGACCGGATGCCGCCGCTTGCCAAATCGAGAGGTCAAGCGGGCGCCGTCAATTGGTGTCCGCATCAGTGTTTTTCTGACGCTCTGTCCTTCTGAAGTATAGTAATCCGTAAAGCCATCGTCTTTAGTTGTATACCGGTACAGAGCGATTTCAGTTCCACTCAGGGTCATGGACGCCCATTGGATGCGACCCTCTTTGAGGGGTGTCCCGTTCTCGTCAACAAAGCGTTCGAAATAGACTTCAAATTGGTCCCCCGGCTGGATCTCGCGTTGAAAGTCAACGTCATAACTGAAGATTCGAATCATTTCGAGAATGACTTTTGTTGGTAGACCAGCCTGCGCCGCGGAGAGGAATAGTGAGTTTTGAATAACGCCACCGCTCCGGACCATTTTCTTTTCTAAAGAGATTACAGTTTCGCGGACCTGGAAATCATTGTTCGGCGTGCGGATTGCTGCAACCTGTTTATCAACATCCTGTTTCAGCGAAATACTGACCAGATTGATATCTGCATTGGCCGCTTCCGCTGCTTCTGCGCTCTGTTCGAAGTTCAGGGTGATGTCTTGACCCACTTTTAGTCTGCGGGGGTCGAAGACTTCGGACAGAGCCGTAATTGCTTTATGGCTTTCTCGCGGATCCGCGCCGGCGCGGGTTAAAACCTTCATTAAGGTGTCGCCCTTGCCAACCGACACTGTCTTCGTTGTGTCTTTCGGTAGCTGAGCGATCGCTGCCTGTTGTGAAGCGTCTGTGTTGGGCGTGCTTTGCCCATTACTCTCACCTTCGGATCGGGGTGTATCGGTGCGCAGTCCTGTATCCGTGTTCTTCTGATCGGATAGTGACGCCATTTCCAAAGACGAGAGGGAGGTAGAAGGGGCAAAGGCAAATGCGGCAACGCCGCCCATTAACCCGCCGAGAACAATGGCTAACATAGGTAGAGTAGCCCTTTTGGTTCTGATTTTTTTAAAAGATGTACCTTCACGTTTCATTCGCACTTATTACACCACCATACGACTTCGGCATCTGTCGGTTCGATTAACTATATATGGAAACGACCAAACAATGCTTACTGACTGTGTTTTTGTCAAGTTTTCCTCAATATTTCCTTAATGTCGAAGGATTGGCCCTGCAATATCGAATGATTGTGCTCAAATCATGTCGAGAGGGGCTTTTGTGGGGGGGTGAAATGATAAACGGCTGATACTCTATATAAGGCCATTTCAGTTTGATTCATTCTGACCCCATTTGTTTGCTCCCGAAAATTGGGGAATATGGCTTGAAGCAAATTGCCGTTGTCAATTAGATGTGGGTTATGAAGCGCGGAAAACGGCGATTTTTGTTTTCAAATATGGCTGATTTCATAAAAATTGAAAAAAGATGAAAAAAGGGTTTGACGGTTTGTGGGTATGGGCCTATAAACCGCTCCACGCCAACGGGGCGGGCTACTGAGAACCGGTTGAGAGACGGGGGATTTGAGGGTCGCACTGAAGGGAATTAGAGGTTGTTAGACGGCTTCGTTTTTTGATTTACATTGTTGATAGATGAGAAGGGATACGCGGACGGCGGCTTGTTGAATTGATGAGTATTTTGTCGTGACGTGTATTCTGGAAGTTATGTAAGTAATTTGCAGTTCAGCGCTTGATTATGGAAATAATTGAGCAGAACGTTGTGACGGGAAATTTGTCAATTTTAAATCAAACTTGAGAGTTTGATCCTGGCTCAGAACGAACGCTGGCGGCAGGCCTAACACATGCAAGTCGAACGAGAAGCTTCTTTCGGGAAGTGGAGAGTGGCGCACGGGTGAGTAACGCGTGGGGATTTGCCTTTCGGTACGGGATAACGTTTGGAAACGAACGC
>NZ_CP112881.1:822500-972500 GCF_026409565.1 Sneathiella aquimaris
GAAAAGCACCCCGACAAGGGGAGTGAAACAGACCTTGAAACCGGATGCCTACAAGCAGTAGGAGCACCTTTATGGTGTGACTGCGTACCTTTTGTATAATGGGTCAGCGAGTTAATCTTTGCAGCAAGCTTAAGCCGTTAGGTGTAGGCGCAGCGAAAGCGAGTCTTAATAGGGCGACTAAGTTGCAGGGATTAGACCCGAAACCGGGTGATCTAGCCATGAGCAGGTTGAAGGTGCGGTAACACGCACTGGAGGACCGAACCCACCAACGTTGAAAAGTTGGGGGATGACTTGTGGCTAGGGGTGAAAGGCCAATCAAACCCGGAAATAGCTGGTTCTCCGCGAAATCTATTTAGGTAGAGCGTCATATATCATCATCGGGGGTAGAGCACTGGATGGGCTAGGGGGTCCCAACGACTTACCAAACCTAACCAAACTCCGAATACCGATGAATGCAGTATGGCAGACAGGCAGTGGGTGCTAAGATCCATTGCCGAGAGGGAAACAGCCCAGACCGCCAGCTAAGGTCCCTAAGTCATGGCTAAGTGGGAAAGGATGTGGGAAGGCCAAAACAACCAGGAGGTTGGCTTAGAAGCAGCCACCCTTTAAAGAAAGCGTAATAGCTCACTGGTCTAAATTTAAGCCGGCCTGCGCCGAAGATGTATCGGGGCTAAAGCCATGCACCGAAGCTGCGGATTCCAATTTATTGGAATGGTAGCGGAGCGTTCTGTAAGCCTGTGAAGGGTATCCGTGAGGGTGCCTGGAGGTATCAGAAGTGAGAATGCTGACATGAGTAGCGAGATGAGTGTGAGAAACACTCACGCCGAAAGTCCAAGGGTTCCTGCGTAAAGCTAATCTGCGCAGGGTTAGTCGGCCCCTAAGGCGAGGGCGAAAGCCGTAGTCGATGGGAATCAGGTTAATATTCCTGAACCTGATGGTAGTGACGAATGGGGTAAATTGTGGGTCCTTATTGGATTGGACCTGCCGTGAACCTGTTCCAGGAAATAGCTCCATCATTATAGACCGTACCCCAAACCGACACAGGTGGACTGGTAGAGTATACCGAGGCGTTTGAGAGAACTATGTTGAAGGAACTCGGCAAAATGACCCCGTAACTTCGGGAGAAGGGGTACCCCTCTTAAGGCAACTTTTGGGGGGTGGCACAGACTTGGGGGTGGCGACTGTTTATTAAAAACATAGGACTCTGCGAAGTCGCAAGACGACGTATAGGGTCTGACGCCTGCCCGGTGCTGGAAGGTTAAGAGGAGTGGTGAGAGCTGCGAATCGAAGCCCCAGTAAACGGCGGCCGTAACTATAACGGTCCTAAGGTAGCGAAATTCCTTGTCGGGTAAGTTCCGACCTGCACGAATGGCGTAACGACTTCCCCGCTGTCTCCAACATAGACTCAGCGAAATTGAATTCTCCGTGAAGATGCGGAGTACCCGCGGTCAGACGGAAAGACCCCGTGCACCTTTACTACAGCTTTGCAGTGGTATCAGGATTTAAATGTGTAGGATAGGTGGGAGCCTTTGAAACTGTCACGCCAGTGGCGGTGGAGGCATCCTTGAAATACCACCCTTTTGACTTTTGATATCTAACCGAGGACCGTTATCCGGTTCCGGGACCCTGCATGGTGGGTAGTTTGACTGGGGCGGTCGCCTCCCAAATGGTAACGGAGGCGCGCGAAGGTTGGCTCAAGCTGGTCGGAAATCAGCTGTCGAGTGCAATGGCATAAGCCAGCCTGACTGCGAGACTGACAAGTCGAGCAGAGACGAAAGTCGGTCATAGTGATCCGGTGGTCCCGCGTGGAAGGGCCATCGCTCAACGGATAAAAGGTACGCCGGGGATAACAGGCTGATAATGCCCAAGAGTCCATATCGACGGCATTGTTTGGCACCTCGATGTCGGCTCATCTCATCCTGGGGCTGGAGCAGGTCCCAAGGGTTTGGCTGTTCGCCAATTAAAGAGGTACGTGAGCTGGGTTTAGAACGTCGTGAGACAGTTCGGTCCCTATCTGCCGTGGGTGTAGGATATTTGAGAGGAGCTGCCCCTAGTACGAGAGGACCGGGGTGGACGTACCTCTGGTGGACCTGTTGTCACGCCCGTGGCACTGCAGGGTAGCTAAGTACGGAAGGGATAACCGCTGAAAGCATCTAAGCGGGAAGCCCACCTCAAAACCAGATATCCCTTGAGAGCCGTGGAAGACCACCACGTTGATAGGCTGGAGGTGGAAGAGTGGCAACACTTGGAGCTGACCAGTACTAATCACTCGATAGAGTTTGATCTGAGCACGTTCATGCACAGTAGTCAAAACAGACACTCAATAAACGAGGCGCTTCCCTCAACGAAGCCCTCCGGATGTAATTTATATCTGTCTTTCGCCGGCCTGGTGGCTATGGCGGGAGGCCCGCACCCGATCCCATCCCGAACTCGGCAGTGAAAACTCCCAGCGCCGATGGTACTTTGTCTTAAGGCACGGAAGAGTAGGTCGCCGCCAGGCCTGCGAAAGACAGATATTAACCTCTCACAACGTCAAACAAAAAAACACCCAAATGGGTGTTTTTTGCTATAACACTCTACACAACCGCGGGGTGGAGCAGCCCGGTAGCTCGTCAGGCTCATAACCTGAAGGTCGTAGGTTCAAATCCTACCCCCGCAACCAAATAAAACACCCGCTAACTCAATAGGTTGGCGGGTTTTTTGATTTCGGCGAATATATCGGTAAATGCCGACGGGGGACAAATGGGGGACAGTTGAGATTGAAAATAACCAACATTTCCCAATAACCTTCAATCCTGAAAACGTTTTGACGTGTTCCCCAAGTTCCAGCCAGTCATAGGTAGAGTCCTTGTTTCATTTGATGCCCTTTTTGGGCGGTTATTGCAACATGCACCTGGGCATGCCCAGGTGCATGTTGTTTCGTCCAGTTGATGTTGACTTCCATAGGCGTTAGCCCTTTGAGGCTTGAGTGCGGTCGCACATGGTTGTAGTCCCGTCGCCAGAGCGCTAACTCGGCCCGCGCATGGCGAACGCTTGTGAATAGGGTTTCGTTTAGACACTCATCGCGAAGCCGTCCGTTGAAGCTTTCAACGAAGGCGTTCTGGGTTGGCTTTCCCGGGGCGATATAATGCCAATCAACGGCCCGATCCTGAGACCATTTGAGAATAGCCATGCCGGTCAGCTCCGTTCCATTGTCGCTGACAATGGTTTTGGGCTTGCTACGTATGGCGATGATGGTATCCAGTTCCCGTGCGACACGGCTGCCCGACAAGGACGTATCCGCGATTAGCCCCAGACATTCGCGGCTGAAGTCATCAACCACACAAAGAATACGGAAGCGACGGCCATCCATCAGGGCGTCGGAGACAAAATCCAGCGACCAACGCTGGTTAGGCCCGTTCGGAACGATCATTGGCGCACGTGTGCCCAAGGCCCGCTTACGTCCCTTGCGCCGCCGTACCGCCAGCCCTTCGTCTCGATACAGGCGCAATAACTTCTTCCTGTTCATGACAATACCCTCATGCTGCAAGAGAAAACCCAGCCGCCGGAACCCGAAACGACGACGCTCATTGGCAAGTTCACGCAATCGTTTACGGATATCGGCATCGTCCGGCCGCCTTGAGCGGTAACGGACCATGCTTCGATCCACGCCAAGAATGGTGCACGCCCGCCGTTCACTCACGTCATGCATCTCGCAGGCATGAGCGACAGCCGATCGCTTGACGGCAGGCGTCACCATTTTTTTGAATTGATATCTTTCAGAACCGCATTATCCAGCAGGCTCTCGGCCAGCAACTTCTTTAACTGGGCATTCTCCGATTCAAGGGCCTTCAGGCGCTTCGCATCGGATACCTGCATACCGCCATACTTGGATTTGTACTTGTAAAAAGTGGCTTCGCTGATGCCGTGACGGCGGCAAACGTCCGCCGTTCGTTGCCCCGACTCCTGTTCCTTTAAAATCCCGATAATCTGTTCTTCTGTAAATCGACTGCGCTTCATAAATCCGTCTCCTCATGGGTGAACGGACTCTACATTAAACTGGAGGGAATTACGGGGAACACGTCAGTTTCAATCGGCCATCAGATCATTCTTTGAAGCTCGGTGGTAAAGGAAGCCCCGGATTTTCTTTCGATGATTCTATGGCCCGTTCCAGAGCCTTTACGGGCACATCCAACGCAGTTTCATTGTCATCATTGGTCCGCTCACTGATTTCAGTCGCGGCGGCGACCTCTTCCCCTTCCGGATTACTGGGGGCCAGATCAAACGGATAATAGCGTTCATAAGGTTCCTGTTCCCGCCGAGGTATCGTTTGACCCCACAGAGCTTTTTCCTCTTCCAACGATCTTCTAAGGGCTTCGTTCTTGTAGGCGTATGGCGGCAGATCGGCTTTTATTGGATACTCACCGGCGAAAACGATTATTGCCTTGTCCGAGAATTTCGGTCCCATGAGGTCTTGTGGCTTGGCAAGCGGAGTTTCCTCCCCCCATAGATTTTTGGCGGTGCCCAACCGGGTCGAGATCATATTGGCGGTTTTCTGATCGTTGGGCTGGAAATAGACTTGGCCCTTACAATTGGCAAGGATGGACTCCCATTTTGGATACACCTCGCTCAATTGGGCAATGTCCTGTGTGATCAGCCAAAGCCGGATATCGACGCCGCCGACAATCGAGATTGCCCGTTCAATTTCCTCCATATAGCCAAGCTGTGGAAGTTCATCGAGCACAAAAAGCCATGGCCAGCGCGGAGACTTGAACATACGCTCTTCTGCGTCGTCTGGCATTGTTGGATCGTTGCGTAGTTCCGCCAAATGGCGTCCGTGTGTCTCGATCAGACCATTGATATGCTGCCCGACCAGCACTCGCAACACAGAGCGATAGGTATTTATTTTCTCCGGCGGAATGATGAAATACAGGCTCGCCGCTTCGCCATGATGCCGTTCTCCACCGGCGATCACTGGCCCAGGCGGGACGCCGTTGTACGGTGCGCTGTTAAAAGCATGGCGGTCGTTGAACCACAGCGTTTCCATATCCCAGCCATCGCTGCTTTCCGCTGTGATTTGTGCGATTTCATCGTTCAACCAAACACTTAATTGCACCCGCAATGTTGTGTTGATTGACTGGAATAGGGTCTCCGGTTCAGTTTCAATGCGCCGTCCGAGCAGGCGCAGACGCTCATAGGTAGATTTTTGGAGCTTTTCCCCGAAAAGGGTCAGGTCATCTTTGCCCATGTGGAGCAACCGCACAACTTCAGCCATGTTGCGCTTTTCGCGTTCTGGTAAAGTCCGAACGTGGAAAATGATACCCGTGAGTAGTTCCTTCCCCGCTTCATCCCAAAAGCGGTCTCGACTCATTGGTTCAACCAGAAGATCGGACAACACCGCCGCGTCGGACCAACTTTTAATTTCCGCGAGAGGATTGAAACAGTCAGAGCGGCCGCATTTTCCAAAAGGGTCGAAAGTGAACAGGGAGCCGAACATATCCCGCCGCCAAGCCGTGTTCTGATAATTCTCGCCCTTGGGATCGAGTATGATGGCCGGTCCCATGTAATTCAGGAGGTTGGGGATGATATAGCGCTGCCCCTTTCCAGAGCGGGTCGGCGCAACTGTCAAAAGATGGCCTTCACCGCGAAAGCAAACCGATACGGCGCGCGAATCTGGCAAACCGTCTGTCAGCCCGCCAAGCACCAGAGCATCCTCAACTTCTTCGCCCCTGGGGAGTATATAGCCCGAATCGACCAGGCGGTTCGGGTCCATCCAGAAACCTTGCTCGCATATATTTTTGATGATCTGCCCGTATTCATCGGGCGCTGAAGGAAATACTACGGCGGCGATATACTTTCGAGCAGCGGCCAACTCGCCGTTCCAAAGTAATCCGCTGTATTCAGCCCGTATATGAGGATCGATTGGAATGTCCTGCAAAAGATCGAGCACATTGCGAAGAACAGGATCGAGTTCCCGTCGGAGTTTCTGACCGCGTTCGCGCTGTTCCCGGCGCATCCGCTCCTGTTTTGCCTTTCGGCTTTCGCCAAACAACAAATTCCAAACCATGATCGAAATCCATAATCTCAATGTAACTTCATACATAGCATGAATCAGCCGATGGTTGTTCAGCAAAAAAATACTATCTGCAAAAGCCGCCTCATCACATGATGAGGCGGCTTTGTTGATTTAACGCCAACGGTCATCTTCACGCGAAGGGGGATAGTAGTGACGCCCCATCTCCCGTTCGTCACGTTCGTCTTCCATTTGCATAGTTATCGTTGCGCCAACGGCCCCCCAAAATATCGCCCGATCTTGATCGCCGCAGACCCGTGCTTCATAGTTGCGCATGAAGGCCACTTCGCCAGCCCTGCGACCGTATTCCCGGCGCAGTTCAAGCGCCTTTTTTTCCAATGCGTCTTTCATGACCCACTTCCCTTCTTTTTATTGTTTATAGGTGAAGTGCACTTCATTGGCTTATGGCGTTGTAAGCCTGCCAAAACCGACAGCCGCCTGACATCCGTCATAAGGGGTAATCCGTTTGTGGTAGAAGGCCCGATACACGGATAAGCCTTACTATCTGACCCGTGTTTCCGTAATCCTCCCTCCTTACCTGTCATGGCTTTTCTTCTTCGAGGCAGTCCTGACAGAGGCATCGCAGGAGGCAAGGTTTCGGGCAACGATTTTTTCCCCGGCCTTTGACCTCCTCGCGCACCAAAAAATCTCCCCCTCCACCTCTCCGCCTACGGCTATGTCCCTGACGGGATGCCTCCTGCTCTTACTGCCTCTGTCTTCTTGGCTGCCATCAGAAAAGCCGCAACGGGTGCGGCTTCAGGAAGATTAAGGAGACATTGAAATGGCACAGACAGGAAAGACCAAACCGGATATTTACGAGCAGGTAACTCGACAGATTATCACCTGTATTGAGCAAGGTGCTGGCGAATGGCAGATGCCCTGGCATCGGTCAGGAACCGGGCTGAACCGCCCCCTCAATATCGACACCAACAATGCTTATCGGGGGATCAACGTAGTAGCTCTTTGGGCATCGGCCCAGGTACGTGGATTTAGCACCGGAACATGGGGCACCTATCGCCAATGGCAGAACAAAGGCTGTCAGGTGCGCAAAGGTGAAAAATCCTCGCTCGTGATCTTCTACAAGGAGTTTGCCGTCGAAGACGATAACGCCGCCCCTGATGAAACAACACTCGAAACCCGCCGTGTTGCGCGGGCATCCCATGTCTTCAATGCAGATCAAGTGGATGGCTATGAAGAACCAAGCACATCGGAACCTGTGGATCCTATTGTTCGCAGCTCTACAGCCGATCACTTTGTCCAAGCCACCGGTGCCGATATCCGACATGGTGGGCAACGAGCCTTCTATCAGTCCCAGGATGACTTTATCCAAATGCCGGAGGAAGCCCGCTTTGTCGGTTCCGAAACCAGCACGGCGACCGAGAGCTACTATGCGACAATGCTACATGAGTTGACCCATTGGAGCGGTCACAAACGCCGATGTGATCGCGAATTCGGCAAGCGCTTCGGGGACAATGCTTATGCCATGGAAGAACTTGTGGCCGAACTTGGTGCCGCCTTCCTCTGTGCCGATCTTGGCATTACCAATGAACCAAGGCCGGATCACGCAGCTTATCTCGACGGTTGGTTAAATGTTCTGAAAGCCGATAAGAAAGCTATCTTCACCGCCGCCAGCCAGGCTGCAAGAGCAACGGACTTCCTGACCGGATTGCTGGATCGAGACAGGGAAGCGGCCTAATGGCCGCTTTTCCCCTAGCTGCAAGTCATTTATGGTGATAATTCAAAAAGAAGTAGTGGAGCGAAATGTCGAATATTTCACATATTGCATAGAGGCGGCTTGCGGAAAGGCGGTTCGTTGCGTTTTCGTATTTTTGGACTTGCTGATATGAAACGCCAAGAGAGGCGCTCAGATCGATTTGGGACAGCCCGTAGGCCTTCCTCAGCATTTTAATGCGTTGGCCAATATGTCTGTCAATTTCTTTCAGTTGGTCCTTGTCGCTGAAATCCAATCCATGCTTCCTCCTTTGTCTGTGAGCCGGATGTTCAAAACCCCGAAACGATGAGGCGCATCGCTTTTGGGTCGCACCCATGACCCGGAACTGGGGACAATGCGGCCTTGGACATAACGATGCCATCCGGCCTTGTTGGAACAAAGGCCGTCGTTTCAGGATTTTGAAGTCCTGTTGCTAGAATACCATATGTTCTTATTATGTTCTATTTTGATGTTTTAAGGGGGAAAGCTTTCCCCCTGGCCTTAATCCGCACGCCTTGCCTTGCGGTTTTTGGCGCACCCCCTTCAAGCGGGGATACCCCGCAACGCCCCGAATATGGCCGTCTTGTTGGCCGGTAGTTTGTTCGTCCGGTTTCCCGGACGCATGAGTTCTTGATCTACCAGCTTACATCAGAACCCGTTGCATTATGGATTTTTGGAATACACAGCCACTAGGAGCACATCAAGTGCTCCGTCCGACCTGCCCGCACCTGTCGCTTTGCTCCCGTGTTGGACGGATACCCTTCTTGCGAAGGCGGCTTCTTGAAATGCCACGGAACCCGATACGCTCTCCCTTTTACTGATTTCCCATAGATCACTGGCGCTCTCTCGGTTGCTCGCCGCTGGGCAGAAGAACATGCGCGGGGTGATGTGCCTCGCATTGAATTAAACGACTGAAAGGGAAACACATGAAACTTCTGGGGAAACGGCAGCGCGTTCGAATGCTGGTGAATGGACAACGCAATGCACAGCGAATGGAGAACGAAGGCGACACGTATGACTTCTGGCCAGTTGTGAAGCTGTTCAACCCGTGTGGGGCTGGAACATGGCTTCTCACCGAGCTTGATCCCGATGACCCCGATATTGCATTCGGTCTGTGTGATCTTGGGATGGGTTGTCCTGAATTGGGGAGCGTTCGTCTGTCCGAGCTTGAAAGTATCAAGCTTATGGGCGGTGCGCTCGGGATTGAGCGGGACATACATTTCAAGGCAAAGAAAAGCTTGCGCGCTTATGCTGTTGAAGCTCGTCAACATGAAGTCATCAAAGCGTGAGGAAATGGGTATGTTCGATTTTTCCATTTCCTATCGCCAGGACGGCAAGGATCTCCATGCGGAGATTCTTGCCCCATACGCTGAAGATATCGCCGAAGCAACCAAGTCGGATCAGATGGCTTTCATTACTGAAACGGCCTGTGCGCTTATTCCACAAATGAACAAAGATATCCTTGTGGAGGGGGCAGGGACAGCAGTAAACCGCCCTCTGAGCTATCGCAAATTTAGCGCCTTACAGAAACTGGCCTGTAAGGTTGATGGCAGTGACAAATGCCCTGCGGATTGGGGGCGGATATTTAAAAAGGCCGTCTGTTCACCAGATGGAAAGGAACCATTACCCGGTCAAATGGGCAGCTTTGTTCTCGATTATCAAGGTGTGTCCGTGCGCGTTGATTATGAGCCTGATTGGTGCAGCGTGACTGATCATCTCACCTTGCGCAGTATCTCTCCTGAAAGGCAGCCGTTACCTGTTTCAGGTACAGGCTATAAATCCCATTTTCTGAGCCGTGCCGATATTGTGTCAGCGGGTGGGGTTCAAAGCTGGGTGGTTGCCTTTCTCGACTGGGGTGCGAAGGAAAACGAGAGCTGGGGACAACAGTCTCTGTTCTGATTAGAGAGCAGTGCGGATGCCGTCATAGGGCCTTTGTATCCAGAGCGATTATCGTGCCTTTGTTAGTTTCCGAACATCAAGAAATCAGCTTCCGTGGCAATCACAATCAGGGTGCTGGTTTGAAGCTCGCGAAAGTTCAAGCGTGTCATGTGCCTATTGTGCAGTCCGATGCCTTGTTGACATGAGAGTGTTTCCATCAGCGCCAGTCAGCCCCGCCCTTCGTTGCCTTTCCTTTCATGGCGCGCATAGCCCTCGTCGCGATGGGCAGCAACGTGGCCAATGAATTTTCTTCCCCTGGCGACAGGTCGCCATTCCTCGCGGAACAAGAAAAGTAATTGCCCCCGTCCTCCACTCCGTTCCGGCCTTGCAGGTGCAACCCCTCGCTAAAAACGAGGACTTCTTTGAGCCATGGAAAGGCCACGAAGGACGCGGCCTCAAACACAAAATTGAAGGAAAAATATCATGGCAACAATTGGAACATTTACCTGCGTAAACGACGTATTCAACGGAGAACTCGAAACACTCACCGTCAAAGCCAAGATCAGCATTGCGATCATCACCAAGGAAAAAGAAGGCATGCCTGACTATCGGGTCACCGCAGGAAAATCTGAAATCGGCGCAGGCTGGATACGCAAATCCAAAGGCGGAAGCGAGTACATCTCTATCAAAATCGACGACCCTGTTTGGCCAGCTCCGATCTATGCCAACCTCATCGAGCGCAACGGCTCTCACAAGCTCATCTGGAACCGCAAAGGCTCGACCAAGGCCTAACGTCGCGAGACAAGGGCTGGTCAATGCCAGCCCTTCTTCCCTTCAAATATCTTTTCTGGAGAATTCCAATGACTTTCATCTTCGCTCTGTTCCTCGTTCCCGCAGTTTTCATTGCCAATAACCTCTATGGACATGACGGCATTACCGCCGTGCTTATCGGAGCGCCCTTTGTAGTTCCGGCGCTGGCCCTTCTGGAAGGGCTGCTAAAGGGGATCGCAATGCTGTTCCGCAATCGCACCTGACAAGCCGTAGGAATAACCTTCCGCCGCACGGATAAAGCCGTGTGGCGGGGTCATTCGTCGATGAAAACTGCCAATCTTGGAATGAACTTGGTGCCAAGATGCTTGAAAAACAATTGAACTAAACCCCAAACAGCTATCTTGATTCGGCGGTTTTATTCACCGTTGCATCCATACCCACAACCTTCTGAAGCCCTTTCATTCCTTCGATTTCCGTCCCTTCGGATGGTCCGCGTCACTTTTGCCGTGCGACGCCTTGCCGTCCATGACCGGCCCGCTCCGTTCGCTTCGCTCCCGTGTTGGTCAGGACAGCGGCGGCTATGTCGCACGGCTTTCGTTCAGCGTCCCTCGGGACAGAAACCAAATGAACGAAAGGATAAAGTCATGGGACTTGATATGTATGCAATGACAATGGAGAACGCACCGGAAACGGCGGTAGATTTTGAAGCCAGCGGCTCGGTGGAATTTTTCTACTGGCGCAAACACCCCAACCTGCATGGGTGGATGGAAACGCTCTACCGTGAGAAAGACGGGAAAGCCGAAACCTTCAATTGTGTCAACGTAGCCTTGAGCAGCGATGACCTTGACCGGTTGGAGGCCGATATCAAATCCGGAAGCCTTCCGCATACCTCCGGGTTCTTCTTTGGAGCCTCCGATGGTTCGGAGGTGCAAGACGACCTGGATTTCGTCGCAAAAGCAAAAGAAGTCATCAAGGATGGTGATACGGTTTTCTATACATCCTGGTGGTAGTGCCGACGTTTTGAACACCCCGCATGGATTTCATGCGGGGTTTCTTTTCTGGTTCGGCGCGGCGCTGGTGTTTCACTACGAGGATAATAGTTCGGAGACTATTTTCTGGAAAAAACGAGAAAAACGGAAATTATTTTGAAATATACTTGTAATATGATAAATGAACACAATAATTGTTTTCAACATTTTCCTTTTTCTAAAAACTCAAGAAATGAGTAACAAAAAAGAGACAGGCCGAAGCCTGCCTCTTCATTAAACTAGCTATGAATCCAATCTGCCAAGCTCTCGATAAAGAACTTCCAAATCAGCTTCAATACCAGTATTACGTATCGTAGAAATCTACGAATACGTTTTCTTTTCCTTTGGTGCGGCATGCGATGCCTCCTGTGGGTAAACAGGAGGGCAACGCTTGCCGCTTTCGAATACAAAGACGGTCACATAAGTAACCTCCTGTAGAGTCGAAAAAGGCAAAGAAGCAGGCAATTAGGCCCGGCATTTCAGCTCCCACCATAGGTTTGGTATGGTGGTCCTAAAATCTACCGCCTGCTGTAATTCTTGTCGAACGAAAAAGCACCTCAGTTATTGGGGTGCTTTTTTGCTCAAATAGTATGCCTGATGGTGGTGCACAGCGGTAACCACTTCGAATGACACGCCCTGCATTGCCCCTTGCCGCCGCCTTTTGCGCGCCTCATCGAGCTGACATTGAACAAGGCATTCGCCGATCACGCCGCTGCGCTGTGACCTGTTGCAGGTTATTGGTTCGTATTGGGCGCTATGGTCGGTTGTTTTGTCTGATGGATTATGATATATATTTGTTGGTAAGTATATGATATTGAAGTAGTTTTCCGGGACTGTATTTCTGCAAGATGTATATTGGACCACGAAAACTGTGGGCTTTTCCGCTGGCGCTCCATTCGCTTTGCCACGATTTTCGTGGTCCAATAATCTTGATCATTCGCTCCGTGGGGCTCAAGATTGGTTGTAAGAAACACAAACACCAATTTTGGGGAGGGGCCATAGGTAGATGGCGCGGCCACGTAAAGACCCGGAAAGCCTCCGGCGCAACAATCTGAAACTGCGTTTCACGGATTCAGAATATCGCGACCTGAAACAGCGCGCATTGATCGCCGGTGTGACACCTTCGCACTATGCGCGCGAAACCATTCTTGGCCGCCGACCAAAAGCTCGATCAGCCGACCGTCAAATTCTGGACCGGGCACTTTATGAGCTGCAATCCATTGCAACGAATTTTACCCAGCTTGCAAACGCTACCGGCGATCAGAGTTTTGACGATTGGGCGCGCTATGTTGGTGGCGACTTGATTGAACGCTTGGTGGATCGTCCCGAGATTCTTCCGGTGCTTGAGGACGGCCTGGCTCGGCTCAATGAGGCGGGACAGTTCATCAATCAATTGGCGCGTCAGGCCAATACGGGAAAACCACTCGAAGAAAACCAGGCCGGTGACGCTATTGAAGCTGTTCGCGAAGCCACCGCACCGCTCCATGAAGCTATAGAACTGGCGCGATCAGATGAAGGGCGCGGACGGTGAGATATAAGATATCGCGTCGTCAACCTGCTGCGTTTCGTCAACTATCTCTCTATTTGTCTGGTCCGGGAAAAGAAGTCGATCGCTCGAAGGCTTTTGACGAAACCGCGTTATACCTTTCCGGCGAGGCTGAAGGCCATACCACCGACCGGGTTTTATGGATGCAAACCCGCAATCTTCACACCACTGATCCGCGTGCGGCGTCGGCGATCATGGAAGCAACCAGTCGGGCGAAACCAAACCGCTGTAAGAAACCCGCCTACCACTTCATTTTGGCGTTCGATCCGGAGGATGACAAGGTAGGCAAAATCAATCCGGATATGATGAAGGAAATTGCTGACAAGGCGCTCACCCGGCTTGAGCTGCAGGAGCATCAGGCCTTGATCTATGCGCATCAGGATAAGGAGCATCCCCATATCCATTTCCTCGTAAATCGCATCCATCCAGATACGGGCAAGGCTTGGAACCGGCACAACGAGGGTCGCCGTCTGCTAGAGTTCTGCGGTGACATAGCCCGCGAATATGACTTGAATATTCCCCATGATCGGAACCGGAAGCAGGAGAAAGATAAGGATAAGGAACTTGATCTCGACTTTGCTGAAGAGCAGCTTCCCGAATATGGATTCGACATCGAACAGGTCATCGACCGGCTTGAAGCCGATGGTAAATTGCCCGATTGGCTGGCGGTTGCAAACGACCCCTACAAACTTCCCACCCGCCGGTTTTCAAAGGATCAAGTTCTAGCACTACGGGAGAAAGCCAGCGACGGATTGCTCCGAGCAGCCGGTTGGGATGATGTATCTCGGGTGATGCGAAACACCGGTTTGAAGGTGCAGAAACACGGGCAGGGTTTGGTGGTAACCGATGGCAAAGCGTATATCGGCATCTCGGCCATAAACCGGAAATGCAGCCTTAAAGGCCTCGAAAAAAGATTTGGCCAGGACTTTGATACATGGCGGCGCGCAAAGGCCGTTGGCGCTGTAACAGGTATTGAGACGGAACGGGTCAAATCCAACAGGGTATTGGCCGCCGACGTTGCCGATATGGAACTGCGCGGCGTCCAAATGGTGTTCGAGGAAGTGCATTCAGCTGAGTGGCATGTGGATATGCGTGAAGGCCACCTTGCTCGCCATGAACAGCGCCATAAGAGACAGCAAGAACATGAGAAAAGGCACGAGCTGCATTTTCTTGATGGCTTGAGCAAAACATATCGTGATCCCGCAAAAGCGCGCCGCGACTGGATAAAGCTGGATGCCGAACTGGGCTGGGAGCGCGCTGCGCTGCGCATTCAGGAGAACCCGCAAATCATCGGGCCGATGCGTGGTGTTGAACTCGTCGGCGGGAAAACGCCGGATCGAAGAGCCGCTGAACGGTCATTCCGATACCTGCAATCCCGCCGCATGAAGTGGCTGAAAGCCCGTGACCGCACCCAACTCATCGCCCAGGACTTGGAAAAGCATCACAGTCTTCTTGCCCAGGCCAAACGTGATTACCGCCGCCTGATAGATTCTCTTGGTCAAAACCACGACATGATGGAACTGCTGCGCGAGAAAATCAGGCGTCGATATGCTGCACTCGACCGCCTTACTCCGAAGATGATCCGTGAGGCCGATATGTCGGAAGACCGCCGTACAGAGCTGGACAAGGCTCTTCGTAAGCACAACGAGCGAAAACGTGCTCGATCACGTCAACGGCAACTTGATAGGGAGATGGGAATTGACCCGTTTGTATGACAGGAAAAAGCTGGGGTTCTCAAAAGAAAGTCGAAATTGTATTTTAAAAACAATAGCATAACAGAATGGTGTATAGTGTTCCACGAAGGTAGATCGACGAATCTTTAAAGTCAACAGGTCCGTCGGCGTGAAAGTGCAAAAATGAATTGGGTTGGAACACTTGCAGCAGGTTTTGTTCGATGTACATGGCAATCGGAAATATCTAACGACCAAAGAATGGTATTCTTTTCTGCGGGCGGCGGAACTGCAACCGCCTGACGTTCGCACTTTTTGCGCCGTTCTCGCCTATACGGGATGCAGGATATCCGAAGCGCTGGCACTAACGCCGGAACGGATAAAGTTCGATGAAGGGGTTATCATCTTTGAAACCCTGAAAAAGCGCCGGAAAGGCGTGTTTCGTCCGGTTCCGGTTCCGGCAGAACTTCTTGAAGCCTTGGACCTTGTGCACCAAATCAAGCGTTCTCAATCCCTGCAAAAATACCGCAATGTGAAGCTGTGGCCCTGGGCGCGAAATACCGGCTGGCGCAACGTCAAGATAGTTATGGAGAAGGCAAACGTTGTTGGCACCCATGCCTCACCGAAGGGACTGCGCCACACGTTCGGAATTCGCACGACACAGAGCGGTGTGCCTCTCAATCTGGTTCAAAGATGGCTTGGCCATTCACGTATGGAGACAACCGCAGTCTATCTCGATGCGAGGGGGGAGGAAGAGCGCGCCTATATGGAAATGTTCTGGAAAAACAATAAGTAACGAGATTTCCGATGGAACCGAATACACCATTCTGTTCCATGAAGGGAGTCCTTTCTATGCAATTCCTCAAGAAGACCGCGCCATTCGGTGTGATTTTGGCAGTCCTTTTCCTCGCAGCTTGCCAAACAACCTCAACGACCCCGGTTGCAGCGGATAAGTTTCCGTCGCTTATCTCCGGTGTTTGGGACGGTCATTTCATCAATAGGCAGGGCACGCGCTATCCTGTCACCTTTAGGCTTCAAGGGTCGAATGGCAAGGTGTCGGGCAAGGCGCATATTCCGGACAGCAGTTACGACGAGAAGCCGAGCCTCACCGGGACTTATTCCGGCAATGAGGCAGTGATTGAAACCAGTTCCGGCTTCAAACATGTTCTCGAAATGTCGGTCGCGGACAACGGTGATTATTGGCTGAAGGGGCGTAGCTCCGGGCCAAATACCGGTCGTCTTGAACTGAAACGTCAGTAGGTGGCGGTCATGACAAGGACAAAAGCACTCAGCCGGTGGGCATATTGCCTACTGGCTGTTGCCAGCCTAACCGCTTGCAATGAAGGTACTGACAGTTCGGTTGTGCTCACTTGTGAGAACATGCGCGACATGCAGACGGTTTCTGGTGGGGTGAAGCTGTGGGATATTCTCTCGCCCCAGTTCTGAGCTGATTGGGGTGGTTTCAGCATTGTCAATTTTGGCTGAATACCAAACACTGACATTTGTCAGCTCTAGTTAGGATTCTGCTGTTCTCGATTCGGGATCGGTTAATCATATCAGGCGTGCTGACTGAGGCGACTGCAATAAATTAGGTATAGCCAAAACAAATGCGTCCATATTTACTGCTTTAGAACGGAGAAAATGAAACGCTTGGAAAACTGAGTGAGTGAAACGATTTAAGACTTATTGGCATGGATGTATTTGAGGTCATATCCAAAATATATGATGCGGCTGTTGATCCCTGTGATTGGTCGGCGGCATTGGGTGGAGTCTGCGATTTCACCGGTTCGAACGGTTTTAACATTTTCGTGCTTGATCATCTTTCCGGCACAGTTCCGTTTACCACGTCCTTTGGCATACCGGAAAGCTTGCTGGCTGAGTATAATGCCTATTATGTCGGGGTTGACCCCGGCATACAGTATTTTGTCAGAAATCCCACTCAGCCGTTTTACTACAATTATCTGCATACCGGCGAAAAGGAAATGGCCGGTCATGAGTATTATGATTGGCTCGAAAATGCGGGCGGGGCCAAATACTATCTGGCACGGACATTTAAGCAGGATGACCGGTTTTCGGTGATCGCAACCTCTCAAAGAAGTGCGAAGGTTGGTCATGCACAAGCTGAAGACTTTGAAAAATTGGCGCTTGTCGGGCCGCATATCCAGAAGGCGGTGCGCATCAATCAGTTGTTTAAATCGGTCGATCTACGCATGGCGGCGGCCTATGATGCTCTGGAGCGGTTGCCTTATGGCGTTTTTCTTCTCTCGGAAGAGGCGTCCGTGCTCTATATGAACGAAAGAGCAAAGCAGGCTATCGGCGAAAGGGATGGATTGATATTTTCAGGTGGGCGGTTGAAGGCCTTCGATCCGCGCGATGACCGGCTGTTGCAATTCACAATCAAGCAAAACCTGTCCATGGTAGACGCCCCCACCGCGCCTAACCCCGGTTATGTTCAGATCAGCAGACAAAAATCGCTGCATCCCTATACAATGCAGGTTTTATCACTGATACCAAGCTATCGGCTGTTTTCCAAAGGGCAGCCTTCCTGCATTGTCATCTTGAGCGATCCGTCGAGCCGGTTACGGGTTCGCCACGAAGCGTTGGCAGAGATTTATGGGCTTACTCCTACGGAAGCTCGTATTGCGTCCGTGCTCGCCGCCGGAATACGCCCTGCCGATATATGCCAGCAGGAAGGGATTTCTGACAATACGCTCAGGACTCACAGAAAGCGTATACTCAGCAAGATCGGCGTTGAGACACAGGCGCAGCTTGTGCAAATTTTGAACGCCCTTTGAATGCGTCACCCCATGGGGTGACGGCTATTTCCCCTCAAATCAGTTAAGCGAAAGACTGAAAACGCCTCTCCATTGGATTGAGGTAAGGCTTTTGTTCTGAGGGAGGTCGCAACAATGAACATTGATTACAAAAGAATTTCTCGGCGCGCTTTTATCCGCCAATCCTGTTTGCTGGCGGCAACATCTGCGGCATTAACCGGTGGTGCGTCCGTTGCCGATGCGGCCACAAGAATTCCGGTTACAGCAAAACGGAAATGCGCCACATGCCAGTATTGGGGTGGAGCCAGAAGTATTTCTCAGGACGGGAAATATGTCGAGGCCGTTGGGAAAGGGGAATGCGAGAACCCCAAAAGCCCTGCTTACCAGCGGCAAACGAAACCGGATCAGGGCGCGCCGGTTTGGGTTAAGTGGCAGAAACTGGGGTGAGTGCGATTTTCCCCCGGTTCATGACAGCTTTGCTGGTCGCGCTACCGCAAGGTGACGGACCTTCGACGCTGGGTAGATTTCAAACCGCAACTGGAGAATCTAATCGCACACGGGGCGCGATAGAAAATTTCCAGCCATTCCTCGAAAGGAACTTATCTCATGAAAATCATTCGTCTTGCCTGTTTATTCTTTGGACTGGTCACTCTTGCGGCCTGCCAAACAACCTCAACGACCCCGGTTGCAGCGGATAAGTTTCCGTCGCTTATTTCTGGTGTTTGGGACGGTCATTTTATCAATAGGCAGGGCACACGCTACCCCGTCACCTTTAGGCTTCAAGGGTCGAATGGCAAGGTGTCGGGCAAGGCGCATATTCCGGACAGCAGTTACGACGAGAAGCCGAGCCTCACCGGGACTTATTCCGGCAATGAGGCAGTGATTGAAACCAGTTCCGGCTTCAAACATGTTCTCGAAATGTCGGTCGCGGACAACGGTGATTATTGGCTGAAGGGGCGTAGCTCCGGGCCAAATACCGGTCGTCTTGAACTGAAACGTCAGTAGGTGGCGGTCATGACAAGGACAAAAGCACTCAGCCGGTGGGCATTTTGCCTACTGGCTGTTGCCAGCCTAACCGCTTGCAATGAAGGTACTGACGGTTCGGTTGTGCTCAATTACGAGAACATGCGCGACATGCAGACGGTTTCTGGTGGGGTGAAGCGGTGGGATATTCCCTCGCCCCAGTTCTGCGCGTTTGATTTGACCGTGGCCAATAATCTTGATGAAGTTGTTGAGAGCTTGAAGGTTTCTTGGTGGGCGGATGGCATCAGGGAAAACCTGCGCATCAACTCCTATGGTTTTAAGCGCAAAAATATCAAGTTGGGTGAAACAACCGCAAGCCAACCGGTCAACGTGCGGGTGAGTTGTGATCAGTTCAGACAGGCGGAGCTTCGTATCGAGCAATGCACCACGTCTCTGAAAACATGTGCAGAAACCGTCATTGAGCGTGGCCGGTTCGATTGATGCAGGGGTTGGCTCAGAAAAACATTTAAAAACAATACCATGACATCATGATGCTATGATACTATGATGTCATGGTATCTCGATATCGAGATGTTTTGGCATCTTGATATCAAGATATCAGCACCCGCATAAAAAGAACAACAAACTGGGTCCTGAGTATTGAAAGTGGTCTCTTTCGTCGCCAGCAAAGGCGGCGCAGGCAAAAGCACATTGGCGATTCAATGTGCGGTACATGCCTCACAAAATGGTTTGAACGTTTTAATTCTGGACATGGACAGTCAGGGCAGCGTGCGTGACTGGTATGACCAGCGATTGCAGACGATTTCAGAATTTTCCGAACAGCATCATTCACGATTGCATGTGCAGCCAGTTCAGCTTGGTGAACTGGTGGAGACTGTTGAGCGCGCTCGTGCTTCCGGCATTGATGTTTTGGTGATCGATACGGCAGGCGATGACAGGCTGGGCACAGCCTCTGTTGTCGGCGTCAGTGATCAGGTGCTGGTACCGTGCCGACCGACGATGCGCGACCTGAAGGGCGCAATCCAAACCTTCCAGATGGTGTCGCGTCAGCAGAAGTCGTTTGCATTCATTCTCAATCAAACCCCGCCACAAACCGCCGCCAAGGGCGGGCGTGTGCGAGAAGCGGCGCAGGTTCTTTTGCAAATGGGGACACTTTGCCCAGTCCCCGTTGTTGCCCGCGTTGATTATCAGGACGCTGACGGTCTTGGCCTTGGGGTGACGGAATTTAACCCCTCCGGAAAGGCTGCTTCCGACATCAGGGCGCTTTGGGCATGGGTCGAAAATAGAAAATAAGAAAAACAAGAGAGGGGAACTCCATGAAAAAATACAAACGAACTTCCATGGCGCTTGCGCCAAGTGAAGCGCCTTCAAACCCTGCAATACTTCAGGACAAAACTGGTGAACAGGAAACGGCTCAGCAGAAAACGGTCAACCGCACATTACGTTTGCCGCCAGCCGTCTATCACCTGTTGCGCAATTTGAGCCATGAGGAAGTGCGCCCGATGCACAGCTATTACCTTGAGGCGATTGACCTGTGGCTGACGAAGCGGGGGCTTCCCGGTTTTGCAGAGCTGGATGGCGGCAGGGAGCTGACCTGATGGTGATCGACAAAAAGAACGAGTCTCCCCGCGTACTGAATAAGGCCTTTCAGGGGTTCCTGGACCGTATGCCGGTGGAGGGCGAAACCTGTCCACCTGCGGCAAACGACAATAAACCACCCGAACAACCGGATCTGTTTGTGCCGTCCCTCCATGATATTCCGATCAAGGACAACATCGATTTGATGGATATCGCGGTGTTTCGGCTGTCCACCAAGCAGAAGGTTCATGATGACATGATTGTCCATGACCTACCGAACGCGCGGGTCGAGGTGACCGGGAATGCTCGATATGGCATAGCGACCATTCATGACTACGACATCGTACTCATGGCGGTCAGTCAGCTTACCAACGCGGTCATGCGGTATCGGAATGGTTATGGCCCGAGGCCTTCCAATGTGTTCCGCATTCACAGCACGGAGGTTTTCAAGTTTCGGCGAACCGGGGCCGGTGGAAAGGACTATGAGCGCTTGGAAAGCGCGCTCAACCGTTTGCAGGGCACATTCATCAAGATCGAGCGGAAAGGCGAAAAGGGCCGATTGCGGCGCACCGGATATTTCCCTCTGATTGCCGGGGCGAAGGTGGTGAGCCATACCAGTTCCGGTCGGATCGGCACGTTGGAGATTACCATTCCCGACTGGATATGCGACGGCATCATGAAGCACGAAAAGCCGGAGGTGTTGACCATTCACCCGGAGTATTTCGGTCTCAAGATCGCGTTGGCCAAGTTCATTTCCCGTTTCGTCCGCAAGCAAGCCGGACAGACCGAGGCCTTGTGGGGGTTCCGGAAAATTCAGGAAAAATCCCAATTGGTGGACCCGGAGAAAAAATTCAACCACAAGCTCCGGGAGGTTATCAAGGCTAATCCCTTGCCGGACTATGATCTGCTTGAGGTGAGCGGCAAGGACGGCCCTATGTTGCGGATGATGCCCAAAGGAAAGCGAGGTGTTGAAAAGGGCGGCAAGGGCAAGTCGTAGCCTTTCCCGGTTCCAAAAGTCCGAAATAGATCGGATGGATTTTCGGGACAATGCAGGCTTGTGGATAATTTTCGGAATCTTGGAACCCGATTTCGGAAATTGAGAGCCGATCTTCGGAATTTCGGAACCCAGCGTCGGAATTTGAGAACCTGATTTCGGAATTATGGAACCGCTAATATTCGGAACGCCGCGCAATCCGGAGCAGTTCACGGATTGAACAGGCCTAAAACATATTTAAAACTATTTAAAACATTTAAAAACCGGTTTCGGTATTCCGGAAACCGGGAAGAGGCGGGAAAAAATACTTCGCTGAAAGCCGGTGCGATCACCGAAGCGATATTTGTTACCTCAAGTCTGATTTTACTTGGGAGACGGGTGTTGAAGTCATAATCAGACTGCTGTTTTTCCCCAACTTGCGAAGTATTCGGAAATAGTTATGCAATTTAAGGGCGTGCAGTCGGGTCGAGCATATACTATTTGTTAATTGTCGAATTTTCCCGTATTTTCTCATCGAGATAAGTGAGGTCGAGAGAATCATGAAGACCGACATAATGACGATCAAGGAAGTAGCGGAGTATCTGAAGCTGACGGAGAAAACGGCTTATCGTCTGGCGGCGGAAGGGAAGATACCTGGCTTCAAGGTTGGTGGATCATGGCGATTTCGGCGAAGCGAAATTGAAAACTGGATTGATGCTGAGACAAACAGACAGAAGGGAGAACCGGAGGGGTGATTACAGACTACCATGCCAAACTGTTTGCTCATGAGTTGAGCAAGCGGCACTCCGTTGCGGATGCCGAGAAACTGGCCGGTACCCTTTTTGACGCCCAGGTTGATCTGAACCCGCATCAGGTCGAAGCGGCTCTTTTTGCTTTCAAATCGCCCTTGTCCAGGGGGGCTATTCTGGCCGATGAAGTCGGGCTTGGTAAAACAATCGAAGCCGGTTTGCTTCTTTCCCAAAAATGGACGGAGGGAAAGCGCCGGATCATCATCATTGGCCCCGCCAACCTTCGGAAACAATGGTCGCAGGAGATTGAAGAGAAGTTCTTTTTGCCGACCTTAATCCTTGAAGCCAAGAACTATAACCGATTGATTAAGGATGGCGTTAAGTGTCCGTTTGAACAGGATAAGATCGTCATTTGCTCATTCCAGTTTGCCGCGCGCCATGCGGAAGAACTCATGGTGCAGCGATGGGACTTGGCTGTGATCGACGAGGCACATCGCCTTCGAAATGTCTATCGCCCTGACAACAAGATTGGCAAAGCCCTCAAAGGGGCGTTGTCGAATGCGCCCAAGGTGTTACTGACGGCTACGCCATTGCAGAACTCCCTCATGGAGCTCTATGGGCTGGTGAGTATCATTGACGACTATGCCTTTGGAGACGCCAAGAGTTTCCGGGCGCAGTATGCGCGTTTGACCGGGGACGACCAATTCGATCACCTCAAGAGCAGGCTTGCCCCCGTTTGTCATCGAACCCTCCGTCGTCAGGTGATGGAATATATCCGTTACACCAACCGCATTCCCATAACGCAAGAGTTCGTCCCCACCGAGGATGAGCAAGCTCTATACGATATGGTGTCGGATTATCTTCGCCGTCCGTCGCTTCAGGCATTGCCGAGCGGTCAGCGCACCTTAATGACGTTGATCATGCGCAAGCTGTTGGCGTCTTCGACGTTTGCTATCGCCGGGGCGCTGGATTCCTTGGCGCGAAAGCTGGAGCGGCAACTGAAGGATGATGCGACCCTTCGCAAGAACCTTGAGGAAGACCAAGAGGAACAGGATGAAATCGTCTATGACTTCGACGGCTTCTCGGAAGAAGCGGAAGAATGGGTGGACGATGAAGAAGAGCCTGAGCTTCTAACCGAAGCCGATATCGAAGCCATTGAAAGGGAGATCGAAGACCTGCGTGGCTTCCGGGATTTGGCAGTTGCCATAACCGAAAACGCGAAAGGGCAAGCCCTGTTGGCAGCCCTGAAGGCCGGTATGGACAAGGCGCGGGAACTGGGAAGCGCCGAGAAGGCGATTATCTTTACGGAGTCCCGCCGAACACAGGAATACCTTGTCCGGCTTCTGACCGAGAACGGCCATGAGGGTAAGCTCGTCCTGTTCAACGGATCAAACTCGGATACGCAATCCAAGGCCATTTATGAGCAGTGGAAAGTTCGTCATGTCGGCAGCGATCAGATCACGGGTTCCCGGACGGCGGATATGCGCGCCGCGCTTGTCGAGCATTTCAAAGACCAAGCCTCAATCATGATTGCGACGGAAGCCGCCGCCGAGGGGATCAACCTGCAATTCTGTTCGATGGTGGTGAATTACGACCTGCCCTGGAACCCGCAAAGAATTGAGCAGCGGATCGGGCGGTGCCACCGTTACGGCCAGAAATATGACGTGGTGGTGATCAACTTCCTGAACAAGAACAATGCCGCCGACCAGCGCATTCACCAGCTCCTGTCCGAGAAGTTCAAACTCTTCTCCGGCGTGTTTGGTGCAAGTGATGAGGTGTTGGGTGCCATTGAGTCCGGTGTGGAGTTCGAAAAGCGGATTGTATCCATTTACCAGACTTGCAGAACAACCGAAGAAATTGAGGAAGCCTTTGAAGCCCTTCAGGCTGAGATGAGCGCCAAGATCGACGAGACGATGGAGGATACCCGCAAGAAGCTCTTGGAAAACTTCGACGCGGACGTTCATGACCGCCTTCGTATGAATATGACGCAGAGCAAGGAATACCTTGGCCGCTATGAACATATGCTCTGGGCGCTGACCAAGCATGAACTCGGACGCCAGGCAGCGTTCGATGATGATCATATGACCTTTGTTTTGAAAGAAGCGCCCAAGGGTTTGCAGGACGCCACGCGCGCGCCTGTCGGTGGCTATCACCTGTCCAAGGTTGGATTGGAAGGCCATCGCTACCGGATCGGCCATCCGCTTGCCCAGTATTTGTTGGTCCAGGCGGGAGAGAGAAAGCTGAACGGTGCCGAACTTGTCTTTGACTATTCCACATGGCCTCAAAAGGCCGCCAGTGTCGAGCCGCTTGTCGGTAAGTCGGGAACCTTGTCTGTCCAGAAACTGTCGGTCACAGGGGCAGATGCACAGGATCATATCATCCTTGCGGGCATGACCGATGATGGCGCACCCATAGACCAGAATGCCGCCATGCGTCTGTTCGACCTTCCATCAAAGAAGGGAGCGACAAGCGGGCTTGAGATCCCCGAAGCCATTCAGCCCAAAGAAGTCCAAAAGACCATTAGCGCCCGCCGTGAGGCCATCATGCAGGAACTTGCCGAGCAGCAAGCCCAATGGTTCGACGAGGAAATGGACAAGCTGGACAATTGGGCGGAAGACAAACGCGCCGGGCTGAAAGCTGAGTTGAAGGACTTGGATGATCAGATCAAGGAGTTTAAGCGACAGGTACGCCAGACGGGAAACCTGCCGGACAAGCTCGCCTTGCGGAAGAAGGCTCGGAAGCTTGAGCAAAAACGGGATGAGGCGTGGCGTGACTATGACGCCGCAGCCAAGCAGGTCGAGGTGCAGAAAGATACGCTTCTCGATCAGGTAGAAGAACGATTGCAGCAACAGGTCTCTGACCATGAGCTGTTCACAATCAGATTTACGGTTCAGTAGGAGGGGCGTTGGCGATGGCCGGACCTGAAAAAATGGCGCTGACGTCAATGGACGTAGCAGAGGAAAAACGGGAAGAGCTGAAGCAGCTATTTCCGGAGGTGTTTTCCGAAGGGAAGATCGACTTCGATCAGCTCAAGCGCGTGTTGGGTGATTGGGTGGAGCCGGGCAAGGAACGGTTCGGGCTTAATTGGCCGGGCAAAGCCGAGTGCATGAAGATCATTCAAGAGCCGAGTGTTGCCACACTGAAACCTGTGCGCGATGAGTCAGTCGATTTCGATGAAACGGAAAACCTCTTCATCGAAGGGGACAATCTGGAAGTTTTGAAGCTCTTGCAGAAGGCCTACTTCGGTAAGGTCAAAACCATTTACATCGATCCTCCATACAACACCGGACAGGAGTTTATTTATCCGGACAAGTACGCTGAAAACTTAGATACCTACCTTGCCTATACTGGTCAGGTCGATAGCGAAGGAAGGAAGTTTTCAACAAATGCCGATGCAGTTGGGCGTTATCACTCTAACTGGTTAAGCATGATGTATCCGCGTCTATATCTGGCGAGGAACTTACTTTCAGATGATGGGATCGTTTTCATATCGATAGATGACAACGAGCTCGCCAATCTACAGAGTATCTGTAACGACATTTTTGGCGAGGAAAACCTGATCGCGGTATTTGTTTGGAAGAGCCGTCAAAACAAGGACAACAGGCCGGAAAAAGGTGCTTCAATTGATCATGAATATGTCGTTTGTTATGGCCGTCGCGTTCGTGGAGACCAGAGAAAAGTAGAACAATACTCTAATCCTGATAACGACCCTAGAGGGGCTTGGACAAGTGCTAATATGGTTGGGCTTGCCACTAAAGATCGGCGACCAAATTTGCACTTTGATCTAATCGACCCAGACACCGAGATCAATTACGGATGCCCTGAAATGGGCTGGCGCTACGATCCGAAAACGATGGCACGCTTGATCGAAGAAGACAGGATCATTTGGCCGTCTTCGCCAGATGGGAGGCCACGTAGGAAGGCATTCTTTGAAGACCTTGGAAGTCAATTTACAGGCATATCCTCAATCGTAGGCAAGGATTTATACACTCGCACAGGAACTGCTGAAATTAGTGACCTTTTTGGATTTCGGGCTATGGATTTTCCGAAGCCGGTTGGGTTGATAAGTGAGGTTGTCGAACAAAGCGGAGGTGACGACGATATTGTTTTGGACTTCTTCGCAGGTTCTTGTACGACCGCACATGCGGTAATGGGGCTGAATCAGAAGGATGGTGGTAATCGAAAGTACATTATGGTTCAGTTGCCCGAAGCTTGTGATGAGCAATCTGAGCCATTTCAACGTGGATTGAAGACAATTGCCGATATTGGGAGGGAACGTGTCAGATTGGCAGCTGCCAAGCTTAAAGATGCCGAGAACGATCAGCTTACTTTTAATGGTTACCCCAGTAAGGATTTTGGTTTCAAGGCGTTTAAATTAGATCGCTCGAATTTTAGAGTATGGGATGGTGATTTTGGTGAGGACGAAATCGTTTCTGAACAGCTCGAAATGCACGTCGATCATGTTGCTAAAGAAAGTACGCCTGAAGACATCCTCTATGAACTTCTCTTGAAAGCTGGCTTCCCGCTGACAACTAAAGTTGAGCAGATCGAACTTGCGGGTAAGCAGGTGTTCTCTGTCGAAGATGGAGCCTTGCTGATTTGCCTCGAAAAAGAGGTCACGTCAGAGCTGATTGACGCGCTGGCCGATGCCGAGCCTTTGCAGGTGATCTGTCTGGACGAAGGTTTCCAAGGCAACGACCAACTTAAAGCCAATGCCGTTCAAACCTTCAAGGCGCGTGCTGAATCTCAAGAATCAGAAATCGTCTTCAAGACGGTCTAGGGGGGCGATTATGGGGCAACAAGATTTACGGATTCATGAGCTGGTAACGAAAATTGAGCGCGGCGATATTCGCTTGCCGGAGATGCAGCGTCAATACGTTTGGCAGCAAACGCGTGTTCGCGATTTATTGGACTCTCTATATCGAGGATATCCATCAGGAACGATTTTGACGTGGGAAACCGATGAGGGCGTGGCGACACGAGATTTTGCGGTGGGTCAGGACGCTTCGGAGCAGCGTAGTTTTCAGCTTTTGCTGGATGGTCAACAACGACTGACTTCCTTGTCAGCTATTCTCCGGGGTGAGCCGATTCATGTGAGGGGACGAAAACGACCCATCGATATTTTGTTCAATTTGGAACACCCGGAAAATCTCGAAGAGATAACGGAAGTATTCGAAGATGAGGAGGCAGAAGACGATACAGACGCCGATCCGGATGAAAGCACAGCGGACGCTTCTGAAGACGAAATCCTGAAGCGTTTCGATCGAATGGCCTTTGTGGTGCATTCCAACAAGTTGGCGAAGCTACCTCATTGGGTTTCTGTTACTAAAGTCTTTAAGGAAAGCAGCGACACCCCCTTCCTGAAGGAAGCGGGGGTTACATCAATGGAAGACCCCCGATACGACAAATATACGGCGCGCTTAAAAAGACTGAGAGACATCAAGGATTACAGTTATCGAGTCCACATCCTTGACCGGGATAAATCCTATGAGGAAGTGACAGAGATATTCGTGCGCGTGAATTCTCTCGGCGCAAAGCTGAGGAGCTCGGACCTGGCGCTGGCGCAAATTACTGCGAAGTGGCGAGATTCTTTAAGTATTTTTCAGGCGTTTGAAGCGGAATGCGTTGACCTTGAGTTTGACCTCGGACTCTCTATTCACCTGAAGAACCTCGTTGCATTTGCGACTGGTCAATCCCGGTTTAAGACGGTTGGAAGTTTATCCAAGGAAAGGCTGGAGGCCGCCTGGGAAGATGCCAAGAAGGGAATGCTTTTCGCCCTAAATTTCCTTCGCAGCAATGTGGGGATCGACAGTCCGGCGCTGTTATCCTCGCCGTTTATTATAATTACGCTTGCTGCGTATGGACATTCAAAGGGCTACCACCTGTCCCCGGAAGAGAGTGCCCGCCTTCGGTATTGGGTTCTAGTGGCAAATGCGAAAGCCCGGTATTCGAGGGGGTCATCGGAAACTTTCCTTGATCAGGATTTGGCAGCGCTTCGTCGCGATCAAAATATTGACGGGCTACTACAGCTTCTCAAAACGCAGGTTGGCCGTTTAGAGGTGTTGCCGAGTGATCTGGAAAACAGAAATAGTCGCAGTGCATATTTCAAGACCATGTTCATGGCATTCCGAAAAGATGATGCCCGTGATTGGCGAGATCAGCTTGTTATTTCTCTGAAACATTCTGGGGCGCAACACGCACTTCAGTTCCATCATGTTTTTCCCCAGGCCGTTTTGAAGAAGGCTAATTTGCCGAGCCAAAAGATTAACGACATTTGCAACCTGACCTTCATTAGCGGCAGCACAAACAGGCGGATTAGCGACAAGGAGCCCGCAGTCTATTTGCCCGGAGTGATTGAGAAAATTGGTGCGGAAGAATTGGGCAAGCAATGTATTCCGACCAATGACGGACTTTGGAAGGTTGATGATTATGAAAGCTTCCTGACTACACGCAGGGAGCTTGTTGCGGAACGACTTAATCAGTTTCTTGAGCACGATAAATGGGGAGTGGCGGCATGAAGCTAAAATTCGACCCCTCCTTAGAGTTCCAGCAGGATGCGATTAACGCCGTCGTTGATGCGTTTGACGGTCAGGCGATTTCGCAATCCGGTGCGACGGCTTTTCAGGCTTTGCAAATCGGTGGTTTGTTTCAGAACGAGCTTGGCATGGGCAACCAATTGACGCTGCCAGCAGATCAAATTTTGGCGAATGTGCAAAAAGCGCAGGAAGCCAACGATATTGAGAAAGTGCCGTCTCTTCAGGGGCATGAGTTTTCCGTCGAGATGGAGACAGGGACAGGCAAGACCTACGTCTATCTTCGCACCATTTTCGAGCTGAACAAGAAATACGGCTTCCGCAAGTTCATCATTGTGGTTCCGAGCGTGGCGATCCGTGAAGGTGTCCTGAAGAGCATTGACGTGATGAAGGATCACTTCAGAACGCTCTATGACAACGTGCCGTTCGATCATTTTGTCTATGATTCAAAACGGCTGAGCAAGGTACGCCAGTTCGCCAGCAGCAACCAAATCCAGATCATGATCATCAACATTCAGGCTTTTGTGAAAGATGTGCCGGACAAGCCTGAATCCGAGATGACGGAAGACGAGCTCAAAAAGCTCAACGTCATTAACCGGGAGAATGATCGTATGTCGGGGCGCAAGCCGATTGAGTTCATTCAGGCCACAAATCCGTTTGTAATTATCGATGAACCGCAAAGTGTCGATAACACCGAGAAGGCGAAGAACGCCATCAAGCGATTGCATCCGGCAGCGACGTTACGCTACAGCGCCACCCACCGGAACCCCTATAACCTGCTCTACAAGCTTGATCCGATCAAAGCCTATGACTTGCGGCTCGTGAAGCGGATCGAGGTGGCTTCCATTCGTTCGGACGACAATTTCAACGACGCCTATGTGAAGCTCCTGAAGACCGACAATAAGAACGGGATCAAAGCGCAGGTTGAAATCCACAAAGAAACGCCGTCGGGGCCGAAGGCTTCCAAGCTTTGGGTCAAACAGAGCGACGATCTGTTTGTGAAGTCCGGCGAACGTATTTCCTATGAGGATGGCTATATCGTTCAGAATATTGATTGCACACCGGGCGCTGAAGGTTTGGAGTTCAACTCTGGACGTTGGCTCGATCTGGGGCAGGAAATCGGTGGCCTTGGTGACGACATCATGAAGGCGCAGGTGTTTGAGACTGTCGAACAGCACCTGAAGAAAGAACGCGCCCTCAAGGGCAAGGGAATCAAGGTTCTCTCCCTCTTCTTCATCGACAAGGTGGCGAATTACCGTGTCTACAACGATGACAACACGACCAGTCTTGGCAAGATTGGCCAATGGTTTGAAGAGGCGTTCCGGGAGCTGACGGAGAAGCCGCGATATAAAGGCCTGATCCCGTTTGATGTATCGCAAGTTCATGACGGCTATTTCAGTCAGGACAAACAAGGCCACGACAAGGATACGCGCGGCAACACCAAGGACGATGACGATACCTATAGTCTGATAATGCGGGATAAGGAGCGGCTCTTGGATGAAGCCGTCCCCTTGCGTTTCATCTTCTCCCACTCCGCTTTGCGGGAGGGCTGGGATAACCCGAACGTCTTCCAGATTTGCACCCTGAACGAAACGCAGTCGGTTGAGAAGAAGCGGCAGGAAATCGGACGTGGCCTGCGATTGCCCGTGAACAAGCATGGTGAGCGGGTGCATGACGAAACCGTCAACCGCCTGACTGTGATTGCCAATGAGTCATACGAGGAGTTTGCGCGCACCCTGCAAACCGAGTTCGAGGAAGATTTCGGTATCCAGTTTGGCAAGGTCGAAAAGATCGCCTTTTCCAAGCTGATCGTCACCAAAACCGATGGAACCGAAGAAGAGCTTGGGCAAGAGGCGTCGGCCAAAATCTGGCAGGAGATGATCGATAACGGCTATCTGAATGATGCCGGTGAAATCCTTGACACGTTTGACCCGAAGAACCCGCATTTTGATTTGAAAGTTTCCGATGAGTTTGCCGGTTTGAAGGCCGAGATCATCGACGAAATCAACAAGAAGGTTTTCAAAAACCGTATCGTGAATGCGCGGGAACGCCGTGAGCTCAAGTTCCGCAAAGAAGTGCATTTGAGCGAAGACTTTATTGCCCTGTGGGATCGGATCAAGCACCGCACCCGCTATCGCGTGACCTTCGAGACCGATGACTTGATTGAAAAAGCCGTTAGCCGGATCAAGAAGCTGGAGGCCATCAAGCCTGTTCGCATTGCCATGACCCGCGTTGATCTTGGCATTACCGAGGCCGGAGTCAATACGGATACGAAGCTTGAGGAGAAGTCCATTGATGCGGAACCCGTCAAGGTGTTGCCGGACATCCTTGCCTTTTTACAGAAGGAAACGGAACTCACTCGCCACACGCTGGTTCAAATACTGAAACAGTCCGGACGGCTTGAAGAGTTCAAGATCAATCCGCAAGCCTTTATGGCCGCTGTTGCCAAGGAAATCTCCCGTGCGCTTCACGACTTGATGCTGGAAGGCATCCAGTACGACAAGATCGCTGGTCAGCAGTGGGAGATGAGCCGTATTGAGCAGGAGGCGGAGGAAGGGATCGTCCGCTACCTGAGTAATTTGTACGAGGTGCAGAACCGCGAGAAGGCGCTCTTTGACGCCATTGAGTATGACTCGGAAGTCGAACGACAGTTCGCGCAAGACCTCGATACGAATGATTTTGTCCGTTTGTTCGTCAAGCTTCCGAGCTGGTTCAAGATCGACACACCGATCGGACCGTATAATCCGGATTGGGCGTTCGTGACCGACAGAGACGATAAGCTCTACTTTGTTCGCGAAACCAAAAGCTCATTGGACTCCGAAGATCGACGCAACAAGGAAAACCAAAAGATCGCTTGCGGCAAAAAGCACTTTGAGACGATTGGAGTTGACTACGACGTCGTGACCTCTTTGTCAGAGGTGGCATTATGACAGGCATATGCAAATACAAACTTCTTTCGCCGGATTCAGCCAGTGCTAGCGAAGATTTGATAGCGGGCAAAAACTCCGAAGACGGCCTTCGACGGATTCAAGCTTTGCTGGCCGAATGGCTTAGAATGGAAAACGTGGTTGTACTGACTGCGGCTGGCTGTTCCGTTGGTGCTGGAGGCCGGTTAATGGCTGGCCCCGCTGATAATAATTTGGAGTGTCTGGTTCTTGATGCAGTTGAACAGTGTGATCTGCCCGATGATGCTAAGGCCATTATAGAATGGAAAAAGGCAAACGGTTTTGGCGCAGGAAACTTCGAGGAGTGGCTGAGTTTTCTGTTCAACGCAAACGGATTGCTTGAGGGTGACCAGACACCAATCCAATCGGTATCTTGGAAGCGACAAGGAGCTGGAGGCGGGGAAATTACCCTGTCATCCGATGATGAAGCGAAACTGCGTAGCTATATCGAGAAGGCCATTTACAGTGAGTGCGCGCTTGAGCTTAATAGGAAAGAATTAACAGGCGAGGAGGTGGAGTCGTCGGGACACATACCTTTCTTAGCGAAGTTGATAGCCAGAGATACTAATCTTGGGCGCACCCATTTATTTACGTTGAATTACGACACTCTGTTTGAGCAAGCCCTTGAGGAGCTCGGAATTCAGTATTTTGATGGGTTCTCTGGCAAGACAACTGCTCGGTTTGATCCAGCGGTTTATGGGCTGGACATTTATTATCCCGGCGACGTAGCCGAAGGCCGCGTCCGACGTTTCGACAAATTTCTGCAATTTTATAAGCTACATGGTTCCCTCCACTGGTTCTTGGAGGATGGCGCATACAGGGCTCAGCACAGGAACCTGTCTTTTGCCAAAGACTACCGTGAAAGTGATGCAGCCGCGAAGGCTGAAAAGCTCAAATCTGACGAGTACAAAAATATCGGTTCGTTTGGCATTTTACCAACGTCGCAGAAATTCACTCAAACATTGGACATGCCATATGCCCATCTTTTCCGGCTGTTTCATGCACGGTTAAACCAGCCACAGACCTTCTTGTTGGTGATGGGATATGGGTTTGGCGATGATCATGTAACACGCATTATTGAAACGGCATTGATGAACCCTTCGTTGGTCATGCTTGTTGTCGAACCAAATCCGGACAGTGACATAGTTAAAAGGATCGCTCGGTATCAGAACCTTGGGCAGAGAGCTTTTGTACTTACTGAAAGGTTGGAAGAAGGCGCAGATTGCTCATATGGAGTGGCGACCTTTTCTGATTTTGCTCAGAACGTGATGCCTGACGTGAAGTGGTTAGAGGACTTTAAACGTCTTAGGAAATTTGAAGAGCAGATTCGAAAATCACAGGAGAAAAACCCCGACGAGCCTGCGGAGGAAGCTTAATGGAGCAACCTCGCGTTATCGGGTACGTCGTTTCTGTAAATGGGTTCCGCCTGAAAGTGGAGCTTTCAACAGAAGCAAAGTCTTCGTCTAGGGCGACACCTGATGGTGTTCAGCGCGCTGTTGCTATCAATTCATTCCTTACGTTCGATCTGGGGGCGGGAACTCATGCAATCGGGATTTTAAGCGATCTTGAGGCGCGTGAATCCTACGACCCAACGCGTGATGAGGAACTGTCCTTGGAACTAACGAAACCAAGGAGAATTGCATCTGTTCAGTTGTTGGGAACGGTAAGGCAGTCCACCAACCGGAGTTGGCTTTTTGATACGGGCATCACAGTGTTGCCTACCCTCGACACCCCGGCTGAAGTAGCGAATCCTGAAGTGCTTTCTGGGATTTTTGCTCTCCCTCCATTGAGGAATAGGCCGCGAGGGTCGGAGGATGATAATTATGATTATCCGCTCGAAATCGGATATCTCACGGGCGATGAAAATTCTAAAGTGAAGGCGTCTTTTAACGATCTGTTTTCGCGCCCTTTGGCCGTAGTGGGGAATACCGGCTCAGGAAAGTCATATACCGTTGCAAGCCTTCTAAGAGGGGTTATTGAACATGAAGGTTTACAGTCGGCAGATGCTGATCCCCATATATTTATCCTCGATATCAACGGTGAGTATGCCAATGCTTTTTTGGAGGGCGAAGCAGCCCGTCACCAACGAGAACCAAACAAAATTTATCTAAATGGTGAAGAGTTTTGTCTTCCGGCTTGGCTTATGAATGGCGAGGAGATTTGCGATTGGCTTCAGGCTTCAGAAGCCACTCAGGAGCCTGTTCTAAAAGATTGGTGGGCGATAGCAAAGGCGAGTTCAGCAGCGCCGGGAACTTACGACCCGCTACAAGTGGCAATTGGCAAAATTGATTCTGCAATTGCTTGGTTGGACGGGAATACCCCTGCCAGCAATTTCGATTTGCTCATTTCCCATGCTCGACAGTATGCGGTGGACTTGGATTGGGACGCGTTTGATCAGCTCCCAAATTGGTCACCCAACAACCAAGATCAATGGAGAAGGGTGTCGAATGATCGTGAGGTCAGGGATCGTTTGGGTGAATTTCGTGCCGCTTTATTGGAGGCTATTTCCCAGCGCCAAAATGAGGGGGTCAACTTCGCAAAATCTGCGGATGCTCCCCGTTTCATCTCACTACATGAATTTCGAGACCCAAACCTCATTGATCGATCAACAGATCAGGACAGTAACAAGCGGATAGATCAGTACTTATTGACCTTGAAGCTGCGGTTAAGAACGCGTCTCGATGATCGTAGGTGGCAGTCGTTTTTTAGCTTTGAAGAGCAGGATGTTCGTTCCTACGAAGATTGGATGGGGAGGCTTGGCGTTGGGCAAGCGGCTGGAAGCCGCATTTCTGTCCTCGATTTGTCGATGCTGGCTTCTGAAATCCTGCCGTTCGCGTGCGCTATTCTGGGAAGGTTGCTGTTGGAATCTCGGGAGATGCTTAACCCGGATGTCAGGAGCAAATATCCTTGGCTATTGGTGCTCGAAGAAGCTCATAATTATGTGCGCCCGCCAAGAGCTGTAGAAGATCGAAGCCTTAGCCTGTCTAGGCGAGCATTTGAGAGAGTTGCGAAAGAAGGACGGAAGTTTGGCTTGTCTCTTGTGGTCGCCAGTCAGCGTCCCAGTGAAATCAGCCCTACAATCATAAGCCAATGTGCAAATTTTTTCTCCCATCGTTTGCAGAACCCTGATGACATTGATCATTTCCGACGCATTATTCCAAAACAAGCCCAGCGTCTCTTGGATCAAGTGACTGTTCTTGCGGCAGGGGAGGCGATTGTTTTTGGAAGTGCCGTACATGTGCCATCTCGGGTGCAAATCAGGAAGCCTTCTCAGGAGCCTTGGAGTTCCACAGCAGCCCCATATGTTGATTGGGCTACGGGTGACAGTTTTCCGTTGGCGTCTGTGATTGAAAGCTGGGGTTTGGCAGATGTGGAGCAGGAGGATGTTGTTGAGAACGTGAACGCAGTTCATATGCCTGTAGACGCAGGCGAAGGGCAGGATGATGACGATCTGCCGTTTTGAACATGAGATATGGCTATGAAAAAGCCCCCGCCGATATCTCGGCAAGGGGCTTTCTTGTCTATATTCGTCAGGCTACCCAATCCGTTTTGGGGGCCATTCTTTGGCTATCGAGCCATTTGTTGAATTCAGTCCGGTCGATGTAAACGCGACCGCTGACTTTAATGAGTGCGGGCTTCAATCCGTTTTGGTCCGAATGGAATATCCACCAGCGCAGTTTATTTTCCGTCAGAAACGGTGCTTCGAGGGCGAGCTGCTTGACCGTGCGCAGCTCAGTGTAATCCACTTGAGCGCCACCTGTGTTTCAGTTGTCAGGAAAAAGAATAAGATAATTCTGTGTAGCACAACCCGCAGTTTTTTGCAAATCGGGTGTGTTCAGCGTTAGAACAACTTCTTGTTTAGGTCGGTGACAAGCCCTTTTACATGGCTTTCCGACAGGTGCGCGTAGCGCTTCACCATTTGCAAAGTTTTGTGACCCAGGACTTCGGCGATTTCCATCTGGCTGGCTCCGCTCATGGCCAGATAGGACGCCGTTGAATGGCGCAAATCATGGAAACGGAAGTCGGTGATGCCTGCTTCATTTCTGGCATTCTCCCAGGCCTTCCGAATATCGATAGGCGCTTGAGCGTCATTTCGAGGAAATAGCCAACGCCGGTTTGAAGGGGTATCCATTTCATCATGCAGCCGTTCCGCAAAATCCGCCTGCTCTGTAAGCAGCTCATGCAAATGATGAACGACGGAAACAGCCCGGGTTTCACCGTTTTTGGTATCTCTAAGAATGGCCGTGTCACGGCCAAGGTGCAGATCATCGAGCTTCAGGTTGAGGATTTCGCTCTTTCGTGCACCGGTCGATAGGGCAAAGACGACAATCGGGTAAAGCTGTTTATTCGGGCTGGATTTGCAAGCCGCCAGGAGCGCGTCTCGCTCATCATCCAGAAGGTAGCGATCCCGCTCATTTCTGATTTTGGCGTATCTGTTGACGCCCTGAAGCGGATCGTCGGCCATCCAGCCCCAATGCCTCGCGTATTTCAGGAGTTGGGCAAGATTGTCCCGGTAGAGCTTCAGCGTCTTGCGGCTCTTTGGTTTACGCGGTGCATCCGTTTCAACATGGCTTCGGGTATCTCCGGCTTTGGCCAACGCCTTCAGCTTTTCGTTAATCAGTTCCGGTGTGAGGAAAGCCAAGCCATATTGTCCAAGGCTCTTTTGCCAGAAGGAAAGGTAACTCTGTTGCGCGCGTTGTGTGCTCACCGCTTTGTCCGGCAGAATATCTTCCCGGTATCGGTCGATAACATCTGTAAGTTTGAACCCTTTCGCCGACTTGCTGATTTGTCGGAATTCGCCGTTGCGGATTGCCGCCTGGGTTTGCTCGGCCCATATTTTAGCATCGGTTCGCCGGGTAAAGCTCTTCTGGACCTCCGGCAGGCCTTGGACGCGAATGCGAACGCGATAAAAGGTGCCTGTTTTACGTGTGCGTTTCTCAATCGTGGCCATTTGAGACCTTCAGGTTAGATCGTTGAAAATAGGGCCGGGGGACAAATGGGGGACAATACAATCAACAAAGTACGCCACTTTTCAATAAACGCCAAGCCCGATAAGTGGATAAAACTATGAAAAATAATGTGAAAAATATTGGCCGTTATTGGTGCGTATTGCCTGACTTAAAGCTCATAACCTGAAGGTCGTAGGTTCAAATCCTACCCCCGCAACCAAAATCACCAAACAATATCAATACGATACACAAAAGCCTCGAACCCAAAGTTCGGGGCTTTCCGTTTTCCGGAAGCACGACGGAAGCAGAGGATTTTGCTTGTATGCGGAAATTTGACTCGAAACCCGGAAATGGGGGAGTATGGGTTGAATAGAAGGGATTCATATTCTGGGGCAGTATGTGAAAGTCAAATGAGTCTATTTTCTGGATGGTTTGGAGAAAAAATAGCCACATTTACAATGTGGCTGACACTGGATTCCAAAAAATACAAGAGAGTTCACGATGTCATTTTACCGTCAAAAAATGGAACCGCACAGATCGATCATATACTAGTCTCTGTGTATGGGATCTTCATTATCGAGACGAAAAATGTAAAAGGTTGGATTTTCGGTTCTGAAAAACAGGCAAAATGGACTCAAGTTCTTTATGGCCATAAATATACTTTTCAAAACCCAATTAGACAAACATTCAGGCAAAAAAAGGTGCTTGCTGAATTTTTGGATATTGACGAACATCTGATACATACCATTGTCTATTTCGTCGGTGATTGTGAGTTTAAAACCCGATTGCCGCCCAATGTTTTGCAATATGGACTGGAATCCTACGTAAAGCGATTTAGACAACATGTGTTCTCATATGCTGAAACTATACGCATTTACGATAAGCTTGAAAGGACGGCAAAATCAAAATCACTCTCGAAAAGTGACCATTTGAAGTCCCTGCATGAACGGCACAATTCTACAAAAGCCTGCCCGAGATGTGGAGGTGTTTTATTGATAAGAACGGCGAGGAAGGGCTCTAATGCCGGGTTGGAGTTTCTCGGATGCTCCAATTATCCGAAATGTAGGTTTACACGCCGCGTTTCCTGATTGCGATGAGCTAAATTTTAAACCTGCTCAACTATTTTTTTGGCCCCGTTTCGAATATAGTTTGCCAATTCTATGCTGTTGCCGACTAGGTATTTTGGTTCTCGCTGTCGCTAGAGACCGGGTCGATCTGGATATGCCTTCGGTCAGTGTCGAGGGCAGGACGAGAATTCTTAATAGAGTCGTGAGAAGATCTAGGGATATCGTATACTGAATGACGGTTTGTGCGATCAAGGCGAGGCCTGCTATCCAAACGGTGTGGCGCGTCTCGCCCGCTTGGCTGGCCTCATGGCCCAGATCGGCGATAAGCATTGACCAGGTATGTTTGGCGGGAAACCGTCAGTGGTCAGGGATAACAGGGTGAACCGACAATTTGACGTTGATGCACTAGACAGGTTCTGGGTGACAGATATTACCTACATCAAAACCTATGAAGGATTTTTATATCAGGCAGTTTTTATGGGCCTTTATTCCCGTCATGTGGTTGGGGGACAACGCACAGCCGCCAACATATAGACCGTGCTCTTTAAGCGTTGTTGATGGCTGTCTGGCGGTGCAAGCCAATGGATAAAGTCTTGATCCACTTTGATCAGGGTTCCGAATGCACCAGCATTGAATGGCAATCTTTTCTAAAACAACACAATCTGGAACACATCATGAGCCACCGAGGAAGCTGTCACTTCAACGCCGTTGCTGAGAGTTTTTTCAATCTGCTGAAACAAGAGCGTATTGGGCAGAGCGTATATAAGGCCAGAGAAGATGCGCGGCGTGACATATTCGATTATATTGGAATGTTGTCACCCGTAGAGTTTGAAAATCAGCGAAACGAAAACAAGAAAGTGTCTACAAATCTAGGGGCTATTCAATGCTTGTTCAGCCCAGAGTCCCGCTTTAAGTACTGAATCGTCATCATGCTCCCATGAAGACAATGATACAGAGTTCGGAGCATCATTGTTTTCAAAGCCAGTTGGCGTTGCTATGCATGGCATTTTCAAAAAACTACCGATCTTCGTGAGAGCCAATGCCTTCTGATTTGCTTCCATAAATTTGTGTTGGCTAGCCTGTACGTCTTTCAATCGAGGTGGCGCCTGAAGAACTGTCGGCATTATAAGAATGCGGCCATCAAGTTCCAATTTTGAGTTGGCAATTAAGTCGGATCGGATTTTTGTGAGTTGATTGCGAGCACATTCTTCCATTGCTAATGCTTGCTTAAATCTAGCCACTACGTTTGGATCAATTGGCATTTCGTGATTATTCAGTACTAAATCTCTATGAAGAGCGGCAGATTCTGCGGCGCCAAGCCATCCATAGTCTTCAATCGCTTTGCATGTGTGATCAATAAAGGTTAGTTGCTGTCGATCCACTTGTGCGCCAGCACTTTTGATCAAATCTACAAATTTCATAAACTGAACGCGTACCTCCTTGCTCATATCACTGTTATCCAAAATCGCTGTCTCTATAACGAAGCGGGGTGGAGTGCGCGGCTTTGATGGTATCTCGCAGGGATATCCCCGCATCATTGCGTCAAGCAAGATGGAGTCTATAGCGGTTCGACAGATCGTTCCCAAACAATCAAAAGACGGGGCTAGTGGGAATACACCGTTCATCGAATAGCGCTTCGGCGATCCTTTATAACCCACAAGCCCATTAAAAGCGGCTGGTACACGAATGGATCCTGCGGTGTCCGTGCCAACAGCGGCAGCAACCACGCCTCGTTGCACAGCAATAGCGGAACCTGAGGATGAACCGCCTGGTACATACGCAACATCACCGTCAGATACAGCCGTAGGCGTACCAAAATGTGGATTTAAACCAAGGCCGCTGTAGGCGAGTTCACTCAAATTACTTTTTGCCAACGATATGAGACCAAATTTCTTCGTATTGACAATGACGTCAGCGTCTTTCACCGCAATAATATTTTTTGCCTGTAGACGTTTGGATCCGGCCGTTGTCACGGTGCCCGCCAAATCAAACATATCCTTCCATACAATGGGGATACCGTCATATGGGCTCAGAGGGGCGCCTTTGCCCCAGCGTTGTTTCGCTTTTTTAGCCTCTATTAGAGCTTCTTTACCTTGAAAGGTTATAAAAGCATTCGGATGATTTTCAGCTCTTTCAAGGGCATCACTGACAACGCAGACCGGATCAGTAGTGCCGTTTTGCAGTTGTGATGACAGGTTCGTTAAAGTGCTATTCAGGAAATGAGACATTACTGGGGATACCTGCTTTTTTATCTTGAAGGTGGTTTCTTTATAATGCGGGTTCATTTTTTTCTTATGATAAAAGTTCAAAATGTAGGGAACCAACACCCTCAAACCGACGTCCTCGCGCCCATATCGCCAGGTCTTCCAGCCCCTCACAAATCTGTGCGAAAACAACCAAAGTGTTTGGACCTGAAGGCAAACGGGCTTCAGCGGTTCCATACGTTACTGTGAATTCACCATATTTTGGATCGTAAGCCACATCTCCTGGCCTTACGAGCCGAACATGATGCTCAGGATTGGTTATGCCAACTGGATGGGGTTTAGCGCTCATAACCATGTCACCACTCCACGCAACATGGACCATCGGTAATTCAAAAGGAAAATGGGTACGTATAGTCTCTGCTGTTTTCGGGACGCCTTCGTTATAGAAATTTGCTATAGCCTCGCCGTGATCCCATTTGAGTCGAATCTTCTGGTTTCCTCGCCGAAAATCACTCCAGGTTTTTTCCCAATACCAGTCATCACTTTGCACAGGCATTACATTTTCCCTTCGCTTATTTTTTTAAAAGTATGAACATTCGCATGTACTTTGTCGCTAAAATGTGCCCAACCACGCCTTGCATTGAATTCTGTGCTTTCGGCTGCGTTTGCATGCTCAAGTTCGTAAACAGTCAAATAAAGACGTCCGCTTTCGTCTTCAGACATGTAGCGCGAAGCCGACAAAAAACCCGGACATTCCGATATTTCGGGGAGATGAACCTTGTTGTACCAGGTATTCCATTCGCTTTCGACATCCGGATCGACTTTTACGCGTACAACCAAAAGGTTGTTAGAAATGCTGTGCATCGTTTAATTCCTTGTTTTTATAGCAATCGGGTTCAGATTTACCGTCCTGTGCGAAGTCATCAGTGCAGAACAAGAGCCTGCGGTGCTTCCTGTTTGATTTAGTGTTACTCTTACTCTTACTCTTACTCTTACTCTTACTCTTCACACCCTTTGACAGTTTGAAATTTAGTCATTTGGAAACGAAAAGAAGCGTCCCTGAAAGAAACCGAGAGGATCTTGCTGGATAACTTCATACCCGGTGACCCGCCCCAGAAATATTGCGTGATCGCCGGCTTCTATTTGCTCCCAAGGATCGCAAAAAATTACAGCCAGTTTCTCGTCAAGATAGAAGTGATTGTTTGTTTGACTCCACCCAATCGGTATGTCCTGGGGCTTGCCTGAAAAATGCATTGCAATATCCCGCTGCTCCGCAGAAAGGATGTTTATCGCAAAGGATTGACCCTGCATGGATACACATGACTTGGCATGCTTGTCGATGCAGACGAGAATTAAGGGCGGTTCCATTGAAACGGAAGTAAAGGAATTGGCTGTAAATCCGCGCGGGCCATCCTCCGTTTTATAAGTAACGACAACTACACCGGTGGCGAAGGTCGAAAAAACTCTTCTTAAATTCTGAGGGGTCAACAAACTCTCATTGAAATTTGACACACTTGAAATACCCTTTGGGTTCAATTTGCTCATATAAATCGGCCTTTTCACAACTGTATTGCGTCCACAAGCTTCAATACGGACACACGGGTTGAGATTTGTTGTTATTTAGTGGGGCTATTTTTGGGGGGAAGGTCATAGCTAGCCATTAGATCGTCCACCATTTGCTTGGATCCGTCCCAATCGTAAAGGCGATAGGAATGCCCCCGTGTGACGAAACTTGGTCCAGAGTAAAACATTTCATACTGCGTATGCCGCGAGGCAAATTCGCTGCCGATGGCGTCCCACGCAAGGTTGAAAAGTTTTACTCGATCCAATGAGTCGGTGACCGAGGAGCGCTGAGTTTTCTCAATGACGCTTCGGAATTCTGGTTGATGGAAATCAGCGGCTTCTGAGGGCAGCATAATCAAACCACCACCGGCCAATTTACGAATAAGAGTTACTATCTCCGGGTAGAGATTTTGTGCAATGACCTGACTAGTTGCCAACGTTGATCGATTGGGAACGTAGTATCCTTTGTATCGCTCACCATCAGCTTCCATCGCATGAACCAACCCTTCGATCATTCGCGCTTGAGAGGCAAGCAGCCCAAGGTCTTCGCGAACGGATGGAATATTGATAATACCGTTTGTTTCTGCAATTTTGCGAGTAAGCCCCACAAGAAATTTGAGTTTGACAGACAAACGGATCTGACACTGATAATTCTGAAAAACGTGTGCCCGAGTTTGATGCCATTGTGCCTGGGCCATTTTGACGTCTCTATAGACAAACACGCGATCCCACGGAATTTTTACATCTTCAAAATAAAGAACAGCATCATTTTCGTCGAAACGGCTGGAAAGAGGATTGTCGAATGTTGAAGTAGTATTTGCTTCATATGACCTTCGGGAAAATACCTTTAGCCCTTTCGCGCCAATTGGAACGACCGCAGTGAAGGCAAAGTCTTCTTCGCCCGGCTGTAGACCCATAAAGCCTGATACCAGCACCTCATTCGCAAACGGAACTGACGTACCCAGCATCTTTGCACCACGGATAGTGATGCCCTCATTGTCCTCGTCAACGACTCTAGCGACCAGATCCTCACCGGGTTGATCGCTTGTCGCTTTTGAGCGATCTGCCTGGGGATTGATGATCACATATGTAAGAAAGAGGTCATTATCACGCGCAAAATGATAGTAGTCGCGAAGGGCTGAAGCTCGTTTCGGATTATCTTCTTCAAAGACATCCAATCCCATATACATTCCGGCAAGACTTGATCCAACATGATCCGGTGATCGACCGAGCATCCCACAGGATAATTCGGCCCATTCTGACAGCGCGCGCCGACGAGAAACCAACTCCTGGTAGTTTTTTGGTAGTTGCCAAAGACGGTTCACCTGTTCGCCACTTGTTGGCGAAACAAATGTCATGCGATCTATGTTTGCAGGATCAGACTGATAATCATACAACGCGGCATAAGATTTTGTTGTTCCGGCAAAAGCAGGGTCGCTTACGATATCCTGAACTTGCTTGCCGTATATATAGAGAGATCGATCATCATCCAAAGAACGAATATGATCATTGCCCGATTTAACCATGGATACTAATTCCCAAACTGGCTAAATCAACGCTAGACTTTTTGTCCTTTAGCAGCTGATTTTGATAAAAAATAGAATGGACAGTTCGTCTGTATCCTCGGTTTTCCGAGATTAGATACTGTGAGAAACAACTTCGACGAACAGTTTCATTGATCTTCTTTTAATGATGCGGATCCTCTTCGTTATGTCAATGGTTTTTTCAATCACGTAAAAAATCAACCAAATAACGAAAACATGACAACTATGAAGTTCGTATTGCCTGGCATGGGATTTCCGCCTTTATAAGAAAAAAATGTCGTCTCAAAAAAAGGTTTCGATCTGAACTATTTTGTTCATTTGAACAATCTGGGTCAACAAATTGTATAGATCAATCTAGACAATTGCATTTTTTCAAATATTGTGATCCTTCGAGGATATTTACAAAAACAATAGGAAAAAAAATGCATCAAGAAATTGAGCCAGCGGTTTTGTATGTTGGCACGCCAGTGGTTCTTGTCAGTACTATGAATGAAGATGAAACGCCCAATCTTTCACCAATGTCATCCGCATGGTGGTTAGGTTGGAGTTGTATGATGGGTTTTGATGCCAGTTCAAAGACAGTGGAGAATCTGCTTCGAACAAAGGAGTGTGTCTTGAACTTGCCCTCTGTTAATGAGGTTTCCAATGTGGATCGGCTAGCGCGCCTCACAGGATCGAATCCAATCCCCGTCCATAAAAACCGTATGGGCTATCAGTTTAAACCAAATAAATTTGAAATTGCAAAACTGACACCTGAGCCAGCAGTATCAGTGGGTGCTCCCCGGGTTCAGGAATGCCCAATACAACTTGAAGCTACTCTTGTAAACAGTCACGAGTTTGCTGCTAATGATCCCAAAATGCTCATTGAAACAATTGCAATTGAGGTCCGTGTTACAAAAGTTCACGTAAGAACAGACATATTATCTGAAACGTTTGAAAACCGAATTGATCCAGACAAGTGGAAGCCTCTTCTAATGAGCTTTCTTGAGTTTTTTTCTCATGGAGAAAAACTTCAACGATCTCGTTTGGCAGAACTACCAGAAGAGAATTGGGGGGGGCGAAAACCGAGCCTTAGACAGGCAACTGGAGAAAAAAGTAATTGCAACAAATAAGCTGAAGATACGGATAATGAGGACAACGCTAATGCCGGATACTCATTTCAGACTTGACAGATAGTTAGATTTTTTTCAATTATAAATAGATCGATCTATCTAATTTGTGAATTTTCAATGTAAGAGCAAAAGGATCAAACCTGTTTTTAGCTATTGATCAGAGATTGGGCGCTTCATGGAGGCGCAGTCATTATCTTTGGTGAAACCAGAATACTGCCAATTGAAGAAGAGAAAATACATCTGAAAAGCTGCTTTCTAGAAATGGAGTGGGAAGCTGCTCATGTCCGACAGAAAGGTATTGTTCTGAAGTCTTGGGCTTACGATTTTATTACGCATTAAATAGATAGATCGATCTATATATTATTTGGTCTCTGAAAGGGCAGGCAAATGCCAACTATTGAAAGAGTAAATGAGTTTATTGCTACCGTTGTAGATGGAAAACATGTGGAAGCGATCGAAAATTTTTACCATGAACACGCGTTTATGCAAGAGAACTTGAACCCTCCGAGGAAAGGTCGCGACCTTCTCATCTCTCATGAAAAAAATTCCCTGGAAAAAATTAGATCCATCAGGACGCACGTTCCGAAAAACATGGCGATCAATGGAGATCTTGTCGTTGTTCAATGGGTGTTCGAGATTACGACCGCTAAAAATGAACAAAGAAGGCTTGAAGAAGTTGCCGTTCAAAAATGGGAAGGTGACCGAATTGCAGAGGAGCAGTTTTTCTACGACTCAGTTAAAGCCTGGCACCTCGTTGAATAAATTCTCAAAGCATTATTTCAAACTACAGGAGAGCAACAATGCAGCTCAAATTAGAAGGCCAAACTGCCATGATTTCCGGCGCTAGTAAGGGGATTGGCGCTCGAATAGCTCATTCTCTAGCCGCGCAAGGGGTAAACCTCTCGATTTCCGCAAGGGATGGGGAAACGCTGGGGCGCACCGCTGACCGGCTTAGAGATAAGTATAAAATTGATTGCCTCGCCATTGCAGGAGATATGGGCGACCAGCAATTTATCGAAGACTGGACTGCTAAAACAGCAGAAACTTTCAAGAAAATTGATGTCTTGATAAATAATGCTGGCTCATCACCCCCTGGTGGATTTGATACCCAGACGGATGACGAATGGCAGGATGCATTCAAGGTCAAGCCTTTTGGTTATATTCGGGCTGCACGGGCTGCTCTTCCCTATCTCAAAGAAACCAAAGGCAGGATCGTAAATATTATTGGTTTGGCAGGTCATCAGCCACTTCCGAAGTTTTTTATCGGCGGCGCAGGAGACGGCGCATTAATGAATTTTACAAAAAGCCTGGCAGACGATGTTGCTGCCTTCGGCGTTCGTGTGAATGCCATTAGTCCGGGCTTTACAAGAACAGAACGCTGGGAAGTACTTGTTGCCGGCAGCGGTGCGATGATGGGGGTCAGCCCTGAACAAGCGGAAAAAGCTCTGCTTTCCTCAATGCCGCTTGGCCGCCCGGCTGAGATGGAGGAAATAGCCTCGACGGTGCTTTTCCTTGTGTCAGGCATGTCCAGCTATATTACCGGAGTAACGATCCCTGTCGATGGTGGTGCCACCAGATCTATTTAGCCAAACCGCGCATTAAAGAAAGCGGAGAGAAACAAATGCCTCAATTTACAGTGTCCGAGATTTGGCGCTATCCCGTGAAATCGATGGGCGGTGAACAAATTCATGAAGCTTCCGTATCAGAGAAAGGGATCGATCAAGATCGAGTTTGGGCTATTCGCGATGAGAAAACAAAAACGATTCGTGGGGCCAAACATTTTGGTGATCTTATGCATTTTTCTGCACGTTGTCTGGAGAGGAGGTTTAGTGATCAGGTTGCCCATGTCGAAATTACTTTACCTTCTGGAAAGAAAGTTTGTTCGGATGATGATTCCGTGCATCAGTTTATTTCTGAAGCGCTTGGCCGAGCCGTAACACTTTGGCCCATCATGCCGGAAAATAACGACAACCACTATCGCCTTCAGGATCTGCCAAAAGCTTCGTCTCTAAAAGAGTTTCGAAGAAGCTTTGGCTTGGAAGACGGGGAACCGCTTCCAGACATGTCTGGTTTTCCAAAAGAATTGCTCAGGGAGTTTGTGCGTTTTTCTACACCAAGAGGAACCTATTTCGATGCGTATCCGATCAATATTCTAACAACAGCCTCTCTATTCAAACTGGCCTCGTTTTGCCCGGACTCCTCCCTCGACAGGCGCCGTTTTCGACCGAATATACTAGTGTCGGATAATAAAGCCCTTTGTGATTTTGTTGAAGATGGCTGGTTGAATAATTCTCTCATCATCGGGTCTTCAAAATTTGAAATTGAAACACGTACGGTCCGTTGTGTGATGGTCACACGATCACAACCAGAAATACCGAAAGATACCGTCATCATGAGAAGATTGGTGGAGCATGCCAGTCAAAAACTTAGTGTTTACGCCACAGTTTCTACGCCAGGCAACATTTGCACGGGAAATGTTGTGACTCTACCCAATCTAGGAGTATCAAATGCGTCCTGAAACCAGCAAAACAATTGAGTTGGCAGCAAAATCCGGATGCTCAGCGTTTTTAAAAAAAGGTCAACTCGTGAACCTCATTGATGTTGACGGTGCTCAGGTAGCTGACCTTTTCGCCTGTAAAGCCAATAGTCAGAACGAGTGGATCAGTACAAGTCATACAAGAACAAAAACAGGCCGTTTATTTCCGAAAATTGGTCAATCATTCTGTTCACAAAATTACGAAAATTTGCTGATGTTTTTGAAGGATACGTCCCCCGGATACCATGACATGTTTTACCCGTCCTGCGATCCGGCACTTTACAATCGGTTGTTGGGATCAGAAAACCACCCCAACTGTTTTGACAACTTCTGGCATGCCGCCAAACGGTTGCATTGGAATCCGCCTGTCATTCCTGACCCGGTGAATTTTTTTCAGAATACTCCAACGGATCAAAACGGCAATCTCCTGATCAGGCCTGCTGCCTCTCTTCCTGGTAATTCGGTTTTATTGAAAGCAGAGACCGATTTAATTCTTGTAGTAACAGCCTGCTCTCAGGATCTAGCCCCAATTAATGGTGATAAATGTACAGATTTGAGAATTGATATTTTTGATGAAGATGTTGAAGAGCTTGTTATGCAAAAGAAAGACTAACTAGATGCAGAAGCGTTTTTTACCAAAAGATTTTTCCATTCCAACAGTCAAATGGAAACAAAAATATGTGATTAGACCTTTGATCATGGAAGATGTCACTAAAGACTTCACCTGCTATATGGGGTGCGTTGACTACATTCAAGAAGGGGCTTTTATCCAGCCCGTCAACCGGCCGTTCACAGATTTTCCCAATCATAATATCACTTTGCGTAAAGCCCTTATTCTATTGGCAGTCGCAGAATATGAAATGGCGTTAGGCAATAGAGTCGAATATGGAATATTCAGTGATGATGAACAGGAGGAATTCGGATGTGTTTATATTATGCCGAGTATGAAAGAAGGTCATGATGCCCAGGTAACTTTCTGGGTGAAGGAGGAAAGCTACGCGCTTTTGGATAACGAGTTATACAATTTTCTTAAAAATTGGGTGCCGTATGCCTATCCATTCCTCAAAACAATCCTTTTCCCCGGCCGTGAGATCACTTGGGAAGCTTGGTCAGACCTACCTCGAAAGGAAACTAAATGAAAGAGCTTGATCAGAATGTGAAAACCCTTCCGTCTTGGAGGGGAGATGGAAAGAAAGTTCTTATTCTTGCAACTTCACCTCGAGAGAACGGGAATTCCCACCTTTTAGCGCAATCTCTATATGAAGGCGCCCTGGAAGCCAAACACGATGCGGTTATTACAATGATAAGTCCTTACGTTCTACAATTGATGAGGTACTGTGGCGATTGCCGCGATGAGGAAGGTAATTGTGGGCTGCAAGACGATTTTTCCAAGATTTTTCGCTCTCTTTATCAACCTGCTGAGGCCGTTGTTTTTGCCACACCTATATGGTGGTATGGCATGTCAGGCCATATGAAGAATTTTCTCGATCGAATTTCTTGCGAAATCTCTGCACGTAACAAAAGCGGAATTCAGGCCAAGCAGGATATTATTGGCAAAAAGATGGGGTTACTCCTTAGCGCAGAAGAGAGTAATTTTGCGTGCAGGATGCCAATTGTTGCACAATTCAACGAATTGTGCAGACATCTAAGATGCCCTTTTGTTGGTCACGTTTCCGGGTTTGGCAATCTCAGGGGCGAAGTTTCCAAAGATCCGTTGGATCCTCTAGGCTCTGCGAGAAAACTGGGGCATGATCTGTTCGATATTGAAGAAACGGATTATGAGTTGGATAGCGAAAGACCACATGAAGTCTGGAGCGTTGACAGAACAAGTCTACCCAACTATTGGCGTTGAGAGCATACTAAATGAATAGTAAGATACCTATTCATGGGGCGAGCCGTTTCAATTATAGAGCATGGCAAAAAGCATTGCTTTAAAGATAGTCAGAGATTTCATCGGCTGCACTGGAAACCACATGAATGCCTCTTCAACGGTTCGCATCTTTGACTTTAACTACATCTGTTCAGTGAGTGATGTAAAAAATGGTTATTCTAAGTTTTTCGCAGAATTTGTTGGAACCTGCCCATGTTGGCAGTGGAACGATCCAGATAAACTCTTGAGTAGATTGATCGCTACAATGTGGTAAGAATAGACTTAAACCTCAAACCACATAAATTCTGAGCATATGAAAACAAAAGATAAATTTTTGAACGCAAGTATTGATCTTTTTGGCTCGCAGGGCTTCTCGGGTACTGGCATAAAACAAATTGTTAGTAAAGCTGGCGCGACATGGGGATCTGTCTATCACTTCTTCCCTGATGGTAAGGATCAATTGGGTGTGGAATCGGTGAAACTAGCTGCCGAAAAGGATAACGAGGCCTTCAAAATTGCACTTGGCAGTTCAAAAAGTCTGATGGCAGGAATTGAACTTATCTTCAAATCTGAAATAAAACGCTTGAAGAAGAGCAACTACACATACGGCTGCGCGGTGGCTTCAATCGCTTCCGATGTTGCGGCTTCGTCTGACGATGTACGAAAAGCTTGCTCAGATGCTTTTCGCTTGTGGCAGTCAACGATTTCCAATGCCATTCGGGATAGAGGAGTGGAGGACAAGCGGGCTGAATTCCTGTCAGATGTTATTCTGTCAACTCTGGAAGGGGCAACTCTCATGAGCCGTACACATCGCTCAACTGAACCAATGGAAAACGCCATACTGATGATTGAACTCCTGCTGAAGGATACTGATTAGCGTTTCGGTATGCAGGTATGTTTATCGTCATGGTATTTGAGACAGATGCCTGTCTGACATAAGAGAGACTTTGGCTCATCAGGTTATAAATCTTAGGGTCGTAGTTTCAAATATTCCCCTCGTAAAAATTTAAAACACGATTAACTCCAGGAGTTAGATGGGGTTTCGCGTTGGCAGGGAAAGAACGGTGAAATCACAAAGGATGCAGTGACATGCTCCCCTCCTTATCCTCATTCATACGTTAGTTCTATTCCTGATATGATCCAAATTGGATCGATTTACAAATTCTAGTGGCGTGAGCCAATTCAGGCTCGAATTTGGTCGGTTCTGGTTATAGTCGGATCTCCATTTTTCGTAAATAATGCGGGTATGATGATAACTGGTAAAGGGATGCTCGTTCAGACATTCATCGGGCAGCCGACCGTTGAAGTTCATGGAATTCTTTAGCGTCTGCATAAACACTGACGGCGCAGCGTTCGTCAATGCAAGATGTCGCTGTCACCTATCACTCTATTGATGCATTTTTTCTATTTGGTGAATTGGTCAATGTTGTATTTAACTGGTTTGGGATCAATTGTCGTATAACCTTTTATTTCTCGGTCGGAACAGGCAAGGATTGTTGATCTAAGGCTTACGCAAGTGCGCCGGACGATAATAATCAACATGACGCTAAACCCAGCCCCCGTAACCCGGTATTGATGGCGGCCTTGTTAAACAAGGAAAACGCCTCGGATCTGAAATCCGGGGCGTTTACTATTCATTGGCACACTCTTATCGGCTGGCCAGTTCCAGAGCGAGCGCTTCTGCCGACTTGTGGGCGTTTCTGACGGACTCCAAATGCCGGTCGTCGTTAAATTCCTGATATTCAGCGTTGATTTCATGGACGGTTTCAACACCCAAATAGTGGCTGAGTGTCCGTATATGTGGGCCGAGATGGTTCATTTTTTCGCGGATATCACCAATCCCGAAACCAAACTCGCCACTGGATGTAATCAAAACCAGTATTTTTCCAGACATAATAGGCTCTAATGGAAAGTCCCCACGCGCCAGGTCAAAGGTGAATGTCTTGTGGATGCGGATAACCTGATCAAACCAGGCCTTCAAAGCAGCTGGCATGCCGTAATTGTACATGGAGGATGACATGACAATGATGTCGGCCTGCTCCAACTCACTGATCAAGGTATCCGATAGGGAAAGCAAGGCCTTTTGAGCGTCAGTTTTTGCGTCATCTGGCGTAAAAACTGCGGCAATCCAGTCTTGACTGATAAAATCTGGTGGGTTGATGCCCACATCCCGATGAATGATTTTACCTTCATTGTTCAAGATACGCCATTTCTTCAAAAAAGTGGCGGCGATTGATTTTGATACAGAATTATAAGCAGCTGTCGAGTTGGTTGTTTTTCTCGCACTAGAGTCAATATGCAAAAGGGTTTTCATCTGATATCCTTTCGTGGGTTCTGATATTTGTTAAAAGTTATATTGCACCTGAAGGGAAGTTTGACGAATGGTGATTTCTTATCTATAGATGAGTATAAATAATCTATGGCGGGCTGACTGATGTACCCGAAATTACCATCTCTTAATGTTCTTAGGACCTTTGATGCGGCTGCAAGACTTAAAAGCTTTAAATTGGCCGCTGAAGAATTGAATGTGACTCCAACGGCTGTCTCTCACCAAATCAAGGCATTGGAAGAGGGGCTTGGAACGCGATTGTTTGAGCGCCAAACCCGTGCTGTAAAGCTGACCAGAGACGGAGAAATCCTTCTGGACACGACATTCAATGCCTTTCGGCAACTCACTGAAACTGTCAACAATATCGTCGGTTCAGCAGAGATACTGACGATCAGTACAACATCATCGTTTGCTTCCATGTGGCTGGTGCCAAACCTGCATAAGTTTTACGAAGAAAATCCAGGCATTGAGGTTGCCATCCAAACGGGAGAGCAAAAAGTTGATGTGATGCATGATCGTCGCATTGACCTTGCGATCAGTTATGGGCAGTACGATCCTGCATCGCCCCATGCCTCAAAACTCGTTACCGAAAAGTTTGGCATGTATGCGACGCCAACCTATCTGGATAACGTCGTGACCCTAAAGGATGCTCAGCTACTTGAAACTGAGTGGATGAACAGATCATTGCCGTCCATTACCTGGGAGGCGCTGATTAATCGGCACGGGCGCGAAGAGAGACATGGGAACTTCACTGTAAGGCGGTTTGATCAGGAGCATCACGTTATTCAAGCCGCACTGGCGGGTCAGGGCATTGCCCTGGTGAGCTCTATACTTGTTAGAAATGCTGTGAAAGAACAATGGCTTGTTCCTTATATCAGCGATGGTTTGCCGGGCGAAATTGCAGGTTTGACCTATTACCTTGTTGTGCCCCCCCATAATCAACGCAATAAAAACGTCCAGGCCTTCACTAAATGGCTGTCTTCTGAGATTCAGGAGAGCCTCATCTGATCCCTGTTCTGTATTTTTTGAGATGCCGGAACGGGTCTAAGCCGCCAGGAATGGGTCAATTGAAATGAATGCCGCCATCGGTGACCAACACCTGACCCGTGACGGTTTCACTTTTACAAAATGCCACTACGTGTGAGACGACATCTTCTAAAGAAGTGGTCTTGTCCAAAACTGCGCGTGTCCGCCATCCTTCGACAAAGCTCTCCGGTGCACCGCCGTTCATCATGGTGTCTTCCATTAGATCAGGGGTACACAATTGACGGTGATTTCCGGGGCGAGCACGGCCGCCAAATAACGTGTTAGTGTCCCGATTGCGCCTTTGCTGGGGGCATATGGCGCGCCGGCACCCCACGGCCCGATCCCAATAGTGGGCCCTGGATTCACAATCCGTCCCCATTTGGATTTGCGAAGAAAAGGCGCCGCGGCGCGAGAAACAAGATAAGGTCCTCGTACATTCACCGTCATCATTTCATCCCAAATTTCCGGAGTCATTGCGGCAAGATCGCTGTAGGGCAAGCGATGTCCCCCGGCCGCCATCCCTGCAATATTGACCAACAAATCGCATCCATCGAAGATTTCTGAGACCTTTAAGATAGCTTGTTTAATGGAAACTGGATCGCTTTGATCAATTTCGACGAGTACTGCTTGCTGTCCGGTTTTTTCGACGGCGGCTTTAACTTTTTTGGCTCAGGCTAAGCCATTTCGATATCCAATCGCGATATCCACACATTCCTTTGCAAGAGTGACGGCGATAACAGAACCGAGGCCGCCTGACCCTCCAGTAAAAAAAGCACGTGCACCGGATAATTCCTTCCCGTCCCGCCGTGGTCTCTTGCCTTCGGTTCGGGCTTTTATCGATTTTTTGGTTACCGGGTATAAAATGAAATCCGCTGAAACCGATAATGTCGATCGCAATGCCGGGCCCTGACTTGGAGGGTTAGGGGCGGTTTTACCCTGTTTTCGCGCAGTTATATTGCGGTTGTGTCTGCGCAATTTGATGTTGAGGGAATATATTCGCGTTTTCTGCGGGGCGAGGGGTGATTTCCCCTGCCATCATTTTGAACAGCCAAGGTAGATCTCCGTCTTGAGAACGACGGGACGCGACCCGTTCTGCAAGGTTTTTTACACCGTCATTGGGGTTGGCCCCGTCTTGTAATTGAAAACGGAAAACATAGTTTGGGGTTAGGCCCATTCTGAGGTCTGCTTGCACTAATTTGTTATCTGTTGCCTGTGTAAGGCTGTAATACCCCTTGGTAAAAGCCCGAAGAATTTCGTGAGCCGGATAGCCGCCCAATTGTGCGCATGTGAGGTTTCTCGGCCACCTTTTGTGCCTGTAGAAGATGGGGGCGTCGTCGGTTTTTGTGAGGGGTAAGTACAAGTTTGTGTAGGTGTCTCCTTGAACGGCGATTGCCTTCCAGGCCAGAGTAGAGAAGGGTAGGGGAAGAACCAAGACCTGATCTGTTGGAATATTGCGACTGGCAAAATGTTCGATGGCCCTGTTTTTCATCCAGTCCTGAGCGAAAACCGACCAGCCCAGATACAGGGTGGATAGGCAAAATGAAACTGTCAGGGCTTTTGTATAGGCTTTTGTCCAAGTTGGACGGATTAGCGCCCAAACCACAACGAACAGTAATGGTAACGTGTATAAAGGGTCGATGATAAACACAGAGCCAATGCCAAAAGGATGGTTTGTTATTGGCCAGAATAACTGTGTGCCATAGATGGTGACTGCATCCAGAAGGGCGTGTGTGATTAAGCACAACCAGATGACAAGATAGAAGGTAAATCTGCCGTCCAATGGTTTTTTGAAGACCCGCCAAAGACTTTCTGCCAGCAAGGGGGTGATGATCGTTTGAAGAACCAGCGAGTGTGTCGCAGAACGATGAAAGACAAAGTTTTCGAGGGGGCCACCATAGTTCCAGAAGACGTCAAGGTCAGGCAGGGTTCCCAACAATCCACCCGTTAAGACGGCTTTACGCAGCCCGTGGCGTTTTCCAAGGCACGCCGCACCGATACTCGCGCCCAGAACAAATTGTGTGACAGAATCCATCCCTGTCCCTTTTCCGAAACAATAGAACTAACATATAGATCGCAAACAATAATGTACAATGAACAAGTAAAGCATCCGACTTGTAAAAAAGCCCAAATTCTCAGGATTTAACCGCTAAAAAAGACAATTTTAATAAATTGTTAAACGCTTTATTAGCATGGTTGGTTAAAGCAGCAAGTATTTGGTTGATGGGGTTCTATGTTTCTGTTCTGGCGCCAAGCGACAAGCCTTTGGTTGGTTGTGGTCCTATTATTTGGTTTCCAATTCAGTGTTATTGCTGAGGAGCAACCTGATAAGCCGGTCGCCATTAAAGGTGTGCTGGACTTGCGCAATTGGAATTTTCAGGATGAAGGTCGACTGGAGCTTGCAGGGGAATGGGCCTTTTACTGGGAGGAATTTATCGATCCCGCCGAAATCAGCACAACAAAGGCCACCCCAATTTATCATTCTGTTCCGGGTGTTTGGCTGGGTTTGGACAGTCACGGTGAAATTCTTGGAAAATATGGCTATGCAACATATAGCCTGAAAGTTCTATTGCCTGATAAACCTGTAGATCTGGCGATCTACTTAAAGCGGGTTCAATCCGCCTATCGCCTTTATGTTGATGGTCAACAATGGATGCAGTCCGGTATTCCGGGTAAAACAGCAGATACCGAGACCGCGTTGGTTGTTCGGGACGTCGGTGCTTTAAAGGGCGCGGCTGGGACACTTGATATCGTCGTTCATGTCTCAAACCATATCGGTTATTCTGGCGGCGGGTTTTTCAGTTCTTTCTCTTTAGGGCCGGAAAAAATACAGCATTTAACCCATTTGGGTGAGGTATCTCGGGATCTCTTTTTGTCGGGAGCGCTGTTTTGTTTGGGAGCGTTCCTGATGGTTCTTCATTTGGGGCGCTTTCGAGAGCGGATTTATTTTGTTCTCTACGTGATGTCTTTCTTTTCGGCTGTTTACATGATGACGGTGACATCGACGTTGGTGGAACTGTTTCCGTCCATTCCATATTTGGTGACAGAGAGATTGTCGTATGTCAGTGCCGTCTTTCTGATTGCATTTACCTATGAATTTATTCATCATTTCAGCCCAAGACGGTTTAGCTTTGCCGTTTCCTGTTACATCCTTTACCAATCAGTTTTTATTTCCTTATTCGTTATTTTCTGGCTTGGGGGGATACCCTTCGAGATAATTTATATACTCGCTTTTCACCTTTTCGTTGTTTCCGTCGCCTGCTTTATTGAAATTCTCCATGTCTTGAAGCAAAGGATCTCTGGAAGCTGGCTGATTGTATTCGGCGTGACGACCTTGATCGTGTTCGGTGTCCACGATATTTTACATGCGAACGGCTATTTAAACACAACATATCTGGGGCCTTACGGGATTCTTCTTCTTCTGTTTTTCTATGCCGTTATTTTGGCGTTGAGGGTCAATGGTAGCATCACACGAAACGAACAGCTTGCAGAGGCAATCCGGTCATTGAGTGAGGCTGTGGCAATTTTCGACAATCGCGATCATGTCGTGGTTTGGAATGATGCTTACAGGCAACATCTATCTGTCAATGCACAGGAGATATTGACTCCAGGGCGGCCATTTTTAGAGCTGGTACGAGCGGACGCCTATTCAGGTGATCTGCCCGATGCTATCGGTCGGGAAGAAGCCTATATTCGCCAGCGGATGAAACAGCATAGCCGACCAGCCGAAGCGTTTGAAGTGGAGCGCAACAGTGGTTGGTACCTGTACCGGGAAGCCCGAACTCCAGACGGTGGCCGGGTAACCCTTGCTGCCAATCTGTCCAGTCAAAAAGCGAAAGAAGAAGAATTGCAGGCTGCGCTGGAAAAGTTGATTGATGCCAACGAAGCAAAAAACAGCTTTTTATCCAATATGAGCCATGAATTAAGAACGCCACTGAATGCAATCAATGGATTTTCCGAGATGATGGTTAAGGGCATCCTGGGTCCCATGAATGCCCAGTATAAGGATTACGCGGGCCACATTCATCGCTCAGGTCATCATCTGTTACGGTTGGTCACGGATATGCTGGATGTCGTACGGATTGAAACCGGGAAGCTGCAAATTTCTCCAGAACAGGTCAATATTGCTCAACTGCTGGAAGACTGTTTTCAGATGGAGATGGAGAAATTTACGGCTAAAAATATCACGTTCCATACGAGCATTCCCCAGAATACACCGCCTCTATTTGTTGATCTGATCCGGGTACAGCAGATAATTTTAAATCTTTTGGATAACGCGATTAAATTTACGGATGCAGAGGGGAGAATTTCGGCTTCGGTAAGAACCGCCTCTGATGGAGCTGTTTCAATTGAGATCACTGATACCGGTATTGGAATGGCCCAAAAGGATATCCAGATCGCGCTTCAGAAATTCGGACAAATCCGTCAAAGCCACTTGATGGCGCATGATGGTTTGGGGTTGGGGTTATCAATCGCGAAAGTCCTGATGGAATTGCAAGGTGGAGAATTGCAACTGGATAGTCGATTGGGTGAGGGGACAAGAATTACCCTTGTTTTTCTTCCGATTGAGCAAGCAAGAATTTTCTTTGAAAGTCAAGGGTCGCCTTCAGAGACCACCCCACCAGTAAAGGACGATCAGACAATTGAAAGCGCCTGATGAGCAGGGGGTCCTTATGTCAATATTATTGGGAATTGTGTTAAGAACGAAGCACACTCGGTCACAGGTTCTTTGCAAGGTCTATACTGGTTTTTTCAGCCTGATATACAAGATCTACTGGTGAAACAGACGACCCGGGCCTTTCCCGCTCGTCTGAAGGCCTGCCAGGGTGAGCATATGCCAATAGAGAGCTTGATTGCTGCTGATGACTGGCTTGCCTGTTCTTCGCTCGGCTTCTTCGATAATTGAAAAACTGTTGAGGTTCGTACAGGAAACAAAGAGGCCGTCTACATCGTTTTGCGTGCTAAGATCAATGAGGGCCTTGAGAACGGAACGGTGGCTAATCCGGGCGACAATGGCTTCCTGTTCTTCTGAGAAAGAGCCGAAAGCGGAGATTTCCAATCCGCTCTTTTCCAGTAACGTCCGCATAGCGCCTGAAACTTCTTCGATATACGGGGTTATAAATCCAATCCGTTTTACCCTGAGCGCTTTACAGGCAGCCAGTACGGCACGCATAGGGTCCGTTACCTGTGCCGTTGGGTGAATGTCTTGAACGAGTGTTTTGACTGTCTCGGATCCGATATAGGTGGCGCCGGATGTGCAGGCATAAGCAATAACATCGAACCGTGCGCTTTTTGGCAATAGCGCAGCGGCAGCTGGAAGGTCCGCCTTCATTTGCATAAGTGTTTCAGGGGTGAGGTCTGCGCCGCTTGGTATCCGGCTATGGAGCAGGCCCACGGCATTGTTATCAAGGACCGTCCGGATTTCATTTTCAATGGTTTCATCGGCCTGAAGGACAATCAGGCCGAGAGCTGTTTTTTTGTCCGTGCGATCATCAATGTCATATGGCAGCTTCATCCAATACCCTTTCTGTTCTATCCCGAAACTATCGGCAGACATTCTGGCGCAGGCCGTGACAGATAACGGGGCGGGCCGTCCTGAATGAGAATGTTTTCCTCATGAACCATAATCCGGCCTTCACCAACGCTCATGCTGGGCTCAAGGGTGATGACCATATTTTCTTCGAGAAGCGTGTCATCGAAATGAATAAGGGACGGGGCCTCCGTCAATTGCATACCCAAACCATGCCCAAACCGGCCAACATCGTTGTTTTCCTGCTGGATGGTATTTTTTATAATCTTATAAAGATCACTGCAGCGTAATCCGGGACGAGCCGCGTCGAACGCCGCGCGGGTCGCTGCAATCAGGATTTCATAGGCATGTTTAGCGGTGTCTGAAGCATGGCCAAACGCGTAGTTTCTGTCAAAATCGCAAAAATAGCCCTTGAGGGTCGCGCCGGTATCCAGCATCAGGATATCGCCCTCTTTTAAAGGGGTCTGGCTAGGAGGTGAGATAACATCGGCATATCCCCCTGTACCCGCGCCACCAACCAGATACGGAACATCGTCGGCACCGTTGCGCAATAAATCAATTTTAAAGGCGCGAAAAACATCCTCCAGCGGCATCCCTACATGAAATAGATTGGCGGCATTTTCGAAGCTAGAAGACGCAATGCTACAAATTTTCTGGATAAGTTCTATCTCTGCCGTTGATTTTACCATCCTGAGCTTTTGTACAAGAGGAGTTGCATCGACAAATTTTGAGTGAGGAAGCATGTTTTTTAACATGCCGAAGTCGTTTATGGGCATTCGAAGAGCGCTTTCCCGCCCCATAAGCATTCCAATGGTACCAAATGATTTAAGCCCGTCACAAATAAGGGAAAGCCCATCATCCTGAGCATGCGGGCTTGACCAGGTACGGATATCCTCAACCCAAGTATTTTCCATTAAAGCCGCCCCGATTTCTGGAATGACTGCAATTGGTTTCCCGTTCAGCGGAATGATCAGGTACCAGGGCCGCGTAGGGCTTTGCCAAAACAAGGTTCGAAAGCCTGTAAAGTAACGCATTTCGGCCTCGCTCGTGAAAAACAGAGCGTCTATTTTAGCCGCGCGCATCGCCGCCTGTACTTTTAGAAGCCTGTTCTCGAATTCAGCTGTTTCGAAGTCGATAATGCCCGGCTCAAGTTGCATCGGGTGTGGCCTCTTCAGAAAGGATTGCAAGGGCAATCGCTGTTTGATCAAGTCCGTCAATAGTGTGAGAAGACTCGCAAAGCGTTTTTAAGCCGGCGATGCCCGCAACGCCTGAAGGGGTAGAGGCGAGGTCCTGCTCGGCGAGCCACCGACAAGTAGCTTTGGCTTCTTTATCACTGATTGTCATAAAGTAATCGGCTTCCCGGGCCAAATACCGCAATGCAAGATGGGATGGCTCTTTACAATCCAACCGCCCCATATTGGAGACAGCCCCTTGTGCCCGAATTGGCTTGCCCGCCTCAATGCTGTCGATCAGGCAGGGCGCGTCTTCAGGCTCAACAATAATAATTTTTGGACCTTCCTGCCAGAGATGACGGCACATTGCGGTGACGCCAGCCGCCAAGCCACCAACGCCAGCCTGCAGAAAAACATGGGTCGGGGGGGCAGGAATCTGGCGTTCCATTTCTGATCCAATGATCAGGTACCCTTCCATGACGTCGCGGGCTGGCTCAGAATATCCCGGCCAACTGCTGTCTGAAAGAAGTTGCCATCCTTCAAGGTCTGCTGCCCGCCGGGCAGCAACCATGCTGGCCTCGTAGTCAGGACCCTCCCGTACAACGGTTGCCCCTTTTCCTCTTAACTTTTCGGCAAAGCTTTCCGGCACCGTTTGCGAAAGATAGACAACCGCCGTTGCTCCGAAAATACGGGCACCTGCGGCCATGGAAAGGCCATGGTTTCCTGCGCTGGCACAGACAAATGTTTTGTCTCTCAGTGCGTTCTCTGGCGCGCTGCCTGGATTGGATTCCAGATAGGGGGCTGCCTGCTTGGCAATGGCAAAGGCCGCGCCTAATGCTTTGAAGCTGCCCAGTCCCATGCGGCCTCTTTCATCTTTGACATATAAGCCGGCGATTCCAATTTGTTCCGCGATTTTTAACGAAGATACCGTAGGGGTCGTATGAGCAGCGGGACACAAACTCATGAGACTGACCGCCGCTTCAGGATTGACCACAATGTCGCCTGGTTCAAAATTGGGCTGATCGGGCAACCCTTTCTGACGGTATGGATTGGTATTGATCCGCATAGTTTCCCCTACTTTTCCACAAGACCATGGTCAGCCTAACGATAAACAATGGGAAAAGCCAGTATCGCCCAACCTACCCATATTAAGCTTATTAATAAGATGAGCGAGAGATGAATACTTGACAATTTCGGTAATAATTTCGTTTCAGTTAGGGGGTTTTGTTAAAAAACGGTAGATCTCAAAGTAAAAAAATAAATATTTCAAAGATTAATTATGTATAATACGTTAATTTACAGTACCTGGTAATAAGGTTGTCCGGTTTTTGAAGTAAAAATCTATAACATCATGAGTCTCTGTAGAATTTGCAGGTCGGTATATTGGCTGTGGATAATAAATTTTTTACAGCAGCTGTTGTTTTGTTGGTTGAATTTTGTTTTAATCAAACTAATTGGGAGACGGGTTTGCAAAAAGCCCGAACGAATATTTGTTACAGAACAGAGGGGGCCAGTTTGGCTAATACAGCGGAGGAGCAGGCGTTCGTTGAATTCGAACGCGTGCAGAAAAGTTATGACGGCGAGACCCTGGTCGTCAAAGATCTGAATCTTTCCATGCCAAAAGGCGAATTCTTAACAATGTTAGGACCATCAGGGTCAGGAAAGACAACCTGTCTTATGATGTTAGCAGGATTTGAGACCGCCACGCATGGAGATATCCGTCTTGATGGGCAGGGCATTAACAATATCCCGCCCCACAAAAGAGGGATTGGCATGGTTTTTCAGAACTATGCTCTTTTCCCTCATATGACGGTGAATGAAAACCTCGCCTTTCCACTTGAAATTCGAAAGCTGGGCAGGTCTGAGCGTGAAGCAAAGGTTAAGCGCGCCCTGGAGATGGTTCAAATGGGTGAGTTCGGCTCGCGTCGCATCGCTCAATTATCAGGCGGTCAGCAACAACGTATTGCACTTGCCCGTGCCTTGGTGTTCGATCCAACTCTGGTTCTGATGGACGAGCCGTTGGGCGCGTTGGACAAGCAGTTGCGAGAGCATATGCAGTTTGAAATTAAACGAATTGCCGATGATCTTGATATTACAGTTGTCTATGTGACACATGACCAGACCGAAGCGTTGACCATGTCTGATCGGGTTGCTGTGTTCGATGATGGCCGCATTCAGCAGCTGGCGCCGCCAGATCGGCTTTATGAGCAGCCTGAAAACAGTTTCGTTGCACAGTTTATTGGCGAGAATAATACCCTGGAAGGCGTTGTTGAGAAAATCAGCGGCGGGCAGGCACTTGTTCGGCTCGACAATGGCGAGTTGATCGATACGACCCCGGTTAATATCAGTAAGGTTGGAGAACGAACCAAGGTCTCCATCCGTCCCGAGCGGGTTGAGTTTGACCGCGAGCGGCTTGGCGATGAAGTGCATACACTGAAAGCAGAAGTGCTCGAATTTATCTATATGGGCGACATATTCCGGACCCGTTTACGGGTCGCTGGAAATGAAGACTTTATTGTGAAAACCAGAAATGCAGTAAATCAAACCCGGTTTCAGCCGGGACAACAGATTGAGATAGGGTGGTTGGCAGAAGACTGTCGGGCGCTTGACGCCTAAGTTTACTGAAACGACCTGCTGCAACAGATTAGCAATGACTATCTGAAGGATAGGGTGGTCCCATACCCTGCAGCAAATCTCATTTATATGAACGGGACATGACAGAGGAGATTAGTATGAAATTGTTTACAAAGCTGTCCACTGCAATAGTATTTGCGGCTGTGGGAGCAACTGGAGCTACGGCTGCGGATATGTCTAATGAGATGACAATTGTGTCTTGGGGCGGCGCATATTCCACATCTCAGTTGAAGGCCTATCACGAGCCTTATATGGAAAAAACCGGCATTAAGATCATCAATGATGAAAGTTCTGCCGAAGCGGTTGCAAAACTCCGTGCTATGGATGAAGCCGGTAATGTAACCTGGGATCTGGTCGACGTTGTTGCGTCTGACGCCATTCGCTTGTGCGATGAGGGTCTTGCCGAAGAAATCGATCACGATAAGGTTCTTGCAAAAGCCCCTGATGGATCCCCTGCCAGTAAAGATTTTGGCGATTTGATCGTATCACAGTGCTTTATTCCGCAGATCGTTTACTCCACAGCTTTCGGGTATCGTACAGATCTTGTCGGCGACAAGAAGCCAACAAGTGTTTGCGCGATCTTTGATACTAAAACCTGGCCTGGTAAACGGTCCCTTGAAAAGCGTCCAATCAACAACATGGAATGGGCTCTTTTGTGTGACGGTGTCGCTAAAGACAAGGTTTATGAAGTTCTGGCAACGCCAGCCGGACAAGAGCAGGCTCTTGCCAAGTTGGGTACCATCAAAGACGACGTGATCTGGTGGTCAGCTGGCGCTGACACGCCTCAGCTTCTGGCTGACGGTGAAATTGTAATGGGCTCTACTTATAATGGTCGTCTATTCTCTGTTATTGAAGAACAGAAACAGCCGGTTGCCATGCTTTGGGACGCCCAGGTGTTTGATCTTGACGGTTGGATTGTTCCAGCTGGTCTGAGCGACGAGCGTAAAGCCCGCGTGATGGACTATTTGAAATTTGCAACGGATACGCAGCGTCTTGCGGACCAGGCAAAATATATTTCTTATGGTCCAGCCCGTAAATCATCAGCCCCGCTGGTTGGCAAGCATGCCAGCCTAGGAATTGATATGGGTCCACATATGCCAACTGATCCAGCCAATGCCAAGAATACATTCTTGTATAACTATGAATTCTGGGCAGATTATCGCGACGACATCGACGCGAAATTCCAGGCTTGGTTAGCCAAGTAGGGCTTTGAAGAAGCGGGTTAAATACCCGCTTCTTTTCATTTACCAGACGAAAGTTCTGGCCAAATTCAATGAACACTGAACTGGCGACTAAAGAATGAGTGATACGATCGAAACTGGTCCTGTGTTGGCGGCAGACGGGACACCTTTGAAGCGGAGTTTGCAGCGCTCTTTGCGGCTACAAAAATTCAGAGCTTTAATGCTGATTTCGCCCCTGCTTGCTTTCATCCTGATCACGTTTATCGCGCCGATCGCAGATATGTTATTTCGCTCCGTCGAAAATGAAATCGTGAGTGAAACGCTTCCGCAAACGGTCAATCTGTTGAACGCGGATGCTGCGTCTGCGCCGATTGTGCCGGGCGAAAAAACATTCTCCGCCCTCTATGTGGATCTCTTCGTTGCGGTCAAAAACAAAGAACATACGCGGCTTGGGAGCCGCCTGAATTACGAACAAACAGGGGTTTCCTCGCTGTTTCGTAAATCCGGCAGACGGGTTCGCCGCCTCAATGTTGAAATCTATCCAGATCAATTTGCCGCTGTTGATCCCAGTTGGACAGATGTAAAAACATGGCAGATGCTGGCAGATTCTAAAGATGCAAAAGAAGAATTACCGCAATCCATGTGGGCCTATTCTTCCTGGCGCAAATACGTGATTGAAGATGGGGATGATCCTCAAAAAGAGGCCCTCGCAGATTTTGTTTTTGTCGCTCTTTATAACGACCTCGTGCGTTTAGAGGGAGTATCTTCAAATGCGCTCATTCAGAAAAGCGCCGCGGCGGCTGCAGATTTCAAAACCGTTGATTTTAAAGAAGCGTTCCTCAAGTTCGATAAAGAATGGGCGAGTGAAGACGTCTGGAAAACACTCCGCGTTTATTCTCCGCCTTATACTGAAGGTTACTTCTTGACAGCCGTTGATCTTAAAAAGGATTTTGACGGATATTCAGTCCGTCCGGAAAATGAGCGCCTTTATGGAACTCTTTTCCTAAGGACGCTGTTTATGTCGCTTGTGATTACCGGCTGCGCCATTTTGCTGGGTTATCCGATCGCTTGGCTTATGTCCAATCGGCCCATGCGAGAAGCCAACCTTCTGATGATTATGGTCCTGCTGCCATTCTGGACCTCCCTGCTTGTGAGGACGTCCGCCTGGAAGGTAATGCTGCAACAGCAAGGGGTGATTAACGATACGCTTGTTTGGCTTAATATTATTGACGAGGCGGGACGCCTTGTGTTGATTAATAACCAGTTCGGTACGATCGTCGCAATGACCCACATCCTGCTACCCTTTATGGTTTTGCCACTTTATTCAGTGATGCGTACAATCCCGGAAACCTATACGCGTGCCGCCAAGTCAATGGGTGCGACGAACTGGACGGCTTTCTGGCGAATATATTTTCCTTTATCTGTTCCTGGAATTGGGGCTGGATCCATTCTCGTCTTTATTCTGTCCATTGGTTACTACATTACCCCTGAAATCGTCGGCGGCACGTCCGGTACGTTCATTTCGAACCGGATTGCCTATCATATCTCTAGTTCGCTCAACTGGGGCCTGGCCGCTGCATTGGGAACAATATTGCTGCTGGTCGTTCTGTTGCTCTACTGGGTGTATGACCGAATTGTTGGCATTGATAACGTGAAGTTGGGGGGCTGAAAATATGTCAAAAAAGAAAGTAAAACCGATTATTGCCTCTATCCAGCAGATTGCCGGCGCAGGTGCCTTTTTTGCAGGTCTGTTTGGTTTGCTGTTTGGTATGACCCAGGAAATCCCGTTGATCGGGATTGCGGGGGGCGTCATTCTTGGCGCTATCGTGTCTGTCCTGATCATCAAAGTGCTCAAAACACGGCGCATTGCTCAACTGGTCACCGTGGTTGTTGGCCTTGTTGCTGGTTATCTGCAGGCCGAGATATCGGGCGCCTTATTGGGAGGAATTTTCGGTTGGGTGTTCACCTGGTTTGTATTTTGGGTTGGAACTGGCGACTATCGCCGCAGGTTGCCTTCTTATGCTACACCGGGGCAGGTTATCTGGCATCATTCTTTTGTGGTTATCTGCTGGGCGATCTTTCTGTTCCTGATCACACCGATTATTGTTGTGATGCCCTTGAGTTTTAATGCAGAGAACTTTTTTACATTCACGCCTGAAATGTTGAATTTTGATCCTGCGGGCTACTCATTGAAGCATTATGAAGACTTTTTCACGAATTCAGACTGGCAGGGAGCGATTAAAAACAGTTTCGCTATTGCGCCGGTTGCGACCTTGTTGTCGGTGTCCCTTGGGACATTGGCCGCAATTGGATTAAGTCAGCCGTTCGTACCGTTCCGACGCGCGATTATGGCGATCATGATTTCGCCGATGATTATGCCACTGATTATTTCTGCAGCCGGCATGTACTTCTTCTATAGCCGTGTTGGTTTGCAGGGTACCTATTTTGGCGTTGTTCTGGCTCATGCGGCACTCGGTATTCCATTTGTGATAATTACCGTGACTGCCACCCTTGTGGGCTTTGATCGCAGTTTGACACGCGCCGCGGCCAATCTTGGCGCCAATCCTGTCACAACGTTTTTTCGGGTACAAATGCCTTTGATTTTACCCGGTGTCGTGTCTGGAGGATTGTTCGCTTTCATTACGTCCTTTGACGAAGTTGTGGTCGTGCTGTTTGTGGGTTCTGCGGGCCAGAAAACGTTGCCTTGGCAAATGTTTACAGGCCTGCGCGAGCAAATCAGCCCCACTATTCTTGCCGTGGCAACAATTTTGGTTGTGCTTTCGGTGATGATGCTGACAACACTTGAATTACTCCGCAGACGTTCAGAACGGTTGCGTGGTTTATCACCGGGGTGATGTGAGCCATAGATTGAAATGACAAAAAGGCCCGGTTTTACGACCGGGCCTTTTTATTGCTTTGAACGCACATCAACAGCATCCTCGACGACTCCAAAACCCATTTTGTTGCTGGCTTTGGGGCGCTTTTACTTCAACCCTGAAAGTAAGTCTGCCGGGTCTTTTGTGTCCAGAAGTTCCGGCCGGTGGCCCTTCGCTTTTTCGCATTTACAATGGGCCGGGTATCGGGTCTTTTTCCGGGTGATTTTGCAAAAGCGAACCCGGAACCCGCCTTATACTCATTGAGCATGGCGCGTCAGCATTCAGAGGGCTTACTGGTGTCCTGGTCCGACTACAGGTTTTGCCTGACATGGCATTTGAGACGCCACTGTTGCGGTAGCTCGCCTTTTCCCATGTTGAGCGCCTATAGAAGAAAAAGGGTATTCAGTACGCTCCGGCTGGCGTAACACAGCACTCGGGCAGGCCCGTTGTTGCAGTCCGCCTCTTTAGGATTGATCTGTTTTGCTACAGACGTGATGAAGGCGTTTCGTTGTGCTCGGAGTAAGAGGCAGGGCAAAAAAAAGCCCGCGAAAGAAAAATCGCGGGCTTCGTATCCGGATCGTGTTAATCAGGCGCCGCTGAATACTTCTGTGATGGCTTCGTTCATGGCGCCTACGATGGTATCCGCTTCTTCTTTTGTGAGACATAGCGGAGGGGCAAATCCAAGAATATCACCCTGCGGCATCGCCCGTGCAATGACGCCGCGTTTTAGAAGCGCAGCAGCAATTTTGGGTCCGGTCATAAGTGAAGGGTCAAGGAATGTTCTTTTTTCCTTATCTGCAATTAACTCAACAGCGAGCATAAGACCTTCTCCGCGAACATCACCGACATTGGCATGTTCACCGATGGCTTTTTCCATTTGCTGTTTAAAATAGGGTCCAACATCGCCCGCGTTATCCACAAGGCCCATGCTGTCGATGAGTTTCAGGTTGGCTACACCTGCAGCTGCACAAACCGGATGGGCGGAATAAGTCCATCCATGCCCAATTGCGCCAAATTCATCCGTTCCCTGCTCCAGAACTTTCCAGACTTTTTCAGAAACAATAGACGCTGACAATGGGGCATAAGCGGACGTAAGGCCTTTGGCAGAGGTGATGATATCTGCTTCGATACCGTAATGATCAGATCCAAACATGGATCCCAAGCGACCAAAGCCTGTAACAACTTCATCGGCAATCAGGAGAATATCGTACTTTTTAAGAACAGGCTGAATAGCGTCCCAATATCCAGCTGGCGGCGGAACAAGGCCACCTGTTCCCAGAACGGGTTCGCCGATAAAGGCAGCAACAGTGTCCGGCCCTTCTTTCAGGATCAGCGCCTCCAGACTATCAGCACACTGCTTTGAAAATTCTTCTTCGCTTAAGCTCAAATCGTCGCGGCGATAGTAATAAGGGGCATCTGTGTGAACAACCTGAGAAAGCGGTAAGTCAAATTTCTTGTGGAACAGTTCCAAGCCTGTCAGGGATCCGGTCATCAGGCCTGATCCGTGATATCCTCTCCAACGCGAGATGATTTTCTTCTTTTCGGGTCGCCCCAGAACATTATTGTAATACCAGACAAGTTTGATGTTTGTTTCGTTTGCATCGGACCCTGACAAGCCATAATAGACTTTGCTCATGTTGTCAGGAGCCCGGTCGATGATCATTTTGGAGAGCGTAATAGAGGCTTCAGTTCCATGCCCTACATAAGAATGATAGTAGGCCAATTCTTTTGCTTGCGCGGCGATTGCATCAGAAATTTCGGTGCGCCCATATCCCACATTAACGCAATAAAGACCGGCAAAAGCGTCAAGCAACCTATTTCCGTCTCTATCTTCGATATGAACACCAGATCCGCCGGTCACAATCCGGTTGGCAAGGTCGCCGCGGGCAAATTGTGCCAGATGCGTAGACGGGTGAAAAAAGTTTTCCCGATCCCATTTACTGAGTTGATCATTTGTAAGCATTGATTTCTCCTGATTTTAGGGCAACGGGCTTAGGCCCAGTCGCGACAGACATATTTAATATTTGAAAAAGCCTCTATCCCGTGGCGAGACCCTTCTCGGCCAAGTCCGGATTGTTTCATACCGCCAAAGGGAATAGGGGCGCCGGTCACTTTTGTTCGATTAACGCCGACCATGCCAAATTCCAGTTGTCGGCTCAGTCGGTAAATCCGTGACGGATCTTTTGTATGCAGGTACGCCATCAGACCATATTCCGTGTCGTTGGCCAGATTGATAACTTCTTCTTCTGTGGAAAAGGAGGCAATCGGGGCAACCGGACCGAAAGTTTCTTCAAGCATTATTTTTGCGCCGTTGGGCACATCGGCTAAAACGGTGGGTTCAAAAAATAATGGGCCAAGTGCCATTTGATGCCCCCCGCACAGTAGAGTGGCACCGGCTTTTACGGCGTCGTGCACATGATCCAGTTGTTTATCAACTGCCTGGCTGTTCATCAAAGGGCCAATCTCAGGATCGTCAACACCTTGCCCGACTGAAAGCGTCTTGACCTTCTGGGTAAATTTCTCGCAAAATTCATCATAAACGGCAGCTTGAACATAAAATCGATTAGCCCCCAGGCAATCTTGGCCGGAAGTGGCAAATTTGGCCTTTATGCCTTCCTCGACAGCCTTATCCAGATCACAATCTTCAAAGACAATAAACGGCGCATGTCCGCCAAGTTCCAAACTCAGACGTTTGATGGTTGGCGCGCATTGTTGGTAGAGAAGGCGCCCGATTTCAGTTGAGCCGGTAAAAGAAAGGGCCCGGACTCTTGTGTCCTTGGTCCATTCCCCCACAATTTCTGCAGGCTCGCCCGTAATGACATTGAACACGCCTTCAGGGAACCCGGCGCGTTCTGCCAATTCCGCCAGCGCCAATGCTGAAAATGGTGTTTCTTTTGACGGATGTATGATCACAGGGCAACCAACGGCAAGAGCCGCAGCAGCTTTTCGGGTAATCATAGCATTTGGAAAATTCCAGGGCGTGATCAATGCGGCAACACCGACGGGCTCCAGCCAAACTTCTACTTCAGCATTATGAAGATGAGAGGTGATCCCCAGTATATCTGTTCGCTTTGCCTCTTCGGCGAAAAACTCGATGAACGAAAGGCCATAGTCGATTTCACCACGAGACTCTGATATCGGTTTGCCCTGCTCTAGCGTCATGATGAGGGCAAGGTCCTCTTTATGCTCCTTGATAAGCTGGTACCACCGGCGTAAAATCTCTGCGCGTTCCTGAGGAAGGCGGGCTGCCCAATCCTTGAATGCCTTTTGTGCGCCGTCGATTGCCTCAACGCTCTCTGCGGCACTCAGGCCAGGGACTGATCCGATCCAATCGCCATTTGCCGGGTCGGTAACGTCGATGACATTGCCTGAGCGAGCAGAATGCCATTTTCCAGCACTGTAAGAAAACTCCCTCAAGAGTTTAGGGTCTTTTAATTGATCCAGTTTTTTGGATCGCGACAAATTCTGACTTAATTCGTTCATGGTCCACTCCGCTCATTCTCGACTGCGCGAATAATAGAAGAATTTGCATAGTGTATGTATTTATAGTCCGCCTCATATTCAGTGAAGAATTCTCTAAAGGCGCAAAAAAAGAGAGAAACTATCGGAAGTCAAAAAGAGGGACGAAAATCGAACGAAGTTTACAGCGCGCCAAAGATTGAAAAGGGGTTGGTCGATCCGTTTTTGACCGGTTTTGTGACGACGTATGTGTAGTAGCGCCGCAAGCCGATATCTGCTTCCAGCATTTCATCCACTTTGCGTTGATAGTCATCGACACTGGCGCAAACCAGCTTCAGGAAATAATCTACTCCACCGCCAACGGCCCAGCAATCAGTCACTTCATCAATTTCCTGAATAGCCTTTTCGAACCGATCAAAGTCTTCTGCCCGGTGGCTCGAAAGTTCCACCTGCATGAAAATTGTTGCTGTGGGGCCAAGCTTTGTAAGGCAAAGCCGGGCCCCATAGCCTTCAATAATCCCAATTTCTTCCAGCCGTTTTAACCGTTCCCAACAGGCCGTTGGTGACAGGTTGACCTGAGCGGCCAGCTGGTTTTTTGGAATACGACCATCTTTTTGCAAAACGCGCAGAATTTTCAGGTCGCGATCATCTAGCTTATTCATTTCAACTCGATATCTTGGCACTACACTTTTAGAGCAACAACGCCGACAATATCTCCCATAGCGATTAAGCCCGGAAAGTGCCGAGCGGCAAAGACCCCATCGATCTCACTGTGATACTCTGTCACGGTGCCATTTGTCCGATCTATATCATGAACACGGGCAATCAGCTGACCAAAAGTCACCTCCTCGCCAAGCTCAACGCAATATTCAATTAAACCAACGCTTTCGCTATAAACGAAGCATCGATGATCCGGCATATCCAGGTTCACTGTTTCGGAAATGTCTGGCTCGCCCTTTAGAACACCGGCATGGCGAAGTAGATTGGAGACGCCTTTTTTGGCTATAGAAATCGTTTCGGCAGAAGCCGTGCCCCCGCCGCCAACTTCTGTGGAAATAAAGACCTTTCCCATTTCCTCAGCCGCGGTGTCATACATCCCAACGGAATCGACCTCTAGCAACATAATGGAATAGGGTGCATTAAAAGCCTGCATGGCTGCAACGCATTGTGCCTGCAGCTCTTTACTTTCGAGCACATGAGCCGCACAGAAAGGCACAAAATCCAATGTTTTTCCGCCTGAATGAATATCCAGAACATAATCCGCCAAAGGCAGCAATGTCCGTTGAAAATAGTCTGCAATTTTTTCGGTTACTGACCCCGCAGGGTTTCCGGGAAAAACCCGGTTCATATTCCGATTATCAATGGGTGACGTGCGGCGGGCCCCTTTGAAAGCAGGGTAATTCATGGCAGGAATAATAATGACACGGCCATTTACATCTTTTGCGTCCAGCTTTCCAGCAAGATCGAAAAGGGCAATGGGACCTTCATATTCGTCGCCGTGATTGCCACCGGTCAAAAGAACCGTTGGTCCTTCACCCTTTTTTACAACGGTTATGGGGATCATGATTGATCCCCAGGCAGAGGCATCATGAGAATAGGGTAACTTGAGGAAGCCGTGTTGAGTGCCTTCCTGATCAAAATCAACGGTTGCCGTTATTGGATTTGCACGCATGGGCCTAACCTTTAATCATGAGTTGGCGGGGAACCGACGCGAGAAGTTCAACGTCCCCTTCAGTGATAACAATACTTTCTGTTGTCTCCAGGCCCCAATTGTCCATCCATAGGCCGGTCATGAAGTGAAATGTCATGCCAGGAACAAGTTCTGTTTTGTCCCCGGACCGCAAGCTCATTGTTCGTTCGCCCCAATCCGGGGGGTAACTCAGACCAATCGGATAACCTGTTCTGCTGTCTTTGAAAATACCGTGCTTTTTGAGAACTCCAAAAAACGCATGGGCAATATCTTCACATAAATTACCGGCTTTGGCTTTTTCAAGCCCCGCTTCCATTCCTTCCTGGATCGCCTTGTCAGCATCCATAAAGGTCTGAGACGGCTTTCCTAAAAAGATGGTGCGGGATAAGGGGGCGTGGTAGCGCCGATAACAACCTGCAATTTCGAAGAACGTTCCCTCTCCTGTTCTAAGGGGTTTATCGTCCCAGGTTAGATGCGGGGCCGCCGCGTCTTCTCCAGAGGGAAGAAGGGGAACAATAGCCGGGTAATCGCCGCCAAATCCGTCTACCCCGCGGATGCCCGTCTCGTAAATTTCAGCGACCAGATCGTTCTTTCGCATCCCTGGCTCAATAACATCAAAAATCCGTTCATGCATTTTCTCGACAATTTTGCCGGCCCGGCGCATGTATATCAGTTCCTGCTGCGATTTTACGGCGCGGCACCAGTTAACCAGTGAGTTGGCGTCGATGAACGTGGCGTTTGGCAGGTGTTTTACCAGCGATAAATAGGCGGCGGCTGAAAAATAATAGTTGTCCAGCTCAACACCAATTTTCTTATTGCCATATCCTCGGTCATTCAAAAGACCACTTAAATAGTCCATCGGATGACGTTCTGTGGTTTGAATGTAATTCTCGGGATAGAATTCGACATATTCATCTGACATGAAAACGGTCCGTCGGGCGCCATTGGCGTCCTGTTTACGGCCATACCAAAATGGTTCTGCATCGATGGGCAGAACAACGCATTGGTGAACGTAAAAAGACCACCCATCATAGCCGGTTAGCCAAGCCATATTGGAAGGGTCTGTGACAATTAAAACGTCAATCCCTTTTTCCGCCATTTGCGCACGCGCTTTTGTGAGGCGGGATCGGTATTCGTCAACTGAAAAAGGTAGATCAATGCCCGTCATGACATTCTCCATGAAAAACTAGCTGGTAAAAAGAGTGCCGACCCCCGCACTTTCCGTGCGGTTTCGGGCAAATGTTGCAATGGCTGTATCCTGCACACCGGTGCCGGTAAGGTCGCATATTGTAACTTGTTCGTCAGACAGGCGACCGGGTTTCTGTCCGGTAATGATTTCCCCCAATTCGGGAAATTTTGTATCTGGAGAAATGGTTCCGGCTTTGATCGCCGGACGCAACTCCCCCTGTATGATACACTGCGCCAGGCGGTCACAGACGTAAAGGTCCACGGCTGGAATAACAGTGGCATCCAGTTCTGTTTTATAGTCAGCATCAGATCCCATTGCCGTAATATGCTGTCCCGGCTTTAACATGCTTGCCTGAATGAGCGGCTCTTGCGATGGGGTCGTGGAAACCACAATATCGCTTTGGTTCATCAGCTCCTGAATAGTGTCGGCTGCCTGAATTTCAATGCCCAGTTTCTTGCCACAGTCTTTAGCAAACTCCGCAGCTTTTTCATGATGCCGTCCCCAGATGACACACCTTTTGATGTCCCGAACCAGTGTAAGGGCTTTCAGTTGAAGGCGTGCTTGGGTGCCTGTTCCGATAATGCCCGCCGTTGCTGCATTTTTACGAGAGAGCCATTTAGCAGCAACAGCCCCAGCCGCCGCAGTGCGGATATCCGTCAAGTAGCCGTTGTCCAACAGAATGTTTTCAACAATTCCGGTTTTTGCTGAAAATAGAACCATCAAACCATTTAGGCTTGGAAGCCCGAATTTGGGATTGTCGAAAAAGCCGGGGCTCATTTTCACGGCAAATGAATTGATGCCGGGCACATAGGCTGTTTTGACGTCCAGCTCGCCATTAAACTCTGGAATATGCAGGCTCAGGATTGGAGGCATTGACACGTTTTTTGTTGCCAATAGTTCAAACGCTTTTTCAATACAGGTTACTGCCTCGATATCGAGTTGCACGGCTTGCCTTAACTGATTTTCGTTGAGGATTTTAACATCGGGCATCGTCTGCTCCTCACTTATCCCTGGTCCAAAGCCACATTGACATTTTCACCGTCTATGATCCTTTTATGGAGCTTCATGTCAATGTTACTGCCACTGATGACAAGGACGCAATGTCCGGGAGAGGACACTTTGCCGGAAAGCAAGGCTGCGATCCCTACACTCCCAGCCCCTTCAATGACCAGTTTTTCTTCCCAATAAGCATGATGGATAGCCTGCGCAATTTCGGCTTCATTGACAACGATAAGTTCATCAACAAGATCTTTCACCATCTGAAAGGTATATTCGTTTGCTAATCCTATACCACCTCCAAGAGAATCCGCGAGGGTCGGTGTTTCGGGAACTTGAACCGGTTTTCCGGCTTTTTGGCTTTCAAACATGGCCGCCCCTTTTTCCATGGAAACGCCAATTATTCGAATGTCCGGGTTTATTGTCTTTAAGGCAAGGGCTGTTCCCGATATCAGGCCACCCCCCGATACAGGGACCAACACGGTTTGCACTTCCGGCAGCTGTTCAACGATTTCGAGCCCCAGCGTTCCCTGACCTGCGATAATATCGGGATGATCAAAGGGTGGAAGCGTAGTCATCTTTTTTTCATTGACCAAGCGGTCGACTTCGATCTGAGCCTCATCCTGTGACCGCCCGACAATCCGAACGTCTGCGCCTTGCGCCTTAATAGCTTGCACTTTATTTTCGGGTACAAGTTCTGACATGCAGATAACGCATTTTACGTTAGCATTTTTGGCTGCATAAGCCAGACCCCGGCCATGGTTTCCTGTCGATACGCCCACAATCCCGGCAGAACGCTGTTCAGCAGAGAGAGAAAGCACAGCGTTTGTTGCGCCGCGTAGTTTAAAGCTACCCGTAGTTTGTAGGTTCTCCAGTTTTAATGAAACATTCCCCTCAGTAATATGGGATAGGATCGCAGAAGGCATAATTGGCGTCTTCTGGATTGCAGAGTGAATTGTTTGTTGAGCTTTTTCAATATCGTCTAGTGTTAGCAAGCCCATCAGGAGGGTTTCCTATTCAATAAAATTACGGATCTGCAAGTGGGCTGCAACCATGAGGCTTTCGAGCGGGTTTTATACAATTTTTTGTCGCTGCAGGACTGCTCCATAAAAAGGGAAGGAAACCAGAAAGGGTGTTTTCTCAATGTCGAAAATCGATCCCTTAACCAATTTTTTTTTCATTCCAATTCTGTCTCGTGGTTATTGGTAGTGCTACGAAAAAAACTGTACCTTCTTTTTCTCCCGGTTCACACCATATTCGACCGTTGTGAGCTTTGACAATTTTTTTGCATGTCGCGAGACCGAGCCCCAAGCCGTTCTCATCTCGTGAAGTCCCTTTGTTCAATGGTTTGAAAATTTCAACAGCTTGCTCTTCAGAGATTCCTATCCCATTATCCTCAATTTTGAAAAGGATATGTTCTTCTGTTTCTTCGGTAGAAACATGAACAATTGGTTCTGTTTTGTCATTATGGCGAATGGCATTTGCCAGAAGATTTTGAAACAACTGAATGAATTCAATCTTTCGAACTTCGACAGACGGTAAGGCTGTGACATGTATTCTGGCTTTTTTCTCCTGGATCTCAGATTGTAAAAGCTGAAGGACCGTCTGCATTATCTCCGCACTATCAGTGTTTGCGGTTTGTTCGTCTGTTGTTCCGGCTTTTGCATAGGATAGCAGGCTGCGAACCACGTTTTCCATGTATTTGCCGCTGCTTCGCGAGTTGCAGATATATTCACGGGCGGTCGAAGATAATTGATCTGCTTCGTTCTTTAAAATTAGATCAAGATATCCGATGACGCTGTTAAGCGGAGAGATTAAATCATGCGCAACCAAGCCTGCAAAATTTTCAAGGGCCAGTTTCTGATAGTAGGCCTGCCCTGCATATTTCGCGGATTCTGTAGCATTTCTTACCGCGCGATAGAGTTCAGATTTGGATAATTTGTCTTTAACGACATAATCATGGGCTCCAGCCTTCAACGCTTGAACCGCCAACTGTTCATTCCCCGCACCTGTTATCATGACGAACCCTATATAGGGCGGCTCCGTAGCATTTTTGTATTCGGCAAGCAGTTCCAGACCGGTATGAGGTGGCACGAGATAGTCAATGAGTACGCAATCAAACCTTTCCTCGCTGAGACGTACGCGCGCCTCTTCCAAAGAGACTGCTGTTTGTAATTCGAAGTTATCCTCTAATTGCCCCAGAAGGCGGCAAATGGTCCTGAGATCGACTTCATCATCGTCGATAACAAGGATTTTTAGAGACTTATCAGGCGCCCGATTGATCAAGTTTTCCCCTGCCGTTGATGTTGCGCTGCAAGCAGACTAGGAGTGAGTTGGATTTCTCAGCTCCATATTACCAGAATTATTCAATTGTTCTAAATCAGTTCTATTTTACGTTGTGTTGTCGTCGCTCGTCAATCTGGATACTGGGTTTTCCGGAAACCTGACCGTCAAAACAAATTTTTCAAGCATGCTTACTAAATTCATAAAATCGACGCCGGCGCGGCTTTTCACAATATAGCCGGCGATTTGTTTGTTATACGCGAGTGCCATGTCGCGATCATCCTCTGACGTTGTCAGCACAAAAACAACGCTGTCTTTTAATGATTGGTCCTGTCTAAGCTCCTCCAGAAACTCCAGTCCGTTCATGCGTGGCATATTAAGGTCAAGCAGAATAAGGTAAGGGCGGGGCAGGGGCGCTTTTTCTGGGGTGCCGCGTAGTATTTTGAGGCCTTCTTCACCGTTTTCCGCTGTAATGATCGGATTGTCAAAACGATGGTGCCGCAAGGCCCGTGTTACTCCCCTGATGTCGACTGTATCATCATCGATGATCAGAAGAGTGACTGTATCTTTCAGAGGCTCGGACATACTAATTTTCGTCTCCTGGTTCAGCTTTTTGGCCAGATCAAATGGAAAGTGGCGCCTTTGCCTTCGCTGGGATGTTCTAAAAGAACACGACCATTGTAAAGTTCCACGATCTTTTTTACCAGCGCCAAACCAATGCCGGTCGCTTCCAGTTCGTCGCGGGATTTCAATGTCTGAAAGACTTCAAAAATTTTGGTTTCATACATCTTATCGATGCCAGGACCGTCATCGCGCACGAAGTAATGAACTTCAGTATTGTCACTATGACCGGTGATCCATATAGATCCGGTCTGTTCATCATGATGTTTCACGCAGTTCATAAGAAGGTTACGAAAAACCTGTTCGATGGCTACTTTGGGAGCGAAAAGTGTCGGTAGATCTTCCTGGATATGTACAGTAAAGCTTTCTGTCGGTACAAAAAGTTCGATCGTATCGTGAATAACTTCTGACATATTCAGTGGCTCCGGAAGACCCTCTTTTCGACCAACCCGGGAAAACTGTAACAGGCCGTCAAGTAACTGGCTCATTCGGATGACACGGGTTTGCAACATATCAAGGTCTTTTCTGGAGTCCGGGGGCAGCTGGTCTCCGGCATCTTCTTTTATGAACTGAGCCAGTTGGCTGACGCCCCTCAATGGCGCTTTCAGATCATGGGACGCGACATAGGCGAAGGCATCGAGTTCTTTGTTACTTCTCGCCAAAGCCTCCGCTCTTTCGTGAAGTGTTTTTTGGGCGATCTTGCGTTCTGTAAGGTCTACAATTGCGGCTAAAACATACGTCGCTTTTTCGGTTCTGACCGGGCTGAGCCCAATTTCGACAGGGACACGTGATCCGTCTTTCCGTTGTCCCTCCAAATCTCGACCTTTCCCCATAGCGCGGGTTTGGGGGTCAGAAAAATAACTGGAAAACAGACTTGGATGTCGCTGTTTGACATCGTCCGGTATAAAGATATTCACCGATTTGCCGATTAATTCTCCGCGGGTGTATTGGAAAAGAGTGGTTGTTGCAGAATTGACCAATTGAATGACGCCCATCGAGTCGACCATCACAATGGGGCTGGGCGACGCCATGAGTACAGCTTCCAGCCTTTTCTCCGTTTGCGCCTTTTCCTGAAGCTCTGCTCTTAGATTTTTTTCGCGGTCATGTCGGTGGGCAGCAAAGCTGACGGCTTTAATAAAAGCTGCCGGCTCCAAAAAAGACAGCGCAAGACAGTCATGGGCCCCTTGTTGGAGAGCAGTCATCGCAAAATCAAGCGATGCGTCTTCGCTCAAGACAAGGACAGGAGCCGCCGCACTTTCACAGAGTGTTTTCAAATCTGTCATGGATGTCGTATTCTTGTGGGCCATAACAAACAGAATTAAATCTACATCAAATCGCCTGTTATTCAACAATTCACAGGCCTCGGAAACTGTTTGCAGGATCGTCAGAGTGCCGGCGTAAGAGAGGCTTTCCGCCTTCAGCGTATTTGTCACAAAGGGTTGGGCGGCCCCTCCTGCGTCAATCAGCAAAACCTGCCCAAAATGCGCTTCTGCCTGACTCATCTTTAATTCTGTCCCTGTTTTTGAGGCCGTCGTGCCAGCATTTTATTGAAGTGAACGTAAAACGGACGAGTTACTAAGGCGCAGGAACGTGACCAGTATTCCTGAACAATCTTATTAATACTAGTATGGTTTTATGAAATAACAACCTTCAGGGCCGCATTTCGTGGAGGATTGTGGGAGCCGGGGTCTGTGCTTACAGTCAAACTGAATTCGTGAAACTCGTATTGGTGACAATAAGATCTGCAATCGCCGAATTATACGCCAAAGGGATGTTGGCCGGTTTGAGAAGTATTAATGACCTGAAAAGATCCGTAACAGAACAGTCCTTTTTGGGTCATTAAAACAATGTTGGTCATGAATGGCAAAAGATCACATGTTGCGAACGCCCTCCAGGAACGTTCGGATATCATCCCGAAGGCTACCGTTTTTATCATTTAGGTCGGTCACGATGCCATTTTGATCACGGGCTCTTTTCTGCGTGTCAGATGCCGCCGCTGCGACTTTTGAAACAGCGTCCAAAACTTCTCCCGTGCCTTGCGATGCAAGAGCGATACTTTGGCTGATCTCGTTTGTTGCGGCCCCTTGCTCTTCAACCGCGCTGGACACCATGGCTGTTAATTCATCAATTTTGTGGACGGTTTCACCGATATGCGTCACCGCACTTGCGGCCGCTTTTGTTTCATTTTGCACTTCGGCAATCTTTTGACTGATTTCCTCGGTGGCCTTACTTGTTTGGGTGGCTAGACTTTTGACCTCATTGGCAACAACAGCGAAGCCTTTGCCAGCTTCGCCGGCGCGTGCCGATTCAATCGTCGCATTCAGTGCAAGCAGATTGGTCTGGCTCGCGATATCGCTAATGATCTGTACGACCTGACCAATGCTGGTCGCGACTTCGTTCAGGGCCGTCACCCGATCATTCGTCTGGTTCACTTCTTCCACCGCTGATCGCGTGATTTGAGAGGTTTGCGATATCTGGCGTGAAATTTCCTGAATGGAGGCTGTCAATTGTGTGGTCGCTGAGGACACTGTGGAAATATTTTCAGAAGCGCTGGAAATACTTTGGGAGGCTTGTTGCGATAAAGTCTCTGTTTGGCTGGCATTTGCGGACATGCTGTTGGTCGATTCTGTCACTTCGCCAACGGCCTTGCTTACAATATCCAGACTGCTGCTCATATTGTCATCAAAATTGGATGTCAGGAGCGAAAGCTGTTCAAGCCGTACACGCTCCTTCTCCTGTTCAGCCAGTTCTTTTTCCCGCATTTCCTGTTGTTCTGCTTCTTTCAGTTTAAGGCTCTCAACAAGTGTCGCGAGCTCTTCCTGCTTTTCAATATCCCGTTTTTTCAAACCTTCCTGATCAATCGCGTTCTCTTTGAAAATCTGAACAGCTTTTGCCATGGCACCGATCTCGTCTTTTCTGTCAATGCCTTCAATGTCGATGTTGAGGTTCCCATCGGCAAGATCGCTCATTCTGTTTGTCATTTTTGAAATCGGGTTTGCAATCGCAGTCGTCAAAGACAGTCCAAAACCAACGGCGAGAATAATAAGCAATGCAATAGACGAAATAATCGTGATTGAGAAACGGTTGATGGCATTTGATTTCTGATCATAAACGGCGGCCAGAATTGCAGAAAGGTCTGTTTCTAAAAGGTCTGCTGTTTCGTTTATCTTTAAAATAATAGCCTGCGGTCCGCCAGAGACTTCAATCGCACGGGCCTGATTAACGGAAAGGTGGTTGCGCATCAGAGAAATTTGCTCAGCCGCATATTGTACCTGCCACTCTTTATGCAGTGCCCCTAATTGGGCAATCTTTTCGGCCACGGAGGGATAATTAGTCGACAGCGTTTTTAGTGTATCAAAGTACCCTTCCGAGACTTTCTGGTATGTATTGTAAGTCGCCAGGCCATTGCGGTCGCCTGTGAGTAAAAAATACAGAAGCCCTTCTCTTTGTTCAAAGAAGGATGTCTGAAACTTTAGGTAGGTTTCGTCCATATCGATGGCGATACGGCTTTCTGTATCTGCCTTCTGTATGTCCGTGATCGACCAAAAAGAGATGGCAGCCATGATGATGGCAACGACAATGAGTGTCGAAAAGCTGATTGCGAGTTTTGTCCGAATTTTGAGATTGTGCAGATATTTCATGATTTAGCTCCCTTTCGACATCTTGTGGCGTCTTTGGAGCTCAGTGAGGTTATACTCAATCGTAACGGCACCAATCGGTTTGTCGTCATTGTTGGAAATCGTCATATTGACCTGTGCCCGCCAGGTTTTTGACCCTTCATGATATTCGGGCTCATCAATAAAGATCTGACCACTTCCTTTTGGAAATGTTTTCTGAAATTTGGCCTCATCTCCTTGCCAGAAATCAGACGTGATCGAGCTTTGCCCGACATTCAGCCCTTTCGCGTCCATTACAAACATTTCCGTATATAAACCGACTGAGGCGGCTTGTATTTGAAGGAGGTAATTTGAGAGGGGACTGCTCAGGGTTGCTGCGATAAGGGGTTGGTCTTTTTCTTTGCGTTCTTTTCGCCATTGCTTATCCAGGTCATCGATCGTCGATTGATCAATTGCGCTGTATTTTTTGTTTTGTGAGTCGATGGAGACACGAACAACCGGGTTAGCAAGCCAGGTGCGCGCATTTGAAATGGCTGCTTCTGTAATAAGGGACGTTGACGGTGCCGCTTCATCGGCAAAGGCAAGCTGGGCGGGAAGGCCGAACAAAGCTGCTGACAGGATGCCAACGCGGAGAGGAATTCTGTACATTAAGCCAGCTCCATTTTTATATTAATGCTAGTGGTTAATTAATATGGCCTGGCAGTAAAGATAGAATTAACAAAAGCAAAGAAATCGGGATCCATTTATTGCTGCGGGTTTAAATAAAAAGATCGAATATTTAGTGATTACTCCTTCTAAGAGAATATAAATATAAATAAATGTTATTATGGTTTCGTTTTTGTTAAAGGCCAGTTGCTATTTCTTTTGTGCCGGTATTTAGCAAAGCCCAAACATGCGGAAAAAATGAACGCCAGACTTCGAGGTGAAAAGTGGTGGCGGCTTGCCGAAAAATTGTGACCTCGACAGTATCAAAAAGGGTTCTTGTCCCTTTTCCTACAGAAAGGGTCGAGAGATCTCTGGGGCAGCCGATGGAGAGTAACTCAATGGCTTTTGGTCCGCCAATTTCGATGGATATCTGACGGTCCGAAATATCACTCAGGCTATGAGGAACTGTTTTCCCAAGTGCTGCAAAGCGATTGATGATCTCTTCTTTCTCGTCCGGGTCAATTTGTAATTGCCATTCATCCGGCCCGAGACATAGCGCGCTTTTCGTACCTAACCTGTTCCACGTATGAATAGTGTCTGGAATTGTTATGCCAAATTCTTCTGAAAATCTTGTCAGCTGGGCACAGACTGTACGCAAGTTGAACCGCACAATGTGAGGATTAAGCCGCAGGTATACCGGAGCGTTTGGGTCTGCTTCGATGTGGAGGGTATCGGCTGATATGTTAAGCGTATCGGGTATCTGTATATTCATAATTGTTCCTTACCCGTTTAAACGAAGACCATCGGGGTCATAGAAAACGGTTTTCACTATTTCAGCCGCCAATATCTCATTTGGCATAGGAATGTAGACGGTTTCCCCCAGACGGTTTAGTCCATTTTCGATAACGGCCAAAGCTATGGAGTGCCCCAGAGTTTCGCTCCAGTAAGAGGATGTGACATGCCCTACCATTTTCGCGGGAATGACTTCGTCCGGGGTGTTGACAATCTGTGCTCCTTCTTCGAGGACCTGTTCCGGTATTTTTGTTTTAAGGCCGACTAACTGTTTTCTGTCGGTTTTGTGCATATCGGGGCGATCAAGTGACCGCTTGCCTACAAAATCGGGTTTCTTTTTACCAATTGCCCAACCAAGACCAGCGTCAAAAGGAGTAAGGGTTCCATCGGTATCCTGCCCGACAATGATATATCCTTTTTCGGCTCTCAAGACATGCATGGTTTCCGTGCCATATGGGCATATGTCATAGGGTTTACCAGCTGCCATCAGTGCATCCCACAGAAGAAGCCCTTGCGACGCGGGGACGTTGATTTCGAAGCCTAGCTCACCGGTGAACGACATTCTGAATAGTCGGGCCTTCATGCCGGCAACCGTGCAATCAGCAACCGACATATGAGGAAAAGCGGTATCGGAAATATCCAACCCTTCGACCAACGGCGCCAGCATGTTGCGTGCGTTTGGCCCGTTAATGGCAATGGTCGCCCATTGTTCTGTCGTCGATGTTAGCCATACCTGTAAATCAGGCCATTCTGTTTGCAGATAATCCTCCATCATATTGAGGACACTTGCGGCACCACCCGTTGTTGTGGTGACATGGAAATTATCCTCCGCCATTCGGCCAATAACGCCGTCATCCCGAATAAATCCGTCTTCTCCCAGAAGAACACCATAGCGACACCGACCGACCGCGAGCTTTGTCCAGGGGTTGGTATAAAGACGGTTCAGGAATTCAGCGGCATCAGGGCCAATAATATTGATCTTTCCCAAAGTAGAAGCATCGAAAATGCCGAGCGATTTGCGGGTCGACGCGCATTCACGCGCCACAGCATCGTGCAGAGACTCTCCTGATCTTGGGAAATACCAGGCGCGGCGCCACAAAGACACCGGCTCGAAAACGGCTCCGTTCTTTTCAGCCCAACGATCGATCGGTGATTTGCGCGTGACTTCAAAGCATTGCTCTTTATGGTATCCGGCAAAGGTTCCAAAGGTAGTGGGTGTGTAAGGAGGGCGAAAGGTTGTTAGTCCAACTTTCGGAATGTCTTTGCCCAAAGCATCAGCGGCAATGGTCAAGCCGTTCATATTGGACATTTTACCCTGATCCGTTGCCATACCATTTGTGGTGTATCGTTTGACATGTTCAATGGATCGCATGCCTTCGCGGACGGCAAGTCGAATGTCTTTCGCCAAAACGTCATTTTGAAAATCGATGAATGCTTTTTGGGAATTTATAGGTTTGTCGGAGGGCAATTCCTTATGAGTGACACCTTCCCCCATATGGTCATTTGCAACCGAATGGGAGATTTGATCTGTGGTCAATTGGAGCGCCTCCAAAGCTGCAAGCCCAGCTTTTATGCCATCCTCCAGGCATGTTTCTATCCCCCACAAACCTCGGCAGGCGCCAGCAATTTGACATTCCTCGGTTAGGGTGCCAGGAAGAAAAACCTGTTGCTTCTCATCCCAGTTCAGAGTGCCTTTTGTATGCGAAAAGAGATGCAGCGAGGGGGTCCAGCCACCGCACATGAGCAGCGCGTCACAGGGAATGACATTCCCGGGCTTCACAATGTCGCCGTTCAACGCGTTCATTGTCAGTGCGCTGATGCGTAGTCGGCCTTGTGTTTTACTGACCGTATGGTTCAGAAAATAGGGGATCCCTCTTTTGTCTGCTTCGGCGCAAAGCGCCTGATTTACATCAGAGCGGGTATCAATAACGGCGGCAATATCCGCACCAGCATCCGCAAGTTCAAAAGCTGAATACCAAGCGCTGTCATGGGAGGTCACAAATGCCGGTTTTCGACCGACTAAAACACCATACCGGTTCAAATAGATGCTTGCCGCACCGCTGAGCATGACGCCCGGTCTGTCATTTCCGTCAAAAACAAGCGGCCGCTCCATTGCGCCCTGAGCCAGAACGACCTGTTTCGCCCGCACCCGCCAAAGCCGTTCCCGGGGCGCATCCTGTGGAGGTGAAGATAGATGATCCGTCAGTTTCTGGGCTAACCCCACCATATTCTGGTGGTAATATCCGATGGCTGTTGTTCGTGTCAGTATTCGAACATTCTGTTTGTTTTGTAGTTTGGTTAGGGCATTGGCCAGCCAATCGCTGGCGGCTTCCTGATCAATGGTTACCTGTGTTTCAGAGAGAAGGGTGCCCCCTATTTCAGAATTTTCGTCCACAAGGACGATTGACGCCGTATCGTTTTCTGATGCCTGTAAGGCGGCGGCGATACCGGAAGGGCCTGCGCCAATGATCAGAATGTCGCAATGCAGGTAGCGGGAGGCATAGTGATCCGGATCTGCTTTATCCGGAGAAACACCAAGACCCGCAGCGGAACGGATTGCGGGCTCGTAGACTTTGTCCCAAAAACTTTTGGGCCACATAAAGGTTTTGTAGTAGAAGCCCGCGGAAAATAATTTCGAAAATCGATCATTGATCGCGCCAACATCGAACGTCAGAGAAGGCCAATTATTTTGGCTCGTGGTTATCAGGCCCTCATATATTTCCTGGTAAGTTGCCCGCGTATTGGGTTCATACCGGTCAGAGGCGCGGTCCGGTCGCTGGGTTCCGATCAAGGCGTTTGGCTCTTCAGATCCTGCTGTAACAGGCCCCCTTGGGCGGTGATATTTGAAAGACCGGCCCATTAGATGAACGCCATTTGCCAGCAATGCAGAGGCAACCGTGTCGCCTTCAAATCCCTGATAATTTTTGCCATCAAATGAAAAATTAATGCGTTTTTTGTAATTGATGCGCCCTTTGTTTTGTATCCGGTAGTTAGTCATTGGCCAACTCTTTCAGGGTATCGTCGGACGGACGGGGCAGGCCACTTTTATAGGTGAGCAGGAATTTGTCAGTGACTGTATTCCTTGCCGCATTGAAGAAACGGGCACATCCGTGAATGTGACGCCAGCGTTCCAGATGAATGCCGCGAACGTTACTCCGAATAAACAGAAAGTCCCGCCAGGCTTCATCGTCAAGGTCCGCGGGGTTTTCGGGACGGGCAATATGGGCTTCTCCTGCATAGGAAAATTCCAGCTCAGGGAGGTCTTCTTTACAATAGGGGCAATGGATTAAGAGCATGTGCGTATCCTTGACACCGACCCTGATCAATGAGCAACCGCAGCCGCGGCGGCTTCGTCAATCAGGCGGCCTGTTTGAAATCTTTCCAGTGTAAATGGTGCATTGATCGGGTGGGGCTCATCCCGAGCTACTGTGTGGGCCAACACATGGGCTGCGCCGGGGGTGGCTTTAAAACCACCGGTTCCCCAACCACAATTTACATAAAGTCCTTTGACCGGTGTTTTCCCCAGAATAGCAGAGCGATCCGGTGTTACATCGACAATACCGCCCCATTTGCGCAGCATTCTCATGCGCCTGAAAATGGGGAATATTTCACAGATTGCCGCCACTGTATGTTCGATCAATGGCAGGCCCCCCCTTTGGGAATAGGACGTATATTGATCTGTCCCGGAACCGATCACCAGTTCACCTTTGTCGGATTGGCTAATGTAGGCATGAACACTGTTTGACATAACAACACAGGGAAATATCGGTTTGACCGGTTCAGACACGAGTGCCTGTAGTGGATAGCTTTCCAACGGCAGCTTGACCCCTGCGGTTTGCATGATCACCGAGGTGTTGCCCGCGGCTGAAACGGCAATCTTCTTCGCTTTTATAAAGCCTTTATCAGTCTCCACTCCCTCTACCGCCCCATCAGGGCTGCGGCGGATGGAAAGTACGGGACAATTTTGAATGATATCGATGCCGCGGGCGGCGGCGGCCCTCGCATATCCCCACGCCACAGCGTCGTGCCTGGCGGTTCCGGCTCTTTGTTGGAAAGTTGCCCCCATAACCGGATAGCGCCGGTGGCTTGAAATATCCAGGGGCGGGCAGATGGCTTTTGCTTCCTCTGGGGTCAGCCACTTATTGTCGACGCCGTTTAATCGATTTGCATGTACATGGCGTTTGAAGCTTTGGACATCATGGACACTATGAGCGAGCATCATGACGCCGCGCTGGGAAAACATCACATTATAGTTGAGTTCCTGACTCAAGCCATCCCATAGGTCAACGGCATGATCGTAAAGACCGGCGCTTTCATCATACAGATAATTAGACCGGATGATGGTTGTGTTCCGGCCCGTATTACCACCCCCCAGCCAGCCTTTTTCCAGAACAGCGACATTCGTTATGCCATGTTCTTTTGCTAAATAGTAGGCGGCGCCCAAGCCATGACCGCCCGCGCCAATGATGATGACATCATATTCCGATTTAGGCGTGGCGTCCGGCCATTGCTCAGTCCAGTTTTTATGACCCGAAAAGGCGTTGGCAAGGAGAGATAATCCAGAAAAGTGTGTCATGACAATTCCTTAAGTGAACATTTGAATAGTGATCGAAACAACTGGATTGCTATGGTATAATTGCGAAGGTTTTCTGGTATATTTGCGCAAGAGAGAGTAAAGATGCAAAAAAAGCAGCTCGCACAACAGGAAGTCAGGCTTTCTGTCGGCTTCATTCTGGCGAAAAATTTCACCTTGAGCGCGTTTGCAAATTTTGTTGACGTACTCCGGCTTGCGGCCGATGACGGGGATGGCAGTCGTCCTATTTTATGCCGTTGGTCCATTTTGTCACCAACCATGGATACAATCAGGTGCAGCAGCGGTGTTCCCGTGACACCAACAGAACGATTGGGGGATCCATCAAAGTTTGATTATATCGCGGTAGTTGGGGGCCTCATTGATGAAGTTGGTAATCTTGATGCGGAATATTGCCGATATCTGAAAACGGCTGCTGAAAAAGGAGTGCCGATTATTGGGATTTGCACGGGCAGCTTTATCCTGCACAAGATTGGACTTATGGATGGCAGACGCAGTTGTGTGAGTTGGTTTCATCGCGCTGATTTTGTTGATCAGTTTGACGGAGTGGAACCGGTGTCGGATCAGATTTTTGTTGTTGATGGAGACCGGATAACCTGTTCGGGCGGCACAAGTGCGGCCCAACTTGCGGCCTTTCTGGTTGAGAGGCATGTAGGGATCAATCAGGCCAGAAAAAGCCTGCATATCATGATTATTGATACAGCGCTGGGCGGAGAGAAAACACAACCGGGTATCCCGCTCAGTATTCAGACGCCGGATGAGCTTGTACGGCGTGCGTTGCATATTATGCAACAGGAAATGGAAGTGCCTCAAACCATCTCACGGATTGCCCGGCGATTGAATGTCGGACGCCGAAAATTGGAAACCCATTTTATAAAAGCGCTGGATATGAGCCCGGCGCAGGCCGATAAGCTGATCAGGCTGGAGAATGCCCGGTTTCTTTTGTCATCGACAGCACAGCCGATAACAGACATTGCGTTGTCCACCGGATTTTGTGATGCGTCGCATTTCACGCGGGTCTTCAAAAGCCATTTTGGGATTACACCAAACGGGTTTCGAAAAAGTTTGCCCGTGGATGCAGTTGCCTAACGCGATTTCAGAGTGGGTCCGCAAGGGAAATCGGCGATCATAATGGTTTGTTTGGTTCCATAACCTTGACAGTTTGAAGCCTTGTGCTGTATCGACAATGAGTTGGTGTCTGGATCTATTGTTTGGATCCGGGTGAAAAGGGAATGTAACAGGCCAAGTCCGAACCGTTGGATTTTGCCCAAATCAGCCGCCCCCGCGACCGTAAGCTGGAAACGCATCTATTAGCCACTGGGTAATACCGGGAAGGACAGATGCCTGCCTGAGAGCAAGAATCGGGTATTCAGAAGCCGGGAGACCTGCCAACCCAAGAAGGATCGAATGTGGACGGGGTGTTCTACAGCGGGCTTTCCGAATGATTGAGGTTCGGTTTGCGTGATGGCTCCCCCTGTTCCTGTATGGAATGGAGCAAAAATTGAGCGTCGTGCTAAATGTCTGTATCACTTGCAAAAAAAGTGACCGCATATCTAATGCGGAGGAAAACCCGATAGCAGAGACAGCAACCGCCAAGCCCGGTGAAAGTCTTTATCAAGCCCTGCTTGAAAAGAATGAGTCTGAAAATATAAAAATTCTGCCTGTTAAATGCCTTTCTGCCTGCTCAAATGGGTGTACCGTTGCGCTTGCAGGGGAAGGGCGCTGGTCCTATGTGTATGGGCATATGGACGCAGAAACCGATGTAGAAGATATCCTGAAAGGTGTTGCCGCCTATCATAAGACGGACGATGGCCTGGTTCCTTGGCGAGAGCGTCCGGTTATCTTTCGCAAACAAGTGATTTCCCGTATGCCGCCGATGACAGGCGCGCATTCCTCTATTTCTGAAAAGTGAGTTTCTTAGATGTCTGATTTGACAAAAATTCCTGTCACTGTAATCACCGGTTTTCTGGGAAGCGGAAAAACAACGCTGATCAGTAAAATGATGCAAAATCCGCAAGGTAAGCGCTTGGCCGTTTTGGTGAACGAATTTGGCGATGTGGGTGTGGATGGGGATATCCTTAAATCCTGCGCGGATGAAAACTGCCCTCTTGAAAATATTGTTGAGTTGGCAAATGGCTGCATCTGCTGCACGGTTGCGGATGACTTTATTCCCACGATCGAAGCACTGATGGCCCTGCCTGAACAGCCTGAGCATATTGTCATCGAAACGTCAGGACTTGCATTGCCCAAGCCATTGTTGAAAGCCTTTAACTGGCCAGCGATCAAAAGCCGGATTACCGTTGACGGCGTGATCGCAGTTGCGGATGCTGAAGCGGTCGGAGCGGGCCGTTTTGCGCCGGATGTTGCTGCCGTCGATGCCCAGCGACTGGCCGATGATAGCCTGGATCACGAAACACCGCTTGCTGAGGTTTTCAATGATCAGATCACATGTGCAGATCTGGTGTTATTGTCAAAGGCAGACCTTGCAGATGAAAGCCTGAAGGCTCGGGCTCGCACCGCGATCACAGAGGTTGCAACAAAAACCCTGCCGATACTGGATATGACTAATGGGGATGTTGATCCACGGGTCATTCTTGGTTTGAATGCGGCCGCTGAAGATGATCTGGACGCACGCCCTTCCTGTCATGACGGATCTGATGATCATGAGCATGATGACTTCAATTCCATCATTGTTGATCTGCCCGAAATTTCTGACCCTGCCCGTCTGGAAGCAGCGATTATTGATCTTGCCAACAAGCATCATATTCTGAGAGTAAAAGGGTATGTTGCCGTAGCGGGAAAACCGATGCGTCTTTTGCTGCAAGCGGTCAATTCTCGAGTGCAGATGCAGTATGATAAAGCATGGGGACAGAGCCCGCGGGAAAGTCGTTTGGTCGTCATCGCGGAGCATCATGATTTGGATGCGCCCGCTGTAAATTTGATCCTTGCCGAGGCCTGTTAAGGATTTTTCATGCATGTAGTCTTTCGCGAAAGTCATGGTCTGGAAGAAAACGAGGTTGCACAGGATCTGGGGCAGGATCCTGCTGATCTTGTTGTCTTGTCGTTTTCCGACAGTGATCTTGGGGCTTTCGCGGCAGGCTGGGAGCAGGCCCGTGAGGACTTGCCCAGTGTACGGCTTGCCAATCTTGCGGCGCTGAAGCATCCGCTTTCGGTCGATGTCTATATCGAAAATACGTTGCAGGACGCCAAGGCTATCCTGATCCGGCTTATCGGCGGCGAGCAATATTGGCAGTATGGGTTGTCAGCGGTAAATGAATTGGCCCGGAGGGAAAAGATTGCATTGGCGGTTTTGCCTGCGGACGGCCGGAATGATCCGCGCCTTGATGCAATGTCGACAGTCAGTGTCCCGACGTTACGGCGCTTGAAGTCATTATGTGATCAGGGCGGGGCACCGGCGGCCGAAACTGCGCTAAAAATCATGGCGGGCGCCCTGCCAGAAGATGCTGATTTTGAAGAGAGCGTTCAGCCTCTTCCGCTGCATGGATTTTATGATCCTGACCATGGATATGCTGAAACACTTGAAGCTTTTTCCGCCGTTCCGCAAAGTCCGATTATCATCAGTTTTTACCGGTCCTATTTGACCTCGGCCGATCTGGAGCCTGTCGACGCGCTGATCCGGGCATTTCGTAAGAAGGGGTTCGCCTGTTTTGGTGTTTTCGCAGCCTCTCTGAAAGCGAATGAAACGGTTGTCTGGCTTGAGGCGTTGTTGCCCGGATTGCAGCCTGAGGCGATTGTTAATCTAACGGCTTTTTCGGCCAAAGGGGCAAACGGAAAATCTCCGTTAGAAGTCGCGGGATGCCCTGTTTTTCAAACGGCCTTGTCCACAGCACCCAGCCAGAAATGGGCGGAGAGCGAACGGGGTTTGTCACCGGCAGACCTTGCTATGTTTGTTGCCATGCCAGAGGTGGATGGACGAATTTTTACAGCCGTCACAAGCTTTAAAGAGCCGTCTAACCGACATGAAGACTTGCAGTTTTCAAGATTTTATCACCGTGCAGACCTTAATCGGGTTGCGGCGATTGTTCAGCAGGTCAGCCGCTGGATTACGCTCGCCCGAAAAACAGCGGCAGAAAAACATCTGGCCTTTATATTGTCCACCTATCCGGGCAAAGATCATCAGATCGCGCATGCGGTTGGTCTGGATGCGCTCGCCTCGATGGACGCAATACTGTCGTTCCTAAACAAAGAAGGATATCAGACGGGTCCGACGGAAGCACTGGCAAACCAGCTTTTGCAATCCACCGTGACGTGGCCACTGGAGCTTTATCTTCAAGCACTGAAAGCCTTGCCTGGTGAGTTGCGTCAGGACTTAAGCGATGCGTGGGGCGACCCTGAAGACGATCCTACTTGCCGAAATGGGTTCTTTGAATTTCGGGCCCTTCGCCAAGGACAAGTGAGCATTGCCTTGCAGCCGGAAAGAGGCCATCGGGCAGAACGGGACGATGATTACCATGATCTCGCCCGAATTCCCTGTCACGGATATGTGGCCTTCTATTTGTGGCTACAACATCACGGCACGATTTCTGGCAATGAATTGGATGCCCTGGTTCATATCGGGGCACATGGCACTCTGGAATGGTTGCCCGGTAAATCGGTTGCCCTGTCTGACGAGTGCTGGCCAGATGTTTTAACGGGATCATTGCCCGTTATTTATCCATTTATTGTGAATGATCCGGGCGAGGCGGTGCAGGCCAAGCGACGGATCGGCGCTGTGACACTGGGGCATATGCCGCCGCCGATGAAGGAAAGCGCGGTTCCATCTTCTATGGTTCGGTTGGAACGGCTTTTGGATGAATATTCAACTGCCGACGGTCTTGACCCAAATCGTCGGGACCGTTTGGTAACGGCCATTCGCGAGGAAGCGCAGGCAGCTGGAGTTGAAGAGGATATCGGCATTGAGCCCGATCACTCGGCCGCAGAGGCCCTTGTTCGGATTGACCGCTTTGTTTGCGATATCAAGGAAAGCCAGTTTGGAGATGGCTTGCATATATATGGGGAAGGCGTCTCGGGATCTACAGAATTGGAAGGTCTGTTAAAAGCTCTTTCTGGCCAGGCAGTTGCCCCAGGGCCGTCAGGCTCTCCGTTCAAGGGACGGGATGATGTTTTGCCGACAGGGCGCAATCTGTATTCGACAGATCCTCGTGCGGTACCGACCCGGGCGGCTTACGCACAGGGTGTAAAGCTTGCGGAAGAACTGGTTCGGCGCCACTTGCAGGATCACGGAGACTATCCACGCGCACTGATTGTTGATCTTTGGGGGTCCGCGACCATGAGGACAGCGGGTGAAGAATTTGCCATGGCACTTCATTTAGCAGGGGTTGAACCCAAATGGGGCGAGAATAGCGATCGCGTCACGGGCTTTGAAATTTTGCCACTAATGATGCTGGACCGTCCCCGTATTGACGTAACTTTGCGTGTGTCAGGACTGTTTCGGGATATTTTCCCCAATCTGTCGGATTTGTTTAATGCGGCGACGGCGACCCTTGCCACACGGGACGAAGGCACTGCGGATAATCCCTATCAGGATAAAAATCCACGTGTTTTTGGGCCTAAGCCCGGCTTGTATGGAGTGCAGATGGACCCTGGAAACACAGACTATACGGCTGATGCCAGGATGTCGGCGGGGGAAAGTTGGCTCGCTGGCTCAGAGTGGGTTATGGCTGGCAGTTTCGGCGATCAGGCTGATCATTCTGACCGGGAAACCCTTGAAAAAAGAGTTCTGCAAGCTGATGCTTTTGTTCACAGTCAGGACTTGCCTGAAACGGACTTGCTGCTGGCAATGGATTATGCCACCCATGAAGCCGGGTTTGCCGCAGCCCATGCAGGACTAACGGCGGCGCGTCCAGGAGAGGTAGAAAAAAACCCGGTCCTTTACCATTTGGATAACACACGAAGTAATGACCCGAAAGCCCGAACACTTTCTGAAGAAATCGCGAGAGTTGTTCGTGCAAGGGCGACGAACCCGGACTGGCTGGCAGGGATGTTACGTCACGGTTTTCGGGGTGGGGCTGAAATTGCAGCCACGTTGGAACATATGGCGGCCTTCGCGCATATGGCGCACGCCGTTCCGGCACATTTATTTGATGCCTACTACGAGCATACGCTGGGTGATGACAAAATCAGAGAGTTTCTTGAAGAGCATAACCCGCAGGCCTTAGAGGCAATGGAGGCCTGTTTCGAGCGGTTGCATGAAGCCGGTCTTTGGGTGACACGCCGAAATTGGATTGCCGCACAGATCGGGGTGAGCGGCGATGGGTGATCCAGTTGTAAAAGGGTGGTGTCCGGGGGCTTTGAAGCCCATGCAGTCAGGCGATGGTCTTCTTGTTAGAATACGGCCGTTTAAAAGTCGTTTGAACGCAGATCAGTTGGCTGGAATTGGGAAACTTGCCCGGGAATATGGAAATGGTCTTGTTGATTTTTCCCGCCGATCCAATTTGCAGCTGCGCGGCGTTCTTCCAGAAAATCATGCTCCATTAATGGCCCGGTTGCAGTCCCTTCATCTTATTGATGACAATGTTCTTGTTGAAAGTCGCCGGAATATGGTCGTCACACCGTTCTGGACGGACGGGGATGACTCCGATGTAATCGCCGCGAGGCTTGAAAAAGCGTTGCTGGATGAAAATCTGCATTTGACCGGTTTACCGGGAAAATTCGGTTTCGCCGTTGATTGCGGGCCTTTACCAGTTCTGTCCGGAATGCCTGCAGATATCCGAATTGAACGATCAGCACAGGGCGGGCTGGTTGTGCGTCCTGACGGGTCTGATTTTGGCATTTCTGTTCAGTTGGAAACAGCCGTCGACATGGCAGTTTCACTCGCCCGATGGTTCTCGGACTTGAAGGAAATTAAGGCGGGCCGTGGTCGCATGCGCCAATATGTACATTTGCTGCCGGAAAACGCTGAATTTATGCTTACCGAAGCCAGTGCAGAACCTGCTGTGATGCCAGCTGTTGGATGGGTGCAGACGGGGTTTCTTGCGGGTCTGGAGTTAGGACAATTGACAGCAGCCGGGTTGATCGCGTTGTCTGAAAAAGTTGACGCGGTGCGCCTGACACCCTGGCGGATGCTGTGCCTTGAACACTATTCAGCGGATGCAGGATTGCTGGATGCGATTGACGGCATGATAACCAACCCGGACTGCCCGCTGATGAGAATTGCCGCCTGCACAGGATCGCCGGCCTGCCCGCAAGGCTGGTTGGATACCCGAAAGTTGGCTCGCGACTTATCAACAAGTTTGCCTTTGGGCGATAGTCTGTATATCAGTGGCTGCACGAAAAAATGTGCGGGACAATCAGAGGCATTCACGCATGCCATGATTGCGGCGCAGTCGGGTGTGACGGTGTATAATAAACAACGAAATGCACCTTTCTCCAGTGAGCATTTCTCGCATGAAGAGTTTAAGGAAAAGACGACGATGCATATCAAGGGCGATACTTTCTTTTTCAAGGAAAGCCAATGACCCATTATTACGAAACAGATGGTCAGGCCATATACAATCAGTCCTTTTCAATCATCCGGCGCGAAGCAGATCTTGAGCGTTTTTCGCCAGAAGAGGAAATCGTCGCGGTTCGAATGATCCATGCAAGTGGCATGGTCGGGTTGGAAAAATCGATCGAATTTTCGCCGGGTATGGCGGTAAAAGCACGTTCCGCGCTGGAACAGGGGGCCCCGATTTTCTGTGATGCCCGGATGGTCAGTGAAGGGATTACCCGGACGCGCCTACCGTCGGAAAATGAGATTATCTGTACATTGCATGACGACGGTGTTTTCGAATTGGCCCGACAGATCGCCAACACGCGGTCAGCCGCAGCCCTTGAGCTCTGGCGTCCGAAGCTGGAAGGGGCGGTTGTTGCCATCGGAAACGCGCCGACCGCTTTGTTTCATTTGTTAAATATGCTGGAAGATCCGGAATGTCCGCGGCCGGCCGCAATCATTGGTTGTCCTGTGGGTTTTGTTGGGGCAATGGAATCAAAAGAGGCGTTGATGCAGGATTTGCCTGTGCCTTCAATGACGGTGCGGGGACGACTTGGCGGTTCTGCGATTACGGTGGCGGCGATTAATGCGCTGGCCAGCCGGAAGGAATAAAGATGGCGAAGGTTATTTGTGTTGGTCTGGGTCCCGGCGATCCAGAATTAATGAGCGTTAAATCAGATCGCCTCATTCGCAATGCTGATAAAGTGGCGTATTTCAGGAAAGCGGGACGAAAAGGGCAGGCCCGCCAGATTGTGTCCGGGATGCTTGCGGATAACGTTCTTGAATTACCGATGGAGTATCCGGTAACCACAGAAATTCCGGTAGCGGATCCTCGATATAATGAAATGCTGTCCGCTTTCTATGAAGAACAGGCCTGTCGCCTGATTGATCTGGCGGAAACCAGCGCAACGGACATCATTGTGTTGTGCGAAGGGGATCCGTTCTTTTACGGCTCTTTCATGCATTTATATATTCGCTTGCAGGGGCGCGTCGACATGGAAATCATCCCCGGTATTACCGGAATGTCTGGTTGCTGGACCGCGACCGGTGTTCCGATGACCTGGGGCGATGATATTCTGACAGTTCTCATGGGAACGTTGCCAGAAGAAACACTGACCGAAAAAATGCAGGATACAGACGCCTTTGTTGTTATGAAAACAGGGCGTAACCTTCCAAAAATAAAAATGGCGCTGGATAAAGCCGGACGGATGCCGGATGCGTGGATCGTAAGTCACGGCACCATGGCCCAGCAGAAGGTCCAGCGGCTTGTCGATTTTACAGAAGGTTCAATTCCCTATTTCACAATCATTCTGGTCCATGGTCAGGGGCGGCGCCCATGATACACGAAAATCAAAAAGGCAGCGTTGTGGTGGCAGGCCTGGGACCGGGGCGGGACGATTGGATCTGCCCCTCTGTTCAAAAAGCCATTGATCAGGCGACAGATGTTGTCGGCTATGGTCCATATGTCAGCCGCGTACCAGACCGCGAAGGGCTGACCTTACATGCGACAGACAACAGGGTTGAATTGGAACGCGCGCGCCATGCTTTGGAAATGGCCGCTAGCGGGCATCGGGTTGTTGTTGTTTCTTCTGGTGATCCCGGTGTGTTTGCGATGGCATCCGCATTGTTTGAAGCGCTGGAAGAAGGAGAGCCTCTGTGGCGTTCGCTTGACGTGGAAATCTTGCCGGGGGTAACGGCAATGCTGGCCGCGGCTGCCCGGTTGGGCGCACCTTTAGGACATGATTTTTGTGCGATCAATCTGTCTGACAACCTGAAGCCTTTTTCTTTAATTGAAAAGCGGGTTTCCTTGTCGGTAGAGGCGGATTTTGCAATGGCGTTTTATAACCCTAGATCGAAGGCCCGCCCGCATCAGTTTGAAAAAATTCTGGATTTGCTGAAAACTCAGACGAAGGGGGATCGCCTGATAAGCTTTGCCCGCGCAGTGTCAACAGACGAGGAGCATATCAAAACAGTATCTTTGAGTGAAGCAACGCCGGATATGGCAGATATGCGTACTGTTGTGATCGTGGGGTCTTCCTTAACACGGCAAATCGCGGGAACCGATTTTGTGTATACGCCGCGGTCGACCCCTCATATGGCGGAGGTTGAATGAGCCAGCCAGTTCAGGACATCTTTTGGATCAGCAACAACGTTTCGCTTCGGCAAAGCGGGGCGACCAATCATGATGACTTGAAGCTTCAGATCGCGCGCTGCCTGGATTTTGGCAAAGGCACCTTCGCCGCCGGCATTTTTAGCAACCACATATTGAATTCGTTTTTCGGCAAGCCAATTCCGGTCTTTTTCAAATTCAAAAGGTCCCCGGTCCACCACAATTTCATAGTTCGGAAAATCAAGCGGGCCGCCAGGTTGGTCGACAATGCGCAACAGATAGTGATGCTGTGGCTTTCGGTAAAAAGAATTCAGGTGCTGACGTCCGATCCCAAGAAAAATACGCGCGGGCGTTTCGGGCAACGCGTCGACAGCTTTGGTAATATCTGCGACGTTGATCCAATTGTCGTCGGGCTGTTCACGCCAGGGTGGTCGCTCGAGGGCCAAAAGCGGCGTGTTTGTTTGAGCACAGGCTGCAATCGCATTCCGGCTCATCTGGGCCGCAAAGGGATGGGTCGCATCGATAACGGCACGGACCTGTTCGCGAAGAATAAAATCGACCAGACCAGCAACACCGCCGAACCCGCCAATGCGGGTTGGGATCGGTTGTTCTCGTGGCACGTCAACCCGACCCGCATAGGAAAACAACGCATCAAGTTGCGTTTCCGAAACGGCTTTAGCAAGGCGGCTGGCGTCCAGTGTCCCGCCCAGAATGAGGGTTTTCATAATGCCTGATCCGTGGCTGTCCATAATAGGTATCGGCGAAGATAGCCTTGAAGCTTTGACAGATGCAAGCCGGAAAGCGTTGGCGCAGGCAGAGCTGGTTTTTGGTTCTGCCCGGCATCTTGCTTTGGCAGGAGTGACAGATAAAGGGCGAGAATGGCCGCTGCCATTTTCGGTAAAAGAAGTCCTTGATTGCAAAGGAAAGTCGGTGGCCGTATTGGCATCCGGGGACCCATTTTGGCACGGTGTTGGGGGCACTTTAGCGACCTCACTGGACCCGTCAGATTGGCGTTGCTATCCAGCGCCTTCAAGCTTTTCAACTGTGTCTTCGCGAATGGGATGGCGTTTGGAAACAGTTCATTGCCTTGGATTGCACGCGGCCCCTTTGGAGAAGCTGTATCCTTTGCTTAATGCGGGTGAAAAATTTATCTGTCTGATGCGCGATGGTGCACAGGTGCAAAAATTGGCTCAGTGGCTTTGCGAGACAGGATTTACAGACACGGAGCTGTTTGTCTTCGAAGCGTTGCTCAGCCCATCGGAACGCCGCCGTTCGTCACTGGTTTCAGGTTTTTCCATGACGAATATCAATCATCCGGTTACAGTCGCGTTCATTGCCAATGGCCAGAAAGGGTTGCCGCAAAGTTCAGGTCTGCCCGATGCTGTTTTCGCAAGTGACGGCCAAATGACCAAGCGGGCAGTAAGGGCCGTAACCTTATCCAGTTTATCCCCGCGCGCGGGCGAATGCCTTTGGGATATTGGCGCCGGGTCAGGCACAATTGCAATCGAGTGGTTGATCGCAACGAAAACCGGGCAGGCGGTTGCCGTGGAATGCCGCGAGGACCGACTGAGCAATATCCAGAAAAACGCAGATCAGTTTGGTGTCGCCTCTCAAATGAAAATCATTAAGGAAAAAGCGCCCGCAGGACTGGACGGATTGCCGGTGCCCGATGCGGTCTTCATTGGCGGGGGGCTGAGCGCGGATATGCTGCATCAGGTATGGTCCTGTATTCCCGAAGGATGCCGTGTTGTCGTAAATGCGGTAACGCTTGAAAGTGAAGCGCTGCTTATCAGTTGGTCGGCAGAAAAAGGCGGCGAATTGATGCGACTTGCGGTTTCTTCGACAAAACCCCTGGGGAGCAAAAGAGGGTGGGTCGCGGCCAATCCGATATTGCAATGGGTGGTCACCAGATGAAGGCGTTTCTTGGCATTGGCTTTCGTTCTGACGCGACCCTCGCGTCTTTTGAGGACGTGTATGAAAAAGTAAATTCCGGATTTCACATTTGCGGTGTTGCGACTTTGTCAGGCAAAGAAAAAACGCCAGCGTTCATTCAGTTTATCAGTGAAATGGATGTGCCGGTAAGTGTGCATTCACGGGAAAGTTTAGGGCGCTTTAAAACACCTTCCGTTACGGTGAAATCCGTTGAAATCTATGGCGTGAGCAGCGTTGCCGAAGCGTCTGCTCTCGCGGCGGCAGGCCCTTCGAGTCGACTATGCGGAAAACGGCAGGTTTCAGATGATGGTATGGCGACTGCGGCAATCGCAATGCAAAGAAAAACAGTAGGAGAAGTTTGATGACAGTTCACTTTATCGGCGCAGGGCCGGGGGCTGCCGATTTGATCACAGTTCGGGGCCAAAATCTAATATCGTCCTGTCCCGTCTGTCTGTATGCAGGATCGCTGGTTCCCGAGGAGATTCTGGAGCATTGTCCAGACGGTGCGAAAGTCATCAATACAGCGTCAATGTCGCTTGATACAATCGTCGCGGAAATTCAGACAGCCCACGCCGAAGGCCATGATATAGCCCGGCTTCATTCTGGTGATTTGTCTGTCTGGTCCGCAATGGGAGAGCAATTGCGCAGGCTCGATGCGTTAAAAATTCCCTATGAAATAACTCCGGGCGTTCCCTCATTTTCCGCTGCTGCCGCGGCGCTTGGAAAAGAGCTAACCCTTCCCGGCGTCGTGCAGTCAGTTATCCTGACGCGGACATCCGGGCGGGCAACACAAATGCCCGATGGTGAAACGCTTGCCAATTTTGCCGCAACTGGAGCGACGCTTGCGATTCACCTCTCCGTTCATGTCTTACCAAAGGTCGTCGCAGAACTTCAGCCTTTTTATGGGGAGGATTGTCCGGTTGCGATCGTCTGGCGGGCGAGTTGGCCGGATCAGAGAATTATTCGGGGCTGTTTGTCAGATATTGATCAACAGGTTGGCGAAGAGCGAGGCCGGACGGCACTGATTTTAGTCGGCCGCGCGCTCAACGAACAGGAATTTGATGAAAGCCGCTTATATGCGGATGATTATGACCGCCGTTTCCGGCCGCGGGGCACAGACCCACGGTTCCCGGACACAGCCCCTTCTGAATAGGTACAGGTATGATCCCCAATGGTCTTTTGATTTCAGCCCCGGCATCGGGAACGGGAAAAACAACTTTGATGCTTGGCCTGGCACGGGCGTTATCTCGCAAAGGTTTACAGGTCCAGCCTTTTAAGTCGGGCCCTGACTATATTGACCCCGCTTTCCATACGGCCGCAACTGGGCGGTCTGGCATCAATATGGATAGTTGGGCGATGCCGCAGTCATTGCTGGACAATCTTTTGCATCGCGCAGAGGGGGCCGATCTTATTCTGGCTGAAGGCTCAATGGGGTTGTTCGATGGCGTGGCAAGTGCTGGTGAAGTCGGTAACGGTGCAAGTGCGGATATTGCGACAAGTATGGGATGGCCGGTTGTTTTGGTTATTGATGTGTCGGGGCAGGCGCAATCAGCAGCAGCAACAGCAAAGGGCTTTTCCGAACTGAGGCCTGAAATGCCATTTGCCGGCGTTGTGCTTAACCGGGTGGCGAGCCCGCGCCACGAGATGTTAAGCCGGGTTGGTATGGAGCAGACGGGCATCAAGGTCTTGGGCGCGTTGCCACGAAATCCGGATATTACGCTCCCAGAACGCCATCTCGGTCTTGTGCAGGCACAGGAAAAAGGGGACTTGCATGATGTGCTTGAGGCTATGGCCGATTTTGTCGAAAAGCATGTTGATGTCGAAATGATGTTGAAAATGGCGGGGGCTCAAGATCACTATCGCGCGCCAAATAAAGAGGCGACAGTGCAGCCCCCCGGACAACGAATTGCATTGGCGCAGGATGCTGCCTTCTCGTTTGTTTATCCGCATGTGGCGGATCAATGGCGGGTTGCGGGTTCAGAAATCCTGCCCTTTTCTCCACTGGCTGATGAAGCCCCGGACCCAACGGCAGATATTTGCTGGCTTCCGGGCGGTTATCCAGAACTGCATGCGGGCGCATTGGCTGCTGCCAACCATTTTAAAACATCGCTGGTCTCGTTTGCGGCGGACCGGCCTGTTCACGGCGAGTGTGGTGGCTATATGGCGATGGGCGACGTGCTGATCGATAAAGACGGTGTCGGCCATCAGATGGCGGGTTTGCTGGGTCTGGAAACGTCTTACGCAAAGCGCAAGATGCATTTAGGATATCGGCACGCATCTCTGACAAAACCAATGCCGGGATATAAACCGGGCGCGCGTTTGCGTGGCCACGAGTTTCATTATTCCACAATCCTGAAGCAACCGGATCAGCCTCTCGCAGACGTCAAGGATGCCAACGATCAGGCTATTCCCGAGACGGGATCGGTTCGGGGAAATGCGACCGGTACATTCTTCCATTTAATTTCTGAAGGGCGCAAAGGGAACTAGTAGATGCAAAAAGAAAAATCTGAAATGAACGAGAACGAACGCCATACCGCCAAGATGCAAAAGAAAAAAGCAGCGCGGGATCGGATTATGGAAAGCAAAGATGGCGAAAAAGGGCTGATCATTGTTCATACAGGCAATGGAAAAGGTAAATCTTCCTCTGCTTTTGGAATGATTTTCAGGGCTATTGCTCATGACATGCCATGTGGTGTCATCCAGTTTATCAAAGGCGCGTGGTCTACAGGTGAACGCACCATGATTGAAGAGCGTTTTTCTGATCTGTGCTCGTTTTATGCCATGGGTGAAGGCTTTACCTGGGAAACGCAGGATAAAGAGCGGGATATTGCTGCTGCGACAAAAGCTTGGGAAAAAGCCAAAGAGATGATCCGGGACGAAAAGAACAAGATGGTCTTGCTCGATGAAGTCAATATCGCCCTGAAATATGGCTATATTGACCTTGCGGATGTCGTTGAATTTCTGTCGAGGGAAAAACCGGAAATGACCCATGTTGTTTTGACGGGCCGTCATGCACCGCAGGAACTGATTGATATTGCAGATCTGGTTACAGATATGACCATGGTAAAACACCCTTTCCGCTCTGGCATCAAGGCGCAAAAAGGCGTTGAGTTTTAACCCTTTTCGATAGACTTAATGGCGATTTCCAGCTTTTCCCAATCTTTTTGTAAGCCGGGAAGCCCCAAGCGAATGAAGCTTCGAGAATAAGGAAAAATGCGGGACCAGATATGGTGGGCGGCAAGCCGGTCTTGAAAAACTGCTGCATTTGGACAATCGTACAGACGAAATAGTGGGGTTCCACCAACCAGCGTGGCGCCGGTAGGCTGGATCAGGGTATCCAGCCGGGCCGCGTCTTTTCGTAGTCTGAGGATCGTTTCATTCTGCCATTCGTGATCTGACAGGGCCGTGATCCCGATTTCGATGGCAGCACCGGAAACAGGCCATGGGCCGGCGAGTTGATTAAAAATCCGGATGTCTTTTGGCGACGCGACAACAAATCCCAATCTTATGCCAGCCAATCCATAGAATTTCCCAAAAGACCGAAATACTATCAGTCCGGTTTTATCCGTGTCCGGTGTTAGTGAATATCCGGTTTCACAGTCCATGAAGCTTTCATCAACGACCAACCTGCCAACATGGGGTAGGAGCGCCACCAATTGTTCAGGTCGGTAGAGGCGTCCGTTAGGATTATTCGGATTGACCACAATTGCCAGATCGCAATCCGCCAGTTGCTCTAAATGGCTGACTTCCTCAACAATCCAGCCTGCCAGCCGCAGAACATTTGCATGTTCGTTATAGGTTGGCGTTAGAATTTTAGCGTGGCGGCCGGGCAAACCGGCAGCAGGCGCAAAATGCGGCATCATCTGGATAGCAGTCTGCGCCCCTGAAACTGCAAGAATGTCGCCGCGGCAGGACCAGGCGGACTTGGCCGTTTCGTTTAAGCGTTCTTTGCTGCTTATGGTGGGCAGGTCGGTCCAGGTCGGCGGAGGGAGGTCTGGTATCGGATAGGCGCATGGATTTATGCCCGTAGATAGATCGAGCCAATCTGAAACGGCCCCGCCATGTTGCGCCATTGCCTGGTCAATATTTCCGCCATGATCTTTTAGTGTCACTAAAACAGACTTTCGTAGTTTAAAGAGGCCGCTGCCAAAAAAAGGATGATTGTTATCCCGATAATTGTTCGGCGATAGAGGGCGAGAGCCCGGCCTAGTGAAAGATGGTCAGGATCCGGTTTCCCATCATTGACCCACAGATCTTCTGTCATCACCCCATCGTAGAGCCGAGGACCGGAAAGCCTGATATCCAAGGCGCCTGCCATTGCAGATTCAGGCCATCCGGCATTTGGAGAACGATGCTTGCCAGCATCGTTTTTAATACATTTTAATCCCTTTAGAGGGGCCCCGGATGCGAGCAGAAACAATAAAGCCGTCAGGCGGGCGGGTATCAGATTGACCAAATCATCGAACCGGGCGGAAGCCCATCCAAAATGTAAATATTTTTCATTTTTGTATCCGATCATGGAATCCAGTGTGTTGACCGCTTTATAAAAACCGACCCCCGGTAATCCGAATAAACAGGCCCAGAAAAGGGGCGCAATTACTCCATCGGATGTGTTTTCGGCGAGACTTTCTATGGCAGCACGACAAATGGCTGACTGGTCCAGCGTCTTAGGGTCACGACTGACGATCATTGCGATGGCCATGCGGGCTTTTTCCAGCTTATTCTTGGCTAATGGGGCGCGAATATTATCAACATGCTGGTGTAACGAATGAATGGCGAGTAATGGCCAAATCAAAAGGGCATTTATCAAGATGCCAAACGGGCCCGTCGGGAGTATCAACCAGATGAAGAGCGTAATCGCCAAAGTGACAGTTGTTGTGATCAGCAAAGTTAGTATGCCCATAAAACGCAGGACGAAAGGGCTTTTTGCAGGAATATTGAGCCGGGTGTCCAGCGTCTTTATCAGTCTTCCGATCCAGACCACCGGATGTGAGAGTATTTTAAATAGAAAATCTGGCCAGCCAAAAAGGCTGTCGATTATGATGGCCAACAGGACAGAGACAAGCACATTACCAAAGGAGTGCCCGACAAGGATCTCAAGGATCATTGATCCGCTTCCTTTGCAATCCTGATTATTGCATCAATATCGACGCAGTTCTCGAGCTCCTGTGCAAGGGTATCAAGAGCCTTTTCGATCTTGGAAGAATAGTCGCTGTATGACCCATCTTTCTGCCTGAAGCGGTTCAGAAACTTCTGGCGGAATGCATTATCTGTAAAGAGTCCATGGAGGTATGTTCCCGCTATCTGTCTGTTTTCTGACATGTAGCCGATCGGTCTGTCGTCATCCAAAAGCCACGGAACCAACGCAGGGTCCACTACGCGTGTGTCCCCCAGATGGATTTCATAACCTGAGGTTTGACAGCCTAAAACTACATCCGAAACATCGGTCAGTTTAACTGTTTTGCTGGCACAGAGTGTTGTCTCCAACCCAAGTAACCCAAGTCCGGAAATAGTTTCTTTAGCCCCTTCGATGCCGTCAGGATCAGATAAAAGTGTTCCAAGCATCTGGTAGCCGCCGCACAGGCCCAAGACTTTACCGCCCCGCCGAATATGCGCAGTAAGATCAATATCCCAGCCTTGCTGCCGGAAATCATGCAGGTCGGCAAGGGTTGTTTTGCTTCCCGGTAAAATTACAAGATCGGCATCGCCTGGAAGGGGCGTGCCCGGCTGAACAAAGACAACGTCGACATCTTCTTCAGACTGCAAGGGATCAAGGTCATCAAAATTGGCGATATGGGCGAGCCGAGGAACAACTATAAGAAGGTTACTCGATCGTGTGTGGCCCTGTTTGCCATCCAATGCCATACCATCCTCAGCCGGCAAATCCCCGACCTCGCGAATAAAGGGCACGATCCCCATGTTATGCCAGCCGGTCAGATCTGTCATAAGGGTAAGGGCATCGTCAAATAGCCTGGTATCGCCACGAAACTTGTTGATCAGGTACCCCTTGATCAAGGATTGCTCGTTCTCAGGCAATAAGTTGTGCGTGCCGACGACCGAGGCAATGACCCCACCACGGTTGATGTCGCCAACAAGGATAACAGGGACATTGGCAGTGGTCGCAAAACCCATATTGGCGATATCGCCTGACCGCAAGTTAACTTCTGCCGGACTGCCAGCACCTTCGACGACAATGAAATCCGCCTGTTGTTTCAGGGTCTCAAAACTTTCCAGAATTTTGCCCAGTAAGTCGGTTTTTTTCTCTTTAAAATATGACATTCCCCCCGTTCCGGAAACCTGCCCCTGAACAATGACCTGAGATTTTCCGTCTTGTGGCTTCAATAGAACAGGGTTCATGTGAACACTGCTTGGGGCGCCGCATGCCAGTGCCTGCAATTGTTGGGCACGACCGATTTCTCCGCCCTCCGGGGTAACAGCTGCATTGTTCGACATATTCTGAGGCTTAAAAGGCCGAACAGAATATCCCCGGTTTTTCAGGGCCCGGCAGAGCCCTGCAACCAATATGGATTTTCCCACGTCCGAGCCGGTTCCTTGCAGCATGATCACCGCTGTCATGACATTTCCTCATCGGGGGCAGGTTTATTGATGAATTTTACAATCGGGAAAGCATCGCCATCATAATGCGATATTTCAATGCGGGTCTGACTAGCATAATCGATCGACAACTGGCTGAATATCTTGGGGTTACGGTAATCAATATCAAGAATGGCACTCAGGATCAGTCGGATGACACCGCCATGAACCACCAGCCCGATATGGGCGGACATCGGATCGGCGATCAGCCGGTCCCAACCCCGTAGGACGCGATACCGAAACTCTACCAGTTTTTCTCCATTAGGGGGTGTTACGCGTGAGGGGTCACTCCAAAAATTCATCAACTCGTCTTTTTGATCAAGAAGCGTATCGAACGGAACACCATCCCAGTCACCAAAATTCATTTCCATGAAGTCCAGATCGGTGTCTAACGCTACTTCCCCTGTTTCTGCATATTCGGTCGCAGAGTTTTTACACCGCCGAAGCGGCGAAGTAACAATAGATTGCAAAGACGTGTTGTGGTTCAAATGTCGGACAAGTGCCCGGCCACCCTGCGCCGATGGCAGAATATCGGTATGTCCATATAATGCGGGCGGCCCGTCAACTGCACCATGTCGATACAGATCAATTATGACATGATCATATCTGTTCATGATGCAGACATTCCCAGAAGCAGAGCATAAATTGTAAGCTCTGAGAGTTGTTGGCAGGCACCCAGTGTATCCCCCGTATAGCCGTCCAGATGCCGTTTCATGAACCATTGAAGGGCAAAGCGCACTAAAACCAGAACAGCAAAAAGTTTCACGATTAGAAGCACCGGCACAAACAGGAACAGAGGAAGCAGGCAGGTGAGCGATACAAGCAATTCCCGTCCGGTTTGCCGAGAGGCGAGGGGGGCAGATTTGCTGGTCTCGTCCAGCCGCGCATAGTCCATGTCAAATATAAAGCTGGAGGCAATTGCCCGGGATGCGGGGTAGGCAATTAAAAAAGCCATTGGAACATTTGTTAATTCGGTCAATAAAACCCATTTGCCAAGCAGACACATAAAAAGGGCAGCCGCACCGTAGGTGCCAAGCCGACTGTCTTTCATTATCCGTAATTTATCGGCCTTGGTGTGCCCCCCATAGAAACCGTCGAATGTGTCTGCCAATCCGTCTTCGTGAAAGGCCCCTGTGAGTAGCAAGCCAACGCTTATACACAGGAATATGCTCACCGACTGAGGAAAAAAAATGTCGAGCAACAAGTACAGGCCGGTTACAAGTAGTCCCAGACACCAGCCCACCAACGTGAAATAACGACTGGCCTGATTGAGATATTCAGCTTTAAAGGTTACCGATTTTGGAATCGGAATGCGGCTGAAAAACCCAAGGGCAATGAAGAACAAATTGATCTGTTGGTAAAATATGTGCTTCATCAATAGGGTACCTGTATGCTTCGGTGTCTTTAAACGGTTACCTGCGCACTCTCAAAGGTTGCCATGTCATTATAGAAGGCACCAGCCGCCCTTAAAAGTGGCAAAGCAAGGGCCGCGCCGCTACCTTCTCCCAACCTCATTTCAAGATCAAGGAGAGGGTCGGCTTTCAGCGCGTCCAGAACCATTTTATGCCCCTGTTCCTGCGATGCATGCGAGAAGATCATATAGTCCCGTGCGGCGGGGGCCATCATACAGGCAAGAAGGGCGGAGGCTGTAACGATGAAACCATCTACTAGAATGACCGTTTTGTTCTTTGCACATTCCAGCATGGCACCGCATATCTGCGCAATTTCAAAACCGCCCAGTTCCTGCAGGATCACCACAGGGTCTTCGCTTGTGACACGGGATACTGCCTCTGATACCAATGCCGTTTTTCGGCGTAATTGCTCGTCAGTGATGCCTGTTCCGCGGCCCACCATTTTTTCCGCGGTTTCATTCAGCGCCGCAGCACAGACCGCCGCTGCGGTCGAGGTGTTACCAATACCCATTTCACCAAAGCCGATGACATTGCTTCCGGCTTTTATCTGAAGACTGGCAATATGAGAGCCCTTGGTCAGACAGAATTCGAGTTGGTCCTCGCTCATGGCGCTTGTAGAACTGATATCATTGGTGCCGAGCCCGGCCGATTGATCGATCAGGTCGGCCATTCCTTTCAACGGAAATTTGATACCTGCATCAATAACCTTGAAGGCCATATCGTTGGCTTTGCAAAAGACGTTGATCGCTGCGCCGCCATTAAGAAAGTTCGCCACCATCTGTTGCGTGACTTCACTGCCGGCAATGCTGACACCCTGTGCCGCAAGGCCATGATCTGCGGCAAAAACCAGCATCATGGGATGATTGATGGTTACTTTTTTGCTACCCTGAATTTTCGCCAATGTCGCCGCAAGCGTTTCCAGTTTTCCAAGTGACCCGGGAGGTTTTGTCTTCTGATCAATATTTGCCTGGATCTGCGGCAAATTTTTCAGTGAGACGGGAGTAATGCCGTCGATCAGGTGGGCGATATCCATAAATTCAATTCCGTAACAAGAAGAAGCGTAACATATTTGTTATAAGGCCTGTTGCGCGGGCTGCATATCCTTTACATTCTTCAGCATTCATTTTGTGTTTTGAGGCATCGGGTATGAAACTTCATTTTATTCTGGGAGGCGCACGGTCAGGCAAAAGTGGCTTGGCCGAAAGGCTTGCTGATTTTCTGGGTAAAAATGTCTGCTATATCGCAACAGCAACTGCGTTTGATGAAGAAATGACAACCCGAATAGAGCGCCATAAAGAGCAGAGGCCCTCCCATTGGGTGTGCCTAGAGGAGCCGACCAAACTGGCGCAGGCCATTGGCAAGGGGTTTGAAATATCGGATATTGTGTTGGTGGACTGCCTGACCCTATGGCTTAGTAATCTGTTGTTCACTGAAGACAGCGAACAACTGGAGACAGAAAAACGATCATTTTTGTCTCTGATTTCTGACTTAAAAGGATCGCATTCCGATAAACATCTTATCCTGGTGAGTAACGAAACGAATATGGGCGTGATTCCAATGGAAAAACTGACCCGTCAATATTGTGATTTGGCCGGTTGGCTTCATCAGGATATCGCCAAATTGAGTGACACAGCCATACTGGCGGTTGCCGGATTGCCGCATGTCCTTAAAGGAAACTGGCCGGAAGAGATCGTCTGACGTCGGCTGGCGACCCCCAGATGCGTGCGAATATTCTTGCGTCTCATATTTTTAGTTGATACGAAGAGTAGTTATCACGTGGTTTCCAAAGTGTGTGCAAAGCATTCGGGAATGAAACGGGAATGAGGATCGGATGGACCTATTTCAGGCATTCAAAGCCTCAACCGCCCCCGCGACTGTAGGTGATGGTTGGTTTTCAGATACCACTGGCCTTTTTAAGGCTGGGAAGGGGATGACCAGCAAAGATCATGAGTCAGGATACCGGCCACTAACTGAAACTGTACCCATACCGTCGGGTGGACGGAGAGGAGAAAAAAATGCATATCGAACCTGGAATAGTAGACAGTACAAAAATTGCCCTGAGTTACGCGACTGCCGTTGGCGCCATTGGTGTTGGCTTGAAATTCGCATGGGACACAATAAAAAAACAAGGGCCCGTCTCTTTGATCGGTCGAAGTGCCGCCGCCACTGCGCTGGTTTTCTCATTCTTCGAAGTTTTGCCACATTACCCGGTTGGCGTTTCGGAAGTTCATTTTATTCTTGGATCAACATTGTTTCTGATCTTGGGAGCGGCTCCTGCTGCGTTTGGACTGGCCTTCGGTCTGTTGATACAGGGTCTCTTCTTTGCACCGTTTGATTTGCCACAATACGGCATGAACCTGACGACATTGCTGGTTCCGCTATTTGGTCTTCAGTATCTTGCGAAACGCATCATTGCGCCAGATACCGCTTATGTCGACCTCACTTACAAACAGACATTCGCATTGTCGACTGCCTACCAAGGCGGCATTGTTGCCTGGGTGACTTTCTGGGCCCTTTACGGATCTGGATTTACGGCAGAAACCTTAACCGGTGTTACAACCTTTGGCGCAGCCTATATGACTGTGATCCTGATTGAACCTCTTGCTGATTTGGCTGTTTTGGCAATCGCAAAAGCAAGCCGTAATTTTGCAAATGGTGGAATGGTTACAGATCGTCTTCACAACGGCGCCTGATTTATAAGACATCATTGAATGTTGAGGCGGCCTTATCGTGTTAAGGCCGCCTTTTTTATGGGGACAGTATGCTAGAATTATCGCTTGTTGGCATTGGGACCGGAAATCCAGAACATCTAACTCTTCAGGCTGTGCGTGTCCTAAATCAAATGGATGCAATCCTGATACCCCGTAAGGGAAAGAAAAAAGATGAGCTGGCGGAAGTCCGCAGAGGTATTCTTGCCGATATTCTCGATAATCCTGCAACAAGAATTATTGAGTTTGATCTGCCTGTTCGTAATCCGGAAATTGTGGATTATCAGGAAAGAGTAAACGCCTGGCATGATGAAATTGCTAAAATCTGGCTGCATGTGCTTCAAGCTGAAGTCGGGACAGCCGGCAAGGCGGCCTTTTTGATCTGGGGCGATCCCGGATTGTATGACAGCAGCCTTCGAATAGCGTCTCGCCTTCAGTCGCAGACACTGATCAAGATTGAGGTGGTTCCGGGCATTACGGCAATACAAGGCCTGACGGCATCCCACAATATTCCGCTTAATGAACTGGCCGAACCTTTTCTGGTGACCACTGGACGGCAGTTAAGGGAGCGGGGCTGGCCAAAGGATGTTGAAACCGTTGTTGTTATGCTGGACGGTGAAAATTCATTTCAGTTTTTGACGGAAGAGGCGCTGTCCATATGGTGGGGTGCCTATGTGGGAATGGATAAAGAAATAACCCTGTCCGGGCCGCTGGAAGAGATGGGGGACCAAATTATCGAACAGCGAAATAAAGCGCGTGAAGTGAATGGTTGGGTGATGGATATTTACATTCTTCGCCGGACTTGACCCTCAATCTTCTGTTTTTTAGGGCGTATCAGCGATCCTTAAATCTTGGTTGGTGTTGACGGAGAGGGTGGGCTTTCTTTGTATTTTGTTAGCCATCCATACAAAGGAGTTGATGCAAGCGGGGTTAAGTATATTGGAAACTGAGCCAGCGCAATAAACAGGAGAAGAGATGTCACGGTTTCGGGGGGAAACGTCGCGAGAAAGAGGGCGGCGTTGCGGTTGCCAGCCATTAGAGCGACGGCGCCTTGGGTTGGTGAAATGAGGCTATTCCTCGGTTTTGAAATTTTCCTTGAGGCCACGAAGACAATGAGAAACAGCAAATGTATACCCCAGTTGGCAAATAGGGCCGCGCTCAAGTTCTCAACAAATGCGTCCATATCATCAAAGGCATGAAGACCGATGCCGTTCATGATAACGATTGCAAAAATCAACATAATCAACGCTGACACGCCATCCATCAGCTTGTGATAGCGAATAAGCCTTGTTTCTCCTATGGTTTTTCGAAGAAAAATGGCGAGAATAATGGCCAACGAAATGGTCAGAAGAAGCCGGGAGAGAAGGGAGAGCGGGTCAAGGTTAAGAGGCAATTCCAGAAGGTAGAGGGTAATTAAAGGCACTGTAAACGGGACGATTAAAGTGCCAACAACCAATATATTCAGAACCAGTGCATCATCCAGTTTGAGAAGTGCCGCCATGCTCGGTGCAGAGGCAAGCGGCGGGGCGCAGGCTACAAGAACAAGGGCAATATGAAGAACTGGGGAAAGGCCAATGAACTGACACGCAAGATGAATAATCACCGGTAGCGCAATCATCAGTAAAAAAAGCAGTCCTCCCAATTTGATCGGGTTTTTCAAATGAGATAATACTTGCAGAAGGTCAACACGGATCATTGCGGTTGCAAGCAAAAGAACCACAAGAACCTGCAATGCAGGCGCAACGATCTCGCCAAAATTTGGCAGAAACAATCCAATAAGAACACCAAGGGCAAGGATAAGCCTTGCCTGTTGTCCGAAGAAGGTGAAAAAAGTGATCATTGAAATCTATTGCCTGATGCGCGAGGGCCTTTATTTGGCCGGCTGTGTTTAATGCAGAGTTGGTTGGGCTCACTCAGTTAGGGCGGTTCTAAAGTTTGCGAAACCTGTGTCGCATGGTTGCAACGAGCATAGAAAGATACTTGTATTCACGCAAATATTCTTATCTGCAACAGACGGACAAAAGAAAGTAAGGCTTCTGGTGCCCGTCCCTTGAAAATGTACCGTACGGTATGTAAATGGTTCAAAAGGACAGCGCGATGGAAAACAATGAGAAACCCGGAACGGACTAAAGAAAAATTGCTGAATACGGCCATTCATCTGGTCAGCAGGAGTAGCTATCACGAAGTGGGCGTCAATGAAATTTGCCGATCTGCGGGGGTTACCAAAGGCGCTTTCTATCATCATTTTGACTCTAAAGCGGACCTGTATTATCAGGCCGGAAAACACCATTGGGACGTTTCGAAACCAGACTTTGACAGGATTACATCCGCGAAATTTACACCGCAGGAGCATCTGCAGAATCTCGTTGATATGATTATGGATCGCCATCTGGTAGAGGAAGGACCCTTCACGCCGGATGCGCATAGCTGCACAATATTCAAGACGAGTAGCCATGTGAACGCTGCAGAACCCAAAGTCATACAATGTGCCGAAGAGCTTTCCGCAGAAATCATGAAGCATCATACACTGATGATCCGGGGCCTTCAGCGGGCAGGCATGCTGGCGGAAGACGCCGATCCTGAACGTGTAGCCCGCCTGCTTTATCACTTTATCCAAGGCGTGATTACCTTTGCACCGATGTTTCACAATGACGTTGATCTGAGAAGAGACTTGATTGAAGGCATCTACCGCGTTGTTGGCTTGAGAAAAGAGTATCAAACGATTTTGTGATGCTCATCCCGGTTTTGTGATCGAAAATGTAAGACCGGTCACAGAAGAAAGAATTGGTTTCATTCTAATCTTGAAATCAGACCTCCTGTTATGTACTTCCCCTAATAACATACCGATCGGTATCTTCAATTAAGGGTGTTTTTTCTGATGAAACGGCTATCATTTACAAAACTGATATTTGGTGTTGCTTTGCTCGTTACTGGCGCGGTTGCAATGCAATTTATTATGTTCAGCCCCTCCTCAGCTGAAGCCGAGGGCGGTACGCCGCCAAAGGCGCCGCAAGCTATGCCTGTAACTGTTAAAAATGTTGAGATAGAGCAGGTCCGCTTGTGGAGTAGTTACTCCGGGCGTTTGAAGGCAGTAGAAGAAGTGGCATTGCGCCCGCAAGTGAGCGGTGCAATCGTGGACGTCCGTTTTGAAGATGGCCAGAAAGTTCACGCCGGAGATATTCTGTTCGTGATTGACCCGCGTACCTTTGAAACCGCAGTGAAGCAGGCAAAAGCGGAACTGGATGCTGCCCGGCAAAATCTGACGCTGGCAAAAAAGGAAAAAATGCGGGCTCAGGAGCTTGTGGACAAAGGAAATGTTTCCAAGCGTGTTTTTGATGAGCGGATAAATGCTTATACGGTTGCTGCTAGCCGGGTCCGGCAGTCTGTTGCCGCGTTGGAACAGGCACAGATTGCCTTGGATCATGCCTATGTTAAATCTCCAATTAACGGGCGGGTTAGTCGGGTGGAAATCACCCGCGGCAATTATGTTAATTCAGGGCCAAACGCACCTGTATTAACGACCATCGTTTCAACTGATGACATCTATGCCGATTTTGAAATCGACGAACAGCGGTATGTGGCGTTGCTTGGCAGCACGGACAAAAAGAATTTAAGCAAGGTCGTTATTCCGGTAGAACTTCAGGTCGGCAATGGCACCATGATTCAAGGCGTTGTGCACAGTTTTGATAATCGAATTGATCCGAATACGGGAACGATACGAACGCGCGCTATTTTTGAGAATAAGCAGGAAAATCTGGTGCCGGGCATGTTTGCCAAAGTCAATATCGGAAATCCCGATCCCGTGCCGCTCATAATGATTTCGCCCGACGTCATCAATACCGATCAGGATCGTAAATTTGTGTATGCGATCTCCAAAGACAACACGGTCGAATATCGGCAGGTTGTGTTGGGCGCGTCTCAGGATGGCAAGCGGGTTGTTACATCTGGCCTGTCGGTGAATGATCAAGTCATTGTCGAAGGTCTGATGAAGCTTCGGCCCGGAATGCCGGTGGCGCCAAAACCGGTTCAAAAAAGTCAGTCCTAGTTCCTGGCGCGTCTCAACCTTATTTTCAGTTACCGACCTCACGGCCGTTTATCTTAAAGGTATCGGAATGCATAACCTATCCCGTTTTTTCATTGATCGGCCCATTTTTGCGGGTGTTCTCTCAGTCCTGATTTTTGTAGCCGGTGCCATCGCAATGATGAAGTTGCCGATCTCTGAATATCCAGAGGTTGTCCCCCCGTCAATCGTTGTTCAGGCTCAGTTTCCGGGTGCTAATCCGGCTGAAATTGCCGAAACCGTTGCGGCGCCACTTGAAGAACAGATTAATGGTGTTGAGGGAATGCTCTACATCAATTCTCTGGCGGCGACAGATGGCGGCCTGTCTTTGACGGTGACGTTTGAAATCGGAACGGATCCGGATCTTGCCCAGCAAAAAGTTCAGAACCGGGTATCGCAAGCTTTACCGCGATTGCCGGAAGTCGTACGGCAGTTGGGCGTAACAGTTGTAAAAAGTTCGCCAAATTTGACAATGGTGGTCCATCTGCGCTCGCCAAACGAACGATATGATATGCTGTATCTTCGCAATTATGCGACGTTGAACGTGAAAGACAGGTTGGCCAGAATTAACGGAATCGGTCAGGTCAGTCTTTTTGGTTCTGGTGATTATGCGATGCGCATATGGCTCAACCCTGACAAAGTGGCCGAGCGCGGCCTGTCCGCGATTGACGTCGTGAACGCTGTCCGTTCCCAGAATATTCAGGTTGCCGCAGGAACAATCGGGGGACCGCCCTATGATGATAGTGTGCAGGTTCAGATGCCCATTAACGTTCAGGGGCGTCTGAAATCCCCGGAAGAGTTTGCCAATGTTATCATTAAGCGGGAGGAGAGCGGTATTATTACGCGACTTGGGGATGTGTCTCGTATCGAGCTTGATGCCCAACAGTATGCGTTGCGGTCCATCTTGGATAATAAGCCCGCTGTTGCTATTCCAGTTTTTGCCAGCCCTGGATCAAATGCATTGGATATATCCCGGGATGTCCGCGCTGCAATGGCCGACCTTAAACAAGGTTTTCCAGAAGGCGTTGATTACAGTATCGTTTACGACCCGACCGTATTTGTACAGGATTCTATTAAAGCCGTCATCATGACGTTGCTAGAGGCGGTGGCTCTGGTTGTCATTGTTGTCATCGTCTTTTTACAAACATGGCGGGCGTCGGTTATTCCGTTGCTGGCAGTGCCGGTGTCCATCGTTGGTACATTTGCACTGATGTTTGTCTTGGGTTTTTCAATTAACGTTCTGTCCCTCTTTGGCCTGATTTTGGCAATTGGCATTGTTGTGGATGATGCGATCGTTGTTGTCGAGAATGTGGAACGAAATATTGAAAGGGGCTTATCTTCCCGGGACGCGACATTGGCCGCAATGAAAGAAGTGACAGGCCCAATTGTGGCGACGTCACTGGTGATAACGGGCGTTTTTGTTCCCATTGCCTTCATCAGTGGATTAACCGGTCAGTTTTATAAACAATTTGCGCTTACAATTGCCATCGCAACCGTTATTTCAACGATTAACTCGTTGACCCTGAGCCCGGCATTATCGGCGTTGCTGCTTAAAAAGAAAGACGCGCCAAAAGATGTCCTGACCCGCGGTATCGACTGGCTTTTAGGCTGGCTTTTCCAAGGATTTAATAAATTTTTCAATCGCACGACGGGGGTGTACGCGAAAGGAGTGAAGGCTGTTGTTGGGCGCAAGGCCATTATGATGGGCTTGTTTGCTCTTTTGCTTGGCGTAACCTATCAAGGCTTTCAAACGATCCCATCGGGTTTCATTCCTATTCAGGACAAACAGTATCTGGTGAGTTTTGCGCAATTGCCTCAAGGCGCAACGTTAGAAAGAACAGAAGATGTCCTTCGGGAAATGTCAGAAGTTGCCCTCAATGAACCTGGCGTAAAGAGTGCGGTTGGCTTCCCCGGATTGTCGATCAATGGATTTGTCAATAGCTCCAGCGCAGGTGTTTTGTTCATCACATTGGACGACTTTGCAGAACGGACAGACCCGGGCCTGGGCGGTTTGGCGCTTGTTGGCAAATTACAGCAGAAATTCGCCGCGATTGAAGAAGCGTTTGTCGCCGTTTTTCCGGCGCCACCGGTACAGGGAATGGGGAATGTTGGTGGTTTTAAATTGCAGGTTCAGGATCGCGCTAATTTAGGATATGTGGCGCTGGACAATGTCATGAAAGAAGTTCAGCAAAAAGCATGGGCGGCCCCTGAGCTTGCGGGTGTTTTCAGCAGTTACAACATCAACGTGCCTCAGCTTCAGGCCAATCTTGACAGGACCAAGGCCATGCAACTGGGTATTCCTGTACAGGAAGTGTTCCAGACAATGCAGATTTATCTGGGTTCTTTGTACGTGAATGACTTCAATCAATTTGGCCGAACCTACCAGGTTATTGCTCAAGCGGATAAAAAACACAGATCATCCCCGGATGATATCCTGAATTTGCAGACCCGAAACGAAGAAGGCAATCTTGTGCCGCTGGGAAGTGTTCTGACCGTTACCGAGACATTTGGGCCAGATACGGCAATGCGATATAACGCTTTTCGTTCCGCAGATCTGAACGGAAATGCGGCTCCCGGTTATTCCAGCGGGCAAGCGCAGGATGCGATAACCAAAATTCTGGACGAGACCTTACCGCGTGGGATCGATTACGAGTGGACCGAGCTTACCTATCAGCAAATCCTGGCGGGGAACACGGCAGTTTATATTTTCCCGCTGTGTATTCTTTTGGTTTTTCTGGTTCTTGCAGCCCAGTATGAAAGTTTGGCGATCCCCTTTGCGGTTATCCTAATCGTACCGATGAGTATTCTTTCGGCCTTGATCGGGGTCTATATTTTTGGCGGCGACAATAACATCTTTACGCAGGTCAGTTTGTTTGTCTTGGCAGGGCTTGCGTCAAAGAACGCCATTTTGATCGTTGAGTTTGCCCGTGAACTGGAAAGAGAAGGACGCTCTATCGTAGACGCCGCTGTTGAGGCAAGCCGTCTGAGGCTTCGGCCTATTCTGATGACATCCTTTGCATTTATCATGGGCGTGCTGCCCCTTGTTGTGTCATCTGGCGCAGGGGCGGAAATGCGTCAGGCAATCGGTGTCGCTGTTTTCTCCGGTATGTTGGGTGTGACATTTTTTGGCTTGTTCCTGACCCCGGTTTTTTACGTGCTTGTGCGAAAAATCAGCAAACAGAAAATCGCGTAATCTGATTTCCAAAATCTGGAAAAGAGTGATCAGGCCGCTTCTCTATTAACGGAGTGGCGGCCTTTTTTGTTCAGCAAGACCAATGAAACCGGTCACAAAACTGTCTTTAAAAATACATTGTATGTAAGCAGAGTCCTCTGTAAGAGTTGAAAATGTTGGGCTGCCGGGGATGTGTTGATTGGCGCGCGTATAAAAAACCGTGAGAGAGAAAATGACTATCAAGGTTGGGATTAATGGGTTCGGCCGGATGGGCCGATTGGCTCTTCGGGCCGCTTGGGATTGGAAAGAAGTTTCTTTTACACAGATCAATGATCCTGCCGGGGACGCAAAAACCTTCGCGCATCTGCTTACGTTTGATTCTGTTCATGGCATTTGGCACCATACTGCCGATTCCCGGAATGATCGCATTGTGGTTGACGATCAGCCAATCCTGTTCACCCAAAATTCAAACATTGGAGACACCGATTTTTCTGAATGTGACGTTGTCATTGAAGCGTCGGGACAGAATAATAAGAAAGAAAAGCTGCAGGCCTATCTTGATCAGGGTGTCAAACATGTTGTCGTGACGGCACCGGTCAAGGAAGAGGGTATTCTCAATATCGTAATGGGGGTAAATGACGGGCTGTATGAAGACGGTCAGTATCCGATTGTAACCGCGGCGTCCTGCACTACAAATTGTCTGGCGCCAGTTGTCAAAGTTATCCATGAAAATTTTACCATCAAGCATGGTTCGATGACGACAATTCATGACATCACCAACACTCAGACCATCCTGGATGCTCCGCATAAGGATTTGCGAAGAGCCCGCGCCTGTGGATCCAGCCTTATCCCCACAACGACAGGCTCAGCCACGGCGATTACACATATATTCCCGGAACTGAAAGGCCGGCTCAACGGTCATGCCATTCGGGTGCCGCTGGCAAATGCGTCTTTGACAGATTGTGTTTTTGAAGTAGAGCGTAAAACAACGGTAGAGGAAGTGAACGCTGTTCTGAAGCAGGCTTCCGAGACAGATCTGAAAAATATTCTGGGTTATGAAGAGCGTCCCCTTGTGTCTGTCGATTACCGCACGGACCCGCGTTCCAGTATCATTGATGCGCTGTCCACCATGGTTGTCAACGGCACACATATAAAAATTTATGCGTGGTATGATAATGAATGGGGATATGCCAATCGTGTTGTTGAATTGATGCGTAAAGTGACCAATGTTCGTTAGCAGAAGAGGATGCCTATGAGCAGAACCCTACCGGCAGACATCAAGCAGTATTTTGTCGTTACCGGTAATTATTGGGCATTTACGCTGACAGACGGTGCTCTGCGTATGCTGGTGGTTCTATATTTCCATGAGCTTGGATATGCGCCTTTGCAGATCGCGTTTCTTTTTCTGTTTTACGAAATTTTTGGTGTTGTAACCAATCTTATCGGAGGCTGGTTAGGGGCGCGTTTGGGTCTCAATCGGACCATGAATATTGGGCTTTTTATGCAGATCGTCGCCTTATCAATGCTGGTTTTTCCAATATTTGGTTTAACAATTCCCTGGGTGATGGCGGCGCAGGCTCTTTCTGGGGTTGCCAAAGATTTAAACAAGATGAGTGCCAAAAGCGCAATTAAGATAGTTGTGTCCTCGGATGCCCAGCATCAATTATTTAAATGGGTTGCCATTTTAACAGGGTCGAAGAATGCGTTAAAAGGGGCGGGTTTTTTCTTGGGTGGGGCCTTGCTTGCCGGGCTCGGTTTTACTGCAGCAAACGCGGTTATGGCCATTGCTTTGGCCCTTGTCTGGCTTGCCAGCCTGATATTGTTGAAAAAAGAACTGGGCCGCGCAAAAAATAAGCCGAAATTCAGCGAAATTTTCTCAAAAAGCCAGGCCATTAATTATCTTTCCGCCGCGCGTCTTTTTCTGTTTGGCGCACGTGATGTTTGGTTTGTTGTCGCACTCCCCGTTTTTATGGCTGAGACCCTTGGTTGGAGTCACTGGGGCGTCGGCAGTTACCTTGCCTTGTGGGTTATCGGATATGGTGCCGTTCAATCTGCAACACCGTATCTGACAGGTCGGAAAGTGAATAGACCACCGGGTGTGTCAGAGGCCATTGTTTGGGCCCTTTTTCTAATCACTGTTCCAATTTTGATTGCCGGTGGGATGGTTACGGGATGGAACCCTGAATGGCTGATTACACTGGGGCTGGCGGTTTTCGGTTTTGTTTTTGCAATAAATTCCTCGCTGCATAGTTATTTGATTGTTGCATTTGCAAGTGAAGATGGCGTTTCTCTGGATGTCGGCTTTTATTATATGGCAAATGCCATGGGCAGATTAATAGGGACGATGCTGTCTGGATGGGTGTATCAGGAATATGGACTGGTGTTATGTTTGTTGGTTTCTGCCAGTTTCATATCGATGTCCGCACTCTGTTTATTGCCATTGCGAAAATATCCGCTAGGTTAAACGGACAAGAAACAGTTACCTGCAGGAAAAGAAAATGATTGAACGATTGTGGACAGTATATCTGTCTGGTGAAATTCATACGGATTGGCGTGAACAAATCGAAGAGGGTGCGAAGAATGCGGGGCTGCCAGTGGAATTCGTCTCGCCGGTGACAATCCATCAGGATAGCGATGATTGTGGCGTCGCAATTTTAGGAGAGGCCCCTAGCGATTTTTGGAAGGATCAAATGGGGAGTCGAATGAACGCGATCCGGACCCGGACATTGATTGAAGAGGCGGATATCGCTGTTATTCGGTTTGGTGATAAATACCGCCAGTGGAATGCTGCCTTCGATGCCGGTTTTTGTGCCGCGATGGGAACACCGTATATTACCTTGCATGATGAGGCTGTTAATCATGCTCTCAAGGAAGTAGATGGAGCCGCACAGGCCGTTGCAAGTGATCCTGCACAGGTTGTTAAAATCCTGAAATATGTCATCACGGGTCAACTGGACCGCACCTAACTTTAAGTTTTCCGGGCGGGATGTGTTCGCGCATTGCGCTCGGTCTTCCTTACAACCAAACAAAAATTTTAAAATCCTGAATTCAGAATTGCTTTCGGCTGTGTTTTTGAAATACTGCTTATCTCTTTTGATACGGATATCAAATTTTGTATGGAAAATAACAGTACGAAAAAAGGTGTTAAGCCGGTCGGCGCTGCCAAACTGACAATTGATATATTGCGGGCGCTTTCTAATCGGCGCGGAGGGATTGGCGTCACACCCCTTGCGGTTCAGCTGGGTCGGTATCCCGGAACAGTCTATGCGGTTCTGAAAACACTCCAGCAAGAGGGGATGGTCGAATTTAATGCCGCGACCAAAACTTATAGCCTTTGTTTAGGCGGTATCCTTGAACTGACGGGTAAAATGCGGGAAGAACAACTGGCGAAGCGAATTGAGCCAGAAATGAAATCTGCCGCCGATCAGTTTGGTGTTTGCTTGTATTTAAGCCAGCATGTGCGCCAGGACTATATGGTGATTGTCGCCTGTGCCCTTCCTGACTTGCCGATGGGTCTTTACGCGAAGGTTGGAACGCGCTTTCCAGCTCGTTATGGCGGTGCGGGCCGACTTTTGGCCGGTTGGCAAAGCCTGGATCCAGACGATCTTCGGCGGGCGTATGACAAGCACCGATGGGCCGGAACCCAACCCGCATTCGAGGTGTGGGCGGAGCAGGTGCGTCAGGATAGAATGGCCGGTTTTGCCTATGAAGAGGAAACCTTGCCTGAAGGACTGGCGACCGTTGTTGCCCCGATCAGTGTGGACGGTAAGCCGGTAAAATATATCATCAATGCCATCGGTCCACGGGGCGATATTGCCCATGGAAAACTTCCTGAAATTGTTGAAATGGTAAAGAAGCTTGCGCAAATCGCGGCAGAGAAGAGTTAAATTTCGGTTTTCTCAATCAGAAGACGCTGATAGGCTGAATGAAACTGCTAATAAGAAAAACAAGGAGCAGGTTGTGGCAAAAAATTCAATGCTGGATGTTATCATTGTCGGTGCTGGTTTCGCCGGGTTGTTTATGCTTCACCGAATGAAGCAAAATGGGTTTGCGGCCAGAATTATTGAGGCAGGCGATGGTGTCGGGGGCACTTGGTACTGGAACCGCTATCCCGGCGCCCGTTGTGATGTGGAAAGCACGGAATATTCCTATCAGTTTTCAGATGAATTACAGCAGGAATGGGACTGGAGTGAACGCTATGCCACGCAACCCGAATTGCTGAACTATGTAAATCATGTCGCGGACCGTTTTCAACTACGGCCACATATTCAGCTTAATACACGGGTAACACAGGCCGTTTTCGATGATGAAAACGAAATATGGTCTGTGTCTCTGGATAGTGATGAAAAATTATCAGCGCGTTTTTGCGTTATGGCGACAGGCTGTCTATCGTCCGCAAACATCCCTGATATCGATGGCCTGGCTGATTTTAGCGGAGAGGTCTATCATACAGGAAACTGGCCGCATCATCGGGTGGATTTTTCCGGGAAAAAAGTCGGTATTATTGGAACCGGATCTTCGGCTATTCAGTCTATTCCGGTCATCGCTGAGGATGCCGGACATTTATATGTTTTTCAGCGAACGCCCAGTTATGCTGTTCCTGCACATAACAAACCGTTGGATGATGCTTACCGTGCGGCGGTAAAAAAGGAATATCCAGCTCGGCGGGAGGCTGCACAGCAAACTCGCTCAGGGATGCTGTTTCAAGTGAACCCTGAAGATGCAATGACGGTCAGTGAGGCGGACCGGCGAGCTGAATATGATCGGCGGTGGAAAGACGGGGGACTGGCTTTTTTAGGGGCGTATAATGATCTTCTTGTCAGTCGGGACGCGAACGATACGGCGGCAGAGTATATACGGGAAAAAATTCACGAAATTGTTTCAGACCCTTCAGTTGCAAAAGCCTTGTCGCCCGATACTGTTGTGGGGTGCAAACGTTTATGTGTGGATACCGGGTATTACGAAACCTATAACCGGTCCAATGTCTCGCTAGTTGATGTTAAAGCGTCGCCCATTGAGCGGATTACAGAGCAGGGTCTTAGAACACAAGCTGAAGAATATACGCTGGATACGCTGATTTTTGCGACTGGATTTGACGCTATGACAGGGGCCCTTTTAAAGATTGATATTCGCGGCCGTGGCGGACGTTCGATCGCGGAAAAGTGGGAAGAAGGGCCAAAGACCTATTTGGGTTTGGCGATGGCTGGATTTCCAAATCTGTTTATTGTTACGGGACCCGGAAGTCCATCGGTCCTGGCCAATATGATGCCATCGATTGAGCAGCATGTGAATTGGATCACGGATTGCTTGACCGATATGCGGGCAAAAGGGCGCGCTGTGATTGAAGCTGATCAGGTTTTTGAAGAAGATTGGGTCTCTCACGTGAATGCAACGGCTGGTAAAACCCTGTTCCCGACCTGTAATTCTTGGTATCTGGGAGCCAATATCCCGGGTAAGCCCCGAGTTTTTATGCCGTATCTGGGATATCCTGCCTATGTCAAAAAATGCAACAATGTTGCCGCCGCTGACTATGAAGGTTTTTCGTTCGCCTGACGGAACTATTCGTGAAAGACCGCTTGTCCCTTTGATTTCCATCAAAGCGTTCCCTAACTTTGTTGAGATACCCTGATCGAAGTGGATAACTTGTTTACAGGAGGAGTGGAATGTTGGATGTCGCTGCAATTGAGCAAGAGCTGAAGTTGCGCCTGAGCACACTGAAGGACCGTGTTACAGAAATGGAAACGACCTTGCGGCAGGAACATAGTGCCAATTTTCATGAACAGGCAACCGAGCGAGAAGACGAAGAAGTTGTTGAAAGGCTGGAACAGGACGCCCTTGTTGAAATTCAAGCCATCGAAAATGCCTTGCGCAATATTGCAAACGGTCGGTACGGTCTTTGTACGGAATGCGACGCACCAATCGGCGAGCAGCGATTGAAAGTGTTACCCTATGCAAGTCGCTGTATCCAGTGTGCGTCCTGAAACCCGGTGACTCGGTTTTGGTTCTGCTTTAACCCAAAGAATTTTACGAACCCCGGGCATTTCATGCGCTGACGGGGAATATTTTTTTCGGAACCATCGAGCGTTACAGAAATTGAGAGGTTGGGCGCGTGCCTTGGAATATGCCCAATCATTTTGCGCCGTTTCTTTGTTTTAGGAGAACGTCCATAAATCCGCCTCAGATCCGCATCCGGTCGCTCTGTCGCGAGCCTGTGCCAAAGGCTGAATTCTGGATGAAGCGGAGATGTCTCGGCAGTTGGCCTCTACCTTTAAAAATCCGTAAAATGACTGTTTGATAAATTTGCTCAGCGTTCTATTCTGCATTTCACAGCGTCTGGCGAAAATTGCAGAATAAAGGAACTGGCAGCATGAAAACCGGTGGACAGATAATCGTTGACTGCCTTGAAGCACAAGGGGTGGAACGCGTTTTTTGCGTGCCCGGCGAAAGTTATCTCGCCGTCTTGGATGCTTTGCATGATAGCCAGATCGACACTGTGGTTGCCCGTCAGGAAGGCGGAGCCGCGATGATGGCTGAGGCTGACGGTAAATTAACAGGGCGCCCAGGCATTTGTTTCGTGACGCGGGGGCCTGGTGCCACCAATGCAACATCGGGCGTTCATGTGGCAAAACAGGATAGTACTCCGATGATCCTGCTGGTCGGACAAATTGGCAGGCGAATGCGCGGACGAGAAGCTTTTCAGGAAGTGGATTATCGTCAGACCTTTGGCGATTTGGCTAAATGGGTCGAAGAAATTGATCATGTCGACAGGATTCCTGAAATACTGTCGCACGCCTATCACGTTGCCATGAGTGGCCGGCCGGGACCCGTTGTTCTTGCTTTACCCGAAGATATGCTTACTGAGCAGGCTGATGTGACCGCAGGACCTTATGTCGAGGTTGCGGAGCCTGCCCCAATGGAGCAGTCTTTGGTCGCGATAGAAACGTTATTATCTGAGGCGGAGAACCCACTACTTATTGTGGGGGGAAGCCGATGGAACGAAGAAGCCGTTGCAGGGCTCACAACGTTCTCTGAAAACTGGGGATTGCCCGTTGCCTGTTCTTTCCGCCGTCAGCAATTATTTGATCATTTGCATCCTCATTATGCTGGGGACGTTGGCTTGGGGATCAATCCTGCTTTAAAAAGTCGTATCGCCGAGAGTGATCTGGTTTTATTGCTGGGCGCGCGGTTCTCGGAAAACCCAAGTCAGGGCTTCTCATTGTTTGGCATTCCAAAACCAAATCAGAAACTGATCCATATCCTAAGTGGTGCCGAGGAGCTAGGGCGCATTTATGTACCCGACGTGGCTGTCAATGCAACGCCCGGAACGTTTTTAAGCGCGATGAATGCGCGACCTGCGGTCAAAACCGCAAACCAAACGGCTGAAGCAGCTCATAAAGCATACCGAAACTGGACGGACAGTTTGCCTCAAACCGTGGGTGATGCTCAGATGGGGCACGTAATGGAGGTGCTTCGGGATATGTTGCCGTCTGATGCAATCATGACAAATGGGGCCGGGAACTTTGCTATCTGGTTACATCGGTTTTGGCGATTTCGTCAGTACGGGACACAATTGGCGCCAACATCGGGTTCCATGGGCTACGGCTTGCCAGCAGCGGTTGCTGGAAAGTTGCGGTATCCGGAACGTGAGGTTGTCTGTCTGGCCGGAGATGGCTGTTTTCAAATGACAATGCAGGAATTTGGTACAGCCGTTCAATTCGGTGCGAAAATCATTGTGTTATTGATTGATAATGGTGTGTATGGAACCATTCGAATGCATCAGGAAAGAGAGTATCCTGCGCGAATTTCCGCAACAGACCTGCAAAATCCTGATTTTGCAATGATCGCGACAGCCTATGGCGCTCATTCAGAAACCGTTGCCAAAAACGAAGAATTTTTGCCGGCTCTGGAACGTTCTCGAAAATCTGGTAAAGCGGCCCTTATTCATATAAAGACCGATCCGGAAGCAATTACACCAACAACAACTTTGACTGATCTTCGAAACAGCAGGTAATATCGGCACCACTAATTACAGGAAAAATCTGAAAATGAGTTTTCAGATTGAGCTTTTGTACCCTCTGGTTGAACCGATTGGCTAAAATATAATGTATGCCTGAAAGTTGGTTTTTTGCTCTGGACACCAGGGAGGGCGGCCCTTACAAACAGGCCAATTCTGGGTAACGGGTGGAAGCCTTATTTTTGCTTCGATTGATCGCTAATCATCCAACGTCTATTTTCTGAGTGGACGCTGAAGCCCGGCATATTTTTTTAAGGTTGTTGTTTTATGAATACAAAAGACATCGTGTATATCGCTCTTTTTGCCGCGTTAACTGCTGCATTGGGAATTTTTCCACCGATTAATATTCCAGCCCTGGGCGGGGTTCCGATTACGGCGCAAAGTATGGGCCTTATGCTTGCTGGTGGTATTTTGGGGGCGAAGCGGGGCGCGCTGGCTATGGTTCTGTTCCTTGTTCTGGTGGGGGTTGGCTTGCCTCTTCTTTCCGGTGGGCGCGGCGGTTGGGGAGTCCTTGTCGGGCCCAGCGGCGGTTTCCTTTTTGGATGGGTGATTACGGCTTTCGTGATTGGCAGCCTGATCGAAAAATACTGGCTCAGACTGAATTTTGTACTCGTGGCAGCTATTTGCCTGTTTGGAGGCGTATTCCTTCTATACGCGATCGGTATTCCATGGTTGGCCTTTGCGGCTAAAATACCAGTCGAGAAAGCATTTTTTGGTGCCATTGCGTTTGTGCCCGGTGATTTGGTCAAGGTTGTTCTTTCAACGGCAATCATTGTGGCCGTGGGGCGTTCCTATCCCTTAATTACCCGATGATTGGCGCGGGGCAGTAAAATGATTTGCTTCAATGACGTCACTATCAGACTTCAGGATCGCGTCATTCTGGACGATCTTAAGGTTGAGTTGTCGGAGAAGCGAATTGGCATAATCGGCCTAAACGGTTCGGGTAAAAGCACGTTTGCCCGCTTGATAAATGGTTTGCAGATACCGTCAAGCGGGTCAGTAACAGTCAATGGATTTTGCACTAAGAAAAAAGGCCGTCAGGTACGGCGACAGGTTGGGTTCGTTTTCCAAAATCCCGAAAACCAAATTGTCTATCCAACGGTTGAAGAAGATCTGGCCTTCGGGTTGAAGAACCTGAAGATCGAAAAAACTCGTGTCCGCGAGATCATAAACGAAGAGCTGGACAAATATGATCTGTCCCATCTGGCGAGCCGGTTGACACATCAGCTAAGCGGCGGTGAAAAACAGATGGTAGCCCTGATCGGGGTTTTAATTATGGCGCCTCAATATCTGGTCATGGATGAGCCAACAACGCTTCTGGATCTTAAAAACAAAAATCGACTGATGTCCGTTATTTCAGGATTGGAACAGTCTGTATTGCTTGTGACGCATGATCTGGACTTGTTAAATGATTTTGACCGGGTTTTATGTATCCATGATCAAAAACTGGTCGCGGACGGATCACCTGCAGAGGTAAAGAAATATTATCAGTCCCTGTGTGGCCTATGATCAGCCTGTATCATCATGGGGATACCGTTTTTCACAAATGCCCTGCGGGTGTCAAACTGCTGGCGTTGGTGGCGCTTTGCACGGGTGTATTCGTTTTTGAAAGTATCTGGAGCGTAACCGTCGCTCTGGTCTTGGTTCTAAGCCTTTACCCTTTGGCCCGTTTGCCTCTGAAATCGCTGTCAGATCAATTGCGACCAATGATGATTTTGCTGCTGATATTATTTCTGGCTCAGGGGTTGATTAATACCTGGTCAATGGCGGTGTTTATAAGCGTTCGGTTTGCAGCTTTAATCCTCGCGGCCGGGTTTGTCACCTTGACGTCTCGGACATCTGATATGATCAGCGCTCTGGAAACCCTGTTAAGGCCATTTTCCCGCTGGCTAGCTGTTGAGAAAATAAGCCTGGCATTGTCGCTCGCCATTCGTTTCATTCCCGTCATTGCCGATGTTACCCGTGAAGTCAAAGAGGCTCAGCGGGTTCGTGGCTTGGAAAGAAGCTTGTTTGCGGTCGCGATGCCTGTAATTATCCGGACCTTGAAAATGGGGACGCATATCGCCGAAGCGTTGGACGCGCGCTCTTTTGACAGTATTGATCGCAAAGGGAAAAATGATTGACGGCCTGACAGAACAGAATTGGCAAAATGTGCGAACAGTTATTGGCGCACGGCGATCAGTTCGTCGATATTTGAATAGAAACGTCTCCCGCGAGAAGATTGAGGCGCTTTTGGATATTGCACGGTGGGCACCCAGTGGCGGTAACCTTCAACCCTGGACAGTGCATGTTGTCGAAGGAGCCGTTAAAACGCGGTTGGAGACTGAGTTAAAAGCCGCTTTTTTTGATAAAAAACAGGCGCCGGAAGATCAGTATTCTTACTATCCGAATGATTTTACAAAAGATCAGCAGGCCTTGCGTCAACAAGCAGCACGCTCATTGTTTGAAGCGCTTGACATCGGCCCACGCGATGTAAAAAGAAAGAGGGAAGAGCAAGCGAGAAACTACGGTTTCTTTGGGGCCCCTGTGGGTATGATCTTTACAATTCCTAAGAACATGGAACAGGGCGGCTGGCTCGATACGGGAATATTTCTCGCTCATCTGATGATTGCGGCGCAAGCCTGCGGACTGGCAACCTGCCCGCAGGCAAGTTTTATTTCATATCACAATGTGGTCAGAAAGGTCCTTGGATTGAGCACTGATGAAGTGGTTCTGTGCGGTATGGCGCTTGGATATGCTGATGAAAACCATCCTGTTAATCAACTAACCACCAAACGGAAATCGGTTGAGGCGATAACCGTTTTTCATTCAGATATCCCCGGCCAGCAAACGATCGATTGCAGAATACGCAAAAATACTGAAGATTTTTCTGGTAAAGCCGCACTTTTCATGGATGGCAAGCCCGTTAGCTGGCAATTGCTTGACCGGAATATTCAGGATCATCTGGCGGTTTTGTCTCAACAAAACAAAGGTTGTTCGGCCTTGTGTCTGTGTCTGCCAAACGGTCTGCCTTTTATATATTGGTTTCTGGCGGGCGTTAGAGCCAGGCTCAATGTTCAAGTTATGGATACTACTTGGCCGCCAGAAAAGTTGAATGCGGCTTTGTCGATTATTGAACCAGGATTTTTTGTTTCAACAACAGAACGGGTTCAACAGCCGCAAAAATCGGTTGCAACAGAGGTTCGAACGAACGTTTCCGATGCTTTTTACACTGGCTTTACGTCAGGCTCCACAGGGCTTCCAAAAGGATTTGTTCGCTCGGAACAATCCTGGCTGGAAAGCTTTGTCTGTGACAACGAAGAATTTGGCCTTTCTTCTTTCGATGTGATCGCCGCGCTGGGTCAATTCTCTCACTCCCTTCCTTTGTATGCTGTCATTCGCGGATTGTATGAGGGCGCGACTAGCTTATTTTATTCACATTTTCGACCAGATCGGATCCTGCAGGATTTGAAAAAGCAGGAAGCGACTGTGATCTACGCTGTCCCCACCCAGCTTCTTGCATTATGTGATGCGGCGCCTGATGGTTTCGTAATGAGCAGCGTCCGTCTGGTGCTCTCGTCTGGAGAGAAATGTTCTGACCTGTTGAAAAGGAGGCTCAAAAAACTGTTCCCCCAGTCTCAATTTGCGGAATTCTATGGTAGCTCCGAGCTTAGCTATATTACCGTAGCCAAAGAGACGGAAAGCCCTCCTGCAGGATCCGTAGGGCGCGCTTTTGGCCCTGTTGAAATCGACATTCTTGATGATCAGGGATGTCCGGTGAAAACTGGGGAGAGCGGTCGTATTCGGGTTAGAAGTCCATTTCAGTTTATGGGATATGCTGGACAGAAATTAGACGCGCCCGTCGATCGTGGATTTTTTACTGGGGATGCGGGCTATCTGGATTTACAGGGATTTTTGTATTTAACGGGCAGAACCGACCGAATGATCAATGCCGCAGGCCGAAATATTTTTCCGGAGGAAATCGAAACGGCACTTCTGCGACATAGTGAAATATCCCGGGCCGCCGTGTTTGGCCAAAAAGATGCCAAACGGGGACATCGGATTGTTGCGGTTCTCAAGCTGACAGAAGACAGGTTGGCGGTTTCTTCAATCCGGATCTTTTGTCAAAAATACTTAGCCCCTTACGCGGTCCCCCATCACTTTTATCTGTGTGAAAATTGGCCCCAGACGCCTTCGGGAAAAACAGATTTTCAGGCCCTGCATTCGTCGCTATTGCAGTCGCAGCTTAAGGAAATGTCGTGAATAAGGTCTATATGATCGGCGCAAAGCGGACGGCCGTCATCCCGCGTGGCGGCGCATTTTCTGCGATAGAGGTTAAGGATTTGGGGGCGGTGGTCCTGAACGCGCTTTTGGCCGACGCCGGCATGGATACTGAAAAGGTGGATCTCGTGGTCATGGGAAATGCGTTATATGGCGGGGGAAACCCTGCTCGGGTAATCGGCTTGCAGGCGGGATTGCCAGACGGGATACCCGCTCTTACGATCGATACTCAATGCTGTAGTGGTCTTGATAGCATCGGTCTTGGTTACGAAAAGATCAAATCAGGCAAGTCGCATGTTGTCCTGGCGGGCGGGGCGGAAAGCTATAGTCGATCTCCCCTCAGAATGCGCCGCCCTCGAACACGTGAAGAAGAGCCGCTCCCTTATGATCGACCGCCTTTCACACCTTGGGCGGACCGGGATCCTGACATGTTGGAGGCATCGGCGAAAGAAGCTGAGATCAAGGGGATTTCTTCGGAAATGCAGATCGCTTGGGCCGTTGAAAGTCATGCCAAGGCCATGAAGGCCAGAGATTGTTTGGCAAGTGAAATAGTCCCAATTAATGAAGTGATGCAGGACGCCTTTAGCCGACATCTAAGTCAGAAAGTATCTCAAAGGCTCCAACCGATTGTCGGAGATAAGCTGACCGGGTTGAACGCAGCGACTGTTTCGGTTGAGGCAGATGCGGCGGCAGCGGTGTTGCTGGTCAGTCAACGCATGATTCAAAATATTTCGCCGCAGGGAACAGTCCTGGAAATAGTGGATTATAAAATGACAGGCGCCTCGCCGATGGTGCCGATGAACGCCATGGCACTAACCGTGAATGAGCTGTTGAAAGCAAATCAGCTTGATCCAGACAAGGTTGCGGTCGCCGAGTTAATGGAAGCCTTTGCCGTACAAATGATCGAATTTAAAAAGGCTGTGAACATGAAGGGCGATCGCATTAACCGCGGTGGCGGCGCGTTGGCTCGGGGGCATCCTATCGGCGCTTCTGGCGCGGTAAATATGGTTCGGCTTTGGCATGAAATGCAAAAGGAGGCGGCCGGTACCTATGGGATTGCCGCGATCGCCGCTGCTGGCGGGTTGGGCGCGTCAATGTTAGTAAAATCTGTATAAAACTCGGTTCTTGCCCCGGTTCTTTTCCCTCTATACTCTGCCTGATCCAACATGCGGGGCGGCAATCATGGAACGCACTTCTTTTATAGAAGACGCTGGGTTGGTCGTTTGATGATGCCCGGTCAAAACCGCTGTTTCAGGCAATTTAAAAAGAGGAATGAAAATGACAATTAAGAGAATTAACCCAGGAAGCCGGATGAGCCAGGCTGTTGTTCACGACAATACCGTTTATCTCGCGGGTCAGGTGGGAACCGCAGGCGCCAGCGTCGCGGACCAAACAAAAGACATTTTGGATAAGATCGATGCGTTGCTCGCTGAAGTGGGAAGCAGTAAGTCCCAGCTTTTACAGGCCACAATCTGGTTGGCTGACATGGCAGACTTTCAGGAAATGAACGCAGTTTGGGATAGTTGGATTGATCCGCAAAATCCACCAACCCGCGCATGCGGAGAAAGCAAGCTGGCGACACCAGATTATACCGTTGAGATTATTGTTGTTGCTGCTGTTTAACAGTACTTACAGAAAATAAAACAAATGCTTTAAAGTAATGATTGTTAAATCAATCGCATTATATTGCTTTTTGTATGTTGTTTTATTGAATCATATTGATCTGGGAAGTTAAATTGACAAATTATCAAATTAACTTCCCTATTTTGCGATTGTATTTATTACATTGAATGTACTTTTAGTTGTTATTGGACTAATTATTTGGTCGTAATTTTTCTTTATTTTGGTTGAATTTGAACACAACCTGTAAATATTAAGAGCTTGTAAATATTCATATTTGACCATTGTGCCTTCACAAGGATCCTGGACGTTGTTTTGCCCAGGCATTTTTCGGGAGTGCCACATATTATGAGTGTCGTCAGTTTACGGATTTCCAAGAAATTACCGCTACTAATCATCGCTTCGTCTTTGGTTCTGGGATTGAGCCTGAGTTTCCTCGGGTATTTTGAAGGATCATCGGCAGTTAACGCTGAAGTTGAGAAGAAACTGCAAGTGGTCCTTGATGCCCGTCGGTCTGCCTTAGAGAACTATCTCGTTTCAATTCGAGAAGATTTATCGATAACGGCGGCGAATCCGCATGTGGTTCAGGCTGTTAAGGAATTCAAAGCAGGGTGGGAGAAAATTGAAGGGAACCCGGCCGAGCAATTGCAAAGGGCTTATATAACGGATAACCAGCATCCGGTCGGCGAGAAAGAAAAACTGGAATTTGCGTCAGATGGCTCTGCTTATAGTGCCGTTCATAAAAAATATCACCAATGGTTCCGGCAGGCCCTCTATACTCGTGAATATTACGATATTTTCCTGTTCGATTTGAAAGGTAACCTTCTCTACACCGTTTTTAAGGAAGCAGATTTTGCGACCAATCTGAATTCAGGAAAATGGAAGTCATCCTCACTTGGTAATATTTACAGAAATACGCTGAACAAAACGAACCCGGACCAGCAGTCTTTTGAAGATTTTGCGCCATATGCGCCCAGTAATAATGCACCTGCAAGTTTCATCGCCAGTCCGATATTTGATAATGGAAAACAGGTCGGGGTCCTGGCTTACCAAATGTCCATTAGTCGGCTGAACAGCTTGATGCAGGTTTCAGAAGGTTTGGGAGAGACTGGTGAAAGTTACATCGTTGGACAGGATTTTCTGATGCGAAGTGACTCGCGTTTTTCAGAAACAAGCACGATTTTGACCCGGTCCATCAAAACGGCTGCGGCAAAAGATGCGCTTGCAGGGAAAACAGGGGTGATGGCTGGCGAAGATTATCGCGGTGTTCAGGTGAAATCAGTTTATGGGCCTCTGGAATTTATGGGGACTAAATGGGCTGTTCTCGCAGAAATCGACGAAACCGAGTATTTAGAACCCATTGTTGAAATGCGTAATGTGTTCATGATCCTGTGCGTTGTGCTTTTGTTGATTATAGGAACGGTCGGAGTGTTTTTCGCCCGAAATATAACAACGGCCCTGGCCTCGATCACCTCCGCAATGAAGAAATTGGCGGCTGGAGATTTGGAGACAATCGTTCCAGAGCAAAATCGGACGGATGAGATCGGTGACATGTCTGGAGCCCTTCAGGTTTTTAAAGACGGTGCGAACGAGCAACGGCGGCTGGAGAAAGAAGCTGAAGAAGCTGCTAGAAAAGCGGAAGAGCGAGACCGCTTGGATCGGGAGCGTACAGAAAAGCAAATGGAAGAAGAGCGTGAAAGGGAGCGTGCGGAAATCGCTGAGAAAGAAGCCCGCACTGAGAAAATCACGGCCATTATTCAAACATTTGAAAATCGTGTATCTGAAGTCATGGGAACCCTTACCGGGGCGTCAACAGAATTGCAGGCGACTGCTAATTCTCTCGTTGAAACCGCAGATGGCACGATGAGCCTTTCTACAGAAGTGGCCAATGCGTCTCAGGAAGCCTCTTCGAATGTTCAAACCGTGGCGTCAGCGGCTGAGGAGCTTTCGGCGTCAATTGGAGAAATTTCCCGCCAGGTCGGGCAGGCAACCAGCGTGTCTGAAGATGCTGTGGATGAAGCAAGAGTAACGACAGATGCTGTTTCAGATCTTGCTGAAGCTGCCAAAAAAATCAGCGAAGTTGTCAGTATGATCAGTGATATTGCAGGCCAGACAAATCTACTGGCGCTGAATGCAACGATTGAGGCGGCCCGGGCGGGCGACGCGGGCAAAGGGTTTGCCGTTGTTGCAAGCGAAGTGAAAAGCCTTGCCACCCAAACGGCCAAAGCAACGGAAGAAATCACATCTCAAATTTCCGGTATGCAGCAGGCAACAGATGGTGCCGTTTTGGCCATCGAAAAAATTGGCGGTGTCATCCAAACCATCAGGGCTTCGACCGTTACCATTTCATCCGCTGTGGAAGAGCAGAATACTGCAACAAACGAGATTTCCAGAAGTGTGCAGGAAGCGTCAAGCGGGACAAATGAAGTGTCATCCAAGATCGGCGAAGTTTCCGCAAAATCCAGCGAAACAGGCTCTGCTGCATCACAGGTGCTGGCTGCTTCAGGCTCTTTGGATCGTTTGGCCCAAGACCTTAAAAACGACATTGAAGGCTTTTTGAACGAAATCCGAGTAGCGTAGTTTATAAAAGATAACGGCTTAAAAACCGGCCCCTAAAAGGGTCGGTTTTTTTGTGTTTTTTTGTTCACAAATTCCGCTGGCGTCAGTCTTTATCACAACCTGACACATCAAACTGGAGAATGTCGTGAAAAATATAAACGCTAGAGTATCGTTGCTGGCGACCGCAGCGATAGGAGCTTTATGCTTCCAGATTGCAAGCGCTGAAGCGAAGGTCGTGATTGACCGAGATGTATACGGTGTCCCCTACATTTTGGGGGATACTGATCGCGAAGCATTTTTTGGATACGGGTATGCAATGGCGGAAGACCGGCTGATACAAATCTCCAAACTTCGTTACTTGAGCAACGGTGTGTATCCCAAAGATAAAGAGCAGACGGGAAAAAAAGCTGTTGCCGGCAAGGAAAAGGCAAATTCCTATCTTTCTGATTATCCCTATCTGCAGGAAGATATCCGCCGTGAATTAGATGTGTTACGCCAGGCATATGAGCAGGATGATGACGCCCGCCGGGCGGTCGATGCGCTTGAATGTGTGGCTGCCGGCATTAATGCCTTTCTCGTGCAGAATTTCAAACAAATACCTGCTGCGGAGGATAACTGCAATCCGCGTGAAGAAATTACGTTCAGGGGTCGGCCCTTGTCCGCAAACCCGCAAGAGCTGGCCTATATTGCTGAGCGATTTTCTGATGAAGCAGATTTTCTGAAACCTGCATGGACAGCGGAAGACATACTTAAGATCTTTCAGAACCGCGTTATGGATGAATTCTCCAACCGCAATGAGGAAGTAAATAACCTTGGGCTTCTTCGGGAATTTGAACGGCAAAATCCCAGGCAACCAGAAAAAGCACGGCGTATTTTCAATAGTTTCAAATGGGTGGCAGATCCTCATGCCATTACTGAAGTTAAAAATCTGGAGCAGTCGGGCGGCATTAGTCTTCGCGAAGCGCGGGCGGTCGTCGCTGGGTACCGTCAGGCAAAACATTCTGAGTTGTTGAAAACGGGGGGCGCAATTTGTCCATCAATTGCTGGCGGTGGTGTTGGAAAAGAAAGTTATGATTTTGCGTATCAAGGGGCGGACAAAACCGGTTTTGCGCAAAATGCCAGTAACTTTTGGGCTGTAAGCGGCGATCGGTTAGCCAAGCCAGCGAAATCGGTCATGTATAATGGACCTCAAATCGGGGCCTATGATCCGAACGGTTTTTACCCATTCAAGCTAAAAAGCGGGAGTGGTTTTCAGTATGCCGGTACCAGTTTCGCCGGGACCTTTACCACTTTCACCGGCCACAACGGGAAAATTGCAACAGGCTTTACAGCCGGCAATTCAGATGTGGCCGATATGTTCTGCATTCCAGTGAGAGCCGATAGAAAAGTGGATGGACACACGACCTTCGTCGGGGAGGATGATCTTCGTCTGCTGAAAACCCCCGGCACGTCCAAATCCTATCATGTGAAAGGTACGGGTTGGCCGGTGAGTCGTCTGGAAGTCGGTGCTGATGGGCGGGCTGTGGCTTATATCAAACGGGTAACGTGGCAGGGGCAGACAGGCAGCAGCTTTAAGAGTTTCCTTGCGTTGGCGTCCGCACAGAATATGGAGAAATGGCAGGGTGCGGCTACTGGCGTCGGGGCAAACTTTAACCTGATCGGAACCTCTGATGATGGAACCGTAACCATGCGACTGGCTGGTGTGATTCCGCCTCGGGTAAATTCGAATGGGACGGTGCTCAAGAATTTGAAAGACCGCCCCGACCGTCTTTTGTGGGATGCGGATGTTCGTCTGCCTGTTCCGGTTTCACCTCTCAAAGGTTGGCATAATGAGGCGCCAGACTATTATGTGCAGAATGAAACAACCAACAACGGGACTGTCGTTAGCTGGAACCATAAACCGTATCTGCTGATGCCGGATTCCGATCTTTATTATGATGCATGGTATGCGTGGGACCGAGCTCAAATCATTGAAGATATCCTTTCCAACGTTCGCGATTATGACATTGAAAAAGCTTCCAATGTGAACACACTGCTGACGCGTCTGGACATTAATTATCATATGTTTCGTCCGTATCTGGCTCGCTTGATGGAAAGTGGAACCCTTCCCGAAGAATTGGCTCCGATCGCACAGAGTATTCTGAAATGGAATGGGATGCGTGGTGAGCCAGGTAAGCCAGGCGGTAAAAACTGTGTGGGCAGGTTGCCTTCTATTCCGAAGGGGCAGGTTCTGTTCATGGATTGGTATGAAAATCTGGGAGCGGCCTTTAGTGAAAAAATATTAGGTGTCTCTTTCGATCGATTGACGAAACTAAAGGCGAAAGCAACGCGCGCAAAAACGGAAAAAGGTGTCCGGCTATCTGCGGGGGAGGCGAGCGAACTTGAAGAGTTGAACCGGCGAATTTCTGTCTGGCGTCCTTATGGAAAGCTGAAACAACCGATGTATAGCAAGCAGGCTGAAGGGAAGCCGAAGTTAATTTATAACACCAGTCAGAATGTATATATTCTTGGGAAAATGATGTTGATCAATCTGAAATTCGCTTTTGGAGAACATCCTTCCTATGACGAGACAGGTTGGAATTTTTTGCTGGGCAAAGCTGCCGATCGGCGTGACAGTAAGAAAACTGTGGCGGCGGGGTATGACTGGATGATTGCTGCGCTTCGAAAAACAGCGCTGCAAAATACAGGGCCAGCTTACTCAAGCTGTCACGCCATCGCAACCATGGCCAATAATGCTATCGTTATGTCGACCCGTGATGAAAAGGCGCTGGCATTTCCATATTTTAGAAATCGGGGGGCACAGAACCATGCTGTCCAGTTTAACGGGGTTTCTCCTTCGCCCGCGGCAGGGCAGGAAAGCAATGCCGGGATGCGCAGACTGCAAGCAATCTTAAGGCAATTGGCACCAGAAACCTCGTTCGAGGCCAGGAATATTGCGGCGCCAGGTGTTCGCGAATATCGCGGGGTTGTCTGGAGGACCCTTGATCCTACAGATAACCAGCTTCAGATGTTAAATACAGATCAGTTGCGGCCGATGGGTGAATTCGGAGCCCCATCAGAACAATAAAGCGCGCGACTAACGAAAACGAAAGGCCGGATATTGAAAGATGTCCGGCTTTTTTTTATTTAAAAACGATTGTCTTATGACCGTTTAGCATGACCCTTGCTTCCAAATGCATCTTGACCGCGCGCGCCAGAACGCGGCTTTCAACATCGCGGCCTGTTGCGACAAAGTCGTCGGCACTCATTGCATGACTTACGCGCTCAGTTTCCTGCTCGATAATTGGTCCTTCATCCAGATCGGGTGTCACATAGTGGGCGGTCGCCCCAATAAGTTTCACCCCCCGCTCATGCGCCTGATGATACGGTTTGGCACCTTTGAAACTAGGCAGAAATGAATGATGTATATTAATGATGCGGCCAAACAGGCGGGTTGATAAATGATCCGTTAAAACTTGCATGTAGCGGGCGAGGATCACAAGGTCAGCCCCGGTTTCCCGAACTAAATCCAGTAGTTTCTGCTCTTGTTCCTGCTTATTGTCAGCATTGACGGGCCAGCAATGAAAAGGGATATTTTCGATTTCGGCAGTGCCTTTGCTGGCGTCGTGGTTTGAAACGATGGCAACAACCTCTGCCTGCAACCAGCCAACTCGGATTTGATATAACAGGTGGAGCATTGCATGATCGAACCTGGACACCATAATGATGATTTTCGGTTTGCATTCCGCATCTGTGACGCTGGCTTTCATGTGAAATCGATCAAAAACGGGTTTTAAGCCGTGTTCAATCGTTGATTTGGGCACTCCGACTGGAAGAGCGAAAGCAATCCGCATGAAAAAATGGCCTGTCTGCTGATCCCAAAACTGGTTGCTTTCAGTAATATTAGCGCCAGCAGACGCGAGCTCGGTTGTAACCGCGGCCACGATGCCGGGTTTGTCTTCACAAGATAGCGTCAAGATATGGAGATGTGTGGACATTCTTTTCTCGGTTTTTGCAGAATAATGTGCAGAAAGGCCAGATTTTGGCGCTTGCCAAGTTTTGATGCACTGTCTGGTATCCAGGCATGATGGTCAAGACATTATTGAATTGAAGCGTCGCTTGATTGTCCAATTGACATGTGGGACAGTTCCTCCAATAGCGTGACTTCCAGAAGGACTATCATGAAAACCCCATCAGATTATAAAACGTTCGTTTCCCATTTGGAATGTGCCTACACCGGAGAGCGGTTTGAGGCCGACAAAATCCATGGCCTGTCGTCGGCGGGTAAACCGATTATCGTAAAATATGATCTGGAGGCACTGGGTAAGAATATTGATAAAGACACCATTGAACGCCGAACAGGTGGGTTTTGGAAATATAGTGAGTTCTTGCCGGTAAGGTCGTCTGAGAATGTTGTGCGCTTGGGGGAAGAAATGACCCCGATTATTCGTCTGGCCGATCAGGATGCCGGGGGCGGGGAGCTTCTTATAAAAGATGAAGGGCGGCTGCCGACTGGATCGTTTAAGGCCCGGGGGCTGGCGTTGGCGGTTGCTATGGCAAAAGAACTGGGCCTGAAAAGACTGGCGATGCCAACCAATGGAAATGCTGGTGCCGCGATGGCGGCCTATGCTTCTCGTGCAGGATTGCAGACTACAATTTTTTGCCCTGACGATACGCCGGAAATCAACATTTCTGAAATTGCGTTGCAAGGAGGGGATGTCTACCGGGTGAATGGCCTGATTAATGATTGCGGGAAGATCGTCGGTGAGGGCAAAGAGCCAGTAGGCTGGTTCGATGTCTCCACGTTAAAAGAGCCATATCGGATTGAAGGCAAAAAAACGATGGGGTTGGAACTGGCAGAGCAATTGGGATGGCGACTCCCGGATGTTATTTTTTATCCTACAGGCGGCGGAACTGGCCTTATCGGCATGTGGAAAGCATTTGATGAACTGGAAGCCATCGGCTGGATCGGGTCCAAGCGTCCTAAAATGGTTGCCGTTCAAGCAACAGGCTGCGCTCCGATTGTAAAAGCGTGGGAAAACGGGGCGGAGCATGCCCCCCTTTGGGAGAATGCGCATACAGTCGCGGCGGGTATTCGGGTCCCCGTTGCCGTCGGTGACTTTATGATCCTTCGTGCCGTCCGGCAAAGTAAGGGATTTGCCATTGCGGTTGAAGATGAGGCAATTATGGAAGCGCAGAAGCATGTAGCACAGACAGAAGGCGTTCTTTTGTGCCCGGAAGGGGCCGCGACTTACGCCGCGTATCGGCAGGCTTTGAAGGACGGGCGCGTGTTGGGATCTGATCAGGTGGTCCTGTATAATTGCGCCACAGGACTGAAATATCCTATGGCGCCGGTGTCACAGTCACTGGATCGACATCAGCCTATTGACTATTCTCGCCTTTAATTACTGTAATTCATCCGCCTTCTGGCACTGTTTTGATTTGTTCGGCAAGACGTGGATCTGGTGGGCAAATCCGTTTCCGTCGCTGAGGGTGACGGAGGCAAAACCTAGCATGGCGATGAGGTCCAGAAAGGTCAGTTCTTCAGGGGCACTGGAATTTGTAAAAACGGGTGTTGTTCGGGCGCTTGTTGAAAGTTCCGCCAGAAGTGCCCGCGCACGATAAACTGTGTCCAGATAACCATCCTGCTTAGAGACCACCAGTAGTTTGTCTGATGTCGATCCCTTGGCAAAAACCGAGTAGGGCGATGCATACGGCTGCTTTGACATGCCGGTTTTGATACCAATAATAAACCCGACCCTTTTCTTTTTGTCCACATTGGGCAATGCGTTTACATGCGCGCAATAGACCTCAATCCTTTGTGGTGCCGGGTAATAGTAACCGATATACCGGTCAGACTTTGCATAAGCGGCCTGTCCGCCGCTGAGCAGAGCCGTCAGGGTCAGAGCAAGAAAAAGGGTGACATGTTTCATACCGGTCTCTCATTGGAATTGGAAATCAGGTACCGGCATAACAGAAAATAAAAGGGGGCGATAAAGAAAAATGCGCTCTTCAGTGTATTTCTATCGATGCCCACCCGCCATCAGCAAGGCTTTTGGATGCCCCCTCAAACGTCCCATTGCATAGGTTCCAAGGAAAGGTCCGATTGCCAATGACATGAAGGCGACCTCCCACCCGAAATTCGAAACAAACACCGGGATCAAGTGAATGGTGACCAGGCTGATTAAAAATCCAGTGCAGGTTTGTATGGTCAGCATCGTGCCGATCATGTTGGGGGGGCTCAATTCGATTACGCAGGTCGAAAATTGTGCGGAATCTGCGATAACAGAAATTCCCCAGATCACACAGATAATGGTCAGAAATACTGGGTGGGCCCCAAAAAACAGGCCAATTAGAAGGGCGCAACTACCACTTGTCATCATCGCAGCCATTGTGACTGTTGTTCGTCCGTAGCGGTCGGCCAGCTTGCCAGAGACCAGACTACCCGCAGCGCCGATCCCGATTGTCGTGAAGGTTAAAATATTCGCCAGTATGCCTGGGTTTTCTTCCCCTGAAGTTCGAAAGCTTTCCAGAAGGAAAATTCCGATCCAGGCCCACATGGCATAGAGTTCCCACATATGTCCAAAATATCCAAAATTGGCATAGCGAATGGCTTTGTCTTTCCAGCCCTCCAAAGCCAGTGTGACTTTGAACGGAGGCGCTTTTGGAATCGGGTGTCCCAAATCGACAAACTGAATGATGATACTGGATAAGAAAGCGAGGCTGGAACTCCCCACAAGGGTGAAACGCCAGTCCAGCCAGTCAATATTCACAAGATTTAAAAGGTGAGGCAATGCGCTTCCCAATGTGAGTGCCCCAACCAGCAGTCCAACCAGTGTCCCGGCATCATTTCGGGCCCAGGTTGCGATCATCTTCATACCAATGGGATAAATGCCCAGCATACTGACACCGGTTACCAGCCGTAAAAGAATCACTGTGTTGGACAGCGGATCAAGGAGAAGAATGCTGATATTTGATAGGCTGGCGACTAAGACGCTGATCGTAAAAATCTGTTTGGGTGGAAATCTGTCGGCAATCGAAAAAAGAGCACTGATAAAGGTTCCAATGACAAAGCCAATTGCAACACTGCTTGAAAAAAGAGACGCATGAAAGTCGCCAATGGTGAATTCTTCTTTCAAGGCTGGAATAAGCGCTGTGGCCGAAAACCAGAGGGAAAGTGCAAAAATTTGCGCAATAGACAACAAGGCGACAGATCGCCATTTTTTCTGAAGCTCAAGGGGCATATAGGACATAGACATTCTTTGATCTATAGAGATCGGGTATTCGGATGGCAAAGTTTTTCCCGGTTTTTCAGCAGAGGTTGACGCTTTTTTGAACGTGAGATTTCTGGTGAGGATCCTGTCTCGCACTTTTCTCTTGTTTTCCCGTCCCTTTTTCGCGATAACGCGCCATCTTTTCAAGGCAGGGCAGTAGCCCTTGCATCAGGGCTGTGAAAATGTCGAATATTTCTGAAATTGTTGAAATGCCGCGTGGTGACGCAAAGGTGGAAAAGCCAGATTATTTTGTCGAAAAAGACGGAATGATTTTCGCTGGAACCCACCTGATTGTTGACTTGTGGAAAGCCACAGGTTTGAACGACAAGGAATTGATCGAAAGCACCTTAACCGAATGTGTTCATGTTTCCGGTGCGACACTGCTTCATTTTCACATCCATCAGTTTGAACCGAACGGCTTGTCCGGCGTGGCGGTTCTTGCCGAAAGCCATATCAGTTTTCACAGTTGGCCTGACAAGGGGTATATGGCCCTTGATATCTTTATGTGCGGAAAAACAGAGCCACACAAATGCATTCCGTTGCTTAAAAAAGCGTTTCAGCCGGAAACCGTGCAGATTAATGAAATCAAGCGAGGCATTTTGACATGATGGAGGTTTTTGACGAAGGGCTTCATAGCGGTGTTAATCTGGCACTGGATGTGGGAACGGTTCTGTATCGGGATAAAACAGACCTGCAAGATCTTATCATTTTTGAAAACAGTACTTTTGGCCGTGTGATGTCGTTGGATGGTGCGATCCAGACAACGGAAAAAGACGAATTCATCTATCATGAAATGTTCGCCCATGTCCCCATTCTGGCGCATGGCAACGTAAAACGGGTCCTGATCATTGGTGGGGGCGACGGGGGCGCGGCTCGTCAGGTTTTAAAGCATCGCAATATTGCCGTCACTTTGGTTGATATCGACCGCTCTGTTATTGATCTGTCGATAAAATACCTCCCAAGCATTTCAAATGGTGCCTTTGACGACCCCAGACTGGATCTTGTGGTTGCTGATGGGTGTCAGTTTGTGAAGGAAACGGATCAGAAATGGGATGTTATAATTATTGACTCAACCGACCCACACGGCCCGGGCGAAGTTTTATATACCCAAGAATTTTATACCGATTGCAAGTCCTGCCTGACGGCTGGCGGTGTAATCGTTACGCAGAACGGCGTGCCTTTTGTTCAGGCAGAGGAGCTGAGAAATAGTTATGATCGTCTGGGACTTCTGTTTCAGGATGTCAGTTTTTATATGGCAACAATTCCCAGTTATGTCGGCGGTCCGTTGGCCTTTGGATGGGCGACCGACAACAAGGAATTGCGAAAGCTTTCTGAAGCAACGCTTGCGGACCGGTTTCTAGACGCTGATATTGAGACCGGTTACTATACGCCAGATGTTCATAAAGCGTCTTTCGTGCTACCAATCTACGTCAAAAAAATCCTGACAACGACCGAGTAACGGCTAACATTCCACAACATTTACTGCCAGACCGCCTTGTGATGTCTCTTTATATTTACTGAGCATATCAATGCCTGTTTGGCGCATTGTTTCAATAACTTCGTCAAGGGATACCACATGAGTGCCGTCGCCTGACAAGGCCAGGCGCGCCGCGTTGATGGCTTTCATTGCGCCCATTGTGTTGCGTTCGATGCAAGGGATCTGGACCAGTCCGCCAATTGGATCGCAAGTCAGACCAAGATTATGTTCCATACCAATTTCAGCGGCGTTTTCGACTTGCTCATTTGTGCCCCCAAGCACGGCAGCCAGGGCACCTGCCGCCATGGAGCAGGCAACACCCACTTCGCCCTGACAGCCAACTTCAGCCGCAGAAATGGATGCGCGTTTTTTGTAAATTGAACCGATGGCCGCTGCAGTCAAAAGGAAGTTTCGAATACCTTCTTCGTTTGATCCCGGGCAAAAACGTTCATAATATTTCAAAACAGCAGGAATGACACCGGCGGCACCATTGGTTGGCGCTGTGACAACACGGCTTCCAGCAGCGTTCTCTTCATTGACTGCAAGGGCATAAAGATTGACCCAGTCCAGAACGGTCAGCGGATCGCGGGACGCGCGTTCAGGGTTGGCCATCAATTCCTTGAACAGGGCCCCCGCACGGCGTTTGACGTTAAGACCACCGGGCAATATGCCCTCCGCTTCGCAGCCACGCCGAATGCAGGCCAGCATCGCCTGCGAAACGCTATCCAAAAATTCGTTGGTTTCATCATCACTGCGCCAGGTGGTTTCGTTCTGACGCATAATTTCAGCGATGCTAAGGCCCGTTTCCTTGCCAACCGCCAGCAGTTCAGCGGCAGAGGTGAACGGATGCGGCATCTTAATATTATGACCTTTGGTTTCTGCCCTGTCTCCTTCATTGTGAGAAACAACATAACCGCCGCCCACAGAGAAATAGTCTTTTTCCACCAGTAGATCCCCATCGCTGGTATAGGCACAAAAGCGCATACCGTTTGAATGTTCCGGCAGCATTTCATCTTTCAGGAACAGCAGATTTTCATCCTCAAAAAAGGGAATATTTTTCCGTCCTCCCAGATTGAGAAGGTTTTCTGTCCGAATTTTATCAACTAGTGGGGCAATCGCCTCTGGGTCAATCAGGGAGGGGCGTTCGCCAGACAGTCCTGATAGAATAGCAATATCAGTTCCGTGACCGTGACCGGTTAGCGCAAGAGATCCGTATAATTCAACCAGGACCCGCGCTGTGTTATCGAATGCCTCAACGGCAATAAGATGATCGACAAATCTTTTGGCCGCACGCATCGGTCCAACAGTATGGGAGGAAGACGGCCCAATACCGATAGTATAAAGGTCTGTCACACTTATATTGACATCAAGCTGTGAGGTGGGCACGGGATCAGTGTTTCTCGGCTTCGCTGGGATAACCGGTGTTACACTTCCTAATCCTGCTTTTTCAATTTCCGTCATATCGGCATCCTCATACCCTGTGACCTTGCGGTCTACCTGTTAGATGATGCCCCCTCTGTCCGTGGACCTGAAAGATTACCGGATGATGCCGGGTACCTCTTCGGTGGAGCCGGATATTCTACCGACCCTCTCTCCAGAGCCTCTATACCTGACAGTTCATTTGCCTGAGAGTTTCCGGGGCGGTTGCTCCTTCGGCGCCGATTAAACGGGCTCTCCCGTCAGGGATTTTAGAGGTGCCTGATATTACAGGCGGGTTGACCCTATGAGGCTAGGCAATAAGCGTCAAGTTTTATTGAAGAATCGCCAAACATTTGCCCGCTACCATCCGTTAGAGCGATCCCAATAATCGATTACGGCGGGCGGCACCTGATCGTCGAGAATGTGATATCCAGGATAGGCTGCCGCCGTTATGCAAGCATGATTTGGCAGGATTCGAAACTGTGTCCCGATTGGAAAATCCGTCAGGGATCTGTTTGAGTTATCCAATGAAATCAAGCCATGCTCCTGATTGGTTGACGTCACCCATAACCCGTCGATCGGTTGGCCCGTGGTTGCGTCGCAAACGCATCCGTAATGCGGTTCACCAAGACGGTTCTTTTTGCCTGGATCCGTTGATAACGCAAGGCTGCCCGCGTCTATTATAAGCCTGTTCCCAGACTTGTTGTGACTGATGACTGTTGTCAAAATTGACAAAGCGATATCGTTTGTCTGGCACACGCCGAGGGCTTCCATGACCATATCCTGAAAAACATAAACGCCCGCACGGTATTCCGTTACCCCCTCAAGAGTTGCGGCATAGGTGGCTGTTGGCGTTGAACCTGCACTGACAACCGGGCAGGGTAGGCCTGCGTTTCTAATGCGCTGGGCGGCGGTTGTGATCGAAATGCGTTCCTGTTCCGCCATTTCCTGAAGTTCCTGTATGGTTTGGCAATAGTAAGAACCGCCAGAATGAGAGAGGACACCCTTCATTTGAGTTCCACTTTGTTCGTTTAGGAATGCGGCTATTTCAACAATTTCCGGCGCTTGTGGGGGGAGGCCCGCACGTTTTCCATCGCAATCAATTTCGATGAGGCAAGGAAAGACAGCTTGCAGCTCCTCCGACGATTGGGCGACCATTTTTGCAGCCTCCAGTGTATCCAGAATAAGTGTCATTGACGCGCCTTGATCCTGAAGCTGTTTTATCTGTGTTAATTTTTGCGGCGCGATTGACACCGCATACAGGATGTCAGTGTGGCCATTGTCTAAAAAATAGCGCGCTTCGTGGAGGGTTGAAACGGTGATGCCATTTTGCGTGATATTGGGAATCAGTTCGGCGACCCGCGCTGACTTGCAGGTTTTCAGGTGAGGCCTCAATGGTGTGGATAGGGTCGATAACCGTAAATCCAATTTGTTGATATTGGCGATAAGTTTGGTTTTTTCCAAAAGCAAAGTAGGGGTGCTTAATTCACCGAATGACACACTTCTCTCCTCGGTTAAGTCTTTAGCGCAGTTTCGCATTGCCTGACTTTTTAACAGGTGGTCTTATTAATAAAACCGATGGCGAGAGTATGGGTTAGTTCGAGGGGAAGCGAAAGTGGCAAAAGTGTTATTCGGCTGGGAATTTGGGGCTAGCCTCGGGCATATTTACCCACTCCTTCGCATTGCTGATGTTTTGAAAGCCAAAGGGCATGATATTCTGTTTGCCTGTCGCGATGTGACCCAGTGTTATGATGTTGTCAAAAAGCATGGCTATTCCATGATACAGGCGCCTTACTGGAAAAATCCGCCGATTGCGAATGTGCGAGGAGTTGCAACACCCAGTTACGCCGATGTTATCGCACGGCAGGGTTTCGGGTATCCGGAAATCTTGCGTACCATGATGTCCGCATGGGACGATTTGGTCACGATTGCCAAACCTGATTTGATCGTTGCTGATCACAGTCCGGGCCTCAACCTGGCGATTGGCGGGCGTGTGCCGATAATCAATATTGGTAATGGCTTCACTCTTCCGCCTGCCTCTTTAAAAGAATACCCGCCTGTCATAACAACGGGTAAGCCTCTGGTGAACCAGCAGAGATTGCTTGTGCTTTTCAATAAGTTACGTCGTGAAAAAGGGCTCAAACCCTATCGCTATCTGCCAGAGGTTTTTAACAGTGAGGGGCAATTCGCATGCACTCTACCTCAACTGGACCCCTATGATGGGTTAAGGGAAGTGCCGGTGTGCGGGCCGTTGGAAGTTTCTCTTGAACCTGCAAAATTGCCTGAAGACGATCATATTTTCTTGTATATGGCGAATGAGGCGGCAGATAGTGAGATACTTTTAAACGTCTTGCAGAAAAGCGCGGTTCCCACCACCGCTTATATTCGAGGCGCAAGTCCAGAGCGAACTCAGCGATACCATTCCGAACATCTGAAGATGCTTGAAAAACCAGTGGATTTTGCCAGGATGCTGCCCAAAGTAAGCTTGGTGCTGCATTCTGGAGGTGGGGGGACAGCGACCTCTTGTTTGATGACTGGTCGGCCGCAAATCATGTTTCCAAGACAGTCAGAATCAAATTTATCAGCAAGATTGATCAAAGCACAGGGACTAGGAGACAGAGTGCCTTCTGGGGCGAATGAAGCAGAGATATCTGCAATTATCAATGGAGCACTGGGAAACCATGACATGAAGCAGCGCTGTGCTGATATTTCCATCAGACTGTCAAAAGGGGACTGGAAGCAGGCAATTGAAAAAATAACGATCTGCGCGGAAGATATTCTCCTCAGCACATGATCGCTATTTCGTTAATTCTCACGCCAGATTGTATTTAAGAACCCATAAAGGGAGCAGCGCGGCGACTTCACGACTGCTTCCATCCAATTCAATGGCAGTTTGTTTTTCTTTCAAGTCAATCCGCACGATCCGACCATTGAACTGACACATTTCGGAGGTTCCATTTGGACCAAAAATACCTTTGACGGGCTTATCCAATGCGGCATTTTCCAAGAGGCCATTTACCAGGATCCCGTTGAGGGACCAATTTGTCGTGGCAAATTGTTGACCATTGATTTCCACTTGAAGCATTGGACTGGAAACCCGAAAGGAGTCACGCTGTTCAAATCGATTGGGAACAGAAGTGCTAAGTTGTTGAGCGTGTAGCAAGAGAACCTCCAGACATAAAATAAAGTATGCTTCGTTCAATGCAGACATCGTGCCAAAACTAAGAATATTTTCCTATTCGATTGGCACGCGAAGTTGTTTCCACAGAACGACCCGTTTAAGCGCTTCTTGTTTTTCTATATTTGACAACTGTTTAGCTAAGAGGGAAGTCGCGCGGCGAATGCGGGCTTTCAAGCTTTTGTTCCGGGCTGTTTCCTGTGATAGCGTGAGCCACTTCATCGCCTCTACTTTATCCGCGGGCACAATTTCCCCAGCGCGGTATAGCTCTGACACGGCCAATTGACTTTCAGAATCACCGTTTTCGGCTTTAGAAAGCCACCGGTTTAGTTGTTTTTTGTTGAGCTCATCCAGTTGTTTTCGGATCTGTCCCAATTTTACAGTTGCACCGGGATAATTTTGCCGGGCGGCAAGTTCATACCATTTCAAGGCAGAAGAAAGGTTCCTTTTTGTCCCTTGCCCGGCTTCCAATAAAAACGCGACATTAAACTGAGCATCCGGGTCCCCTTGTTTGGCGAGGTCAAGCCATAGCAAAAACGCTTCTTGATGACGCCCTGCCTTGTAAGCGTTTGCGGCCGTCTTATCGGCTTCTGAAAACGCGGCGGTGAAAGTTAGTAGGGTGAGTAATGAGATCATTACAAACAGGTTCAGTCTTTTTTGCAACGGGGCCCCTCCCTCAGATAGGGTCAGTGTGCAGAAGATCCGTAGTTGGCGCAAATATAAACACCGTTGGAATATCAGTGCGATTCTGAATTGATAGCTCTTTAAAATTGTATTGAACGTTTATGAGCCATCGAAAAGTAGAAAAAATAGGTCAGTGGAAGCATGCTCAATAATTTTTTTAGGAATTATTCTTTTTGCAATTTGTAATTAAAGAACTGATTTTTATCGATTTTTTGAAATAAAATGAAATTTGGATGCAAAATTTTGATGATTTGTCAAAAATGACAATTTGTCATTTAGGCTGAAAGCTGATAATAATATTGGCAAGCGAGGTAACTGGACGAAAAGATCCAAGCCAAACTTAAACCGAGTAGCAAGAAGCTGAATAATGAGTGCTTCCAATAAAGAACTTTGTTCTTTTAATCCGGGAGGAGGCGCAATTTGGACAACACTAAAATTTAGGGCTGTCCTGAAAAATAATCCGGCAGTTTTTGTTTACTGAAATATTTAAGTGTCCATTAAGAGGCATGACCAAAAACAAAAAGCCGAGGCCACGGCGTCAACTAACTATAAGGCCTGCAGATCTAGACAACCTCCATCCTGACCGGTGGAGGTAATTCTTTTTTGGGAGCGGCAAAACGAGTTATTCCGCAGATACAGCGAAACTTTTCCGGGCCTTCTCTTCATGAATGATGTCGCGAATATGAACGCTGCATTTCGCGCATTGGGGCGCGGCGCCTAGACTGTGATAGACATCCGGGACGGCACTGATACCGGTTGCAATCGCGCTTTTTACATCACGATCTGTAAACCCATTACACAAGCATACATACATCCGCATTTCCTTACAGTATGAAAATGATAATCATTCTCAATATATGGGATAGTTAAGAATGATTGTCAATACTATATATGCCTGGCTTCGGTATTTCAGGGAAAAGGGCACAAAAAAAGCAAGGCATGAGAGCCTTGCTTTTTTCCGGCTTCTTAAATGTCCGGTTTTACTCTGTGTAGCGGCGCACCAGTTGCTTGCCTAAAGAGTTCATGTGGACCTGATCGGGCCCATCAGCCAAGCGAACGGTTCGCGCATATGCAAAGGCTTCCGCCATAAAGGTATCCTGGCTCAAACCCATTGCTCCATGCGCTTGCATCGCGCGATCTATGACCGTTTGTGCCATGTTCGGTGCGACAATCTTAATCATCGCGATGATGTCTTTTGCGTCTTTGTAGCTGCCTTGGTCCATTTTGTCGGCGGCTTGTAGCGTCAAAAGGCGGGCCTGTTCAATTTCGCAGGCTGATTTCGCAATGTCTTCGCGAACTGAACCCTGTTCACTTAACTTTTTGCCAAAGGCAACGCGATTTTCAACCCGTTGACACATTAGCTCAAGGGATCTTTGGGCGCATCCGATCAGGCGCATGCAATGGTGGATGCGGCCTGGGCCTAGCCGACCTTGTGCGATTGCAAAACCTGATCCTTCTTCTCCAATAAGGTTGGAGGCGGGAACACGAACATTTTCAAACAGGACTTCCGCATGCCCGTGAGGGGCGTCGTCGGAGCCGAATACTTTCATTGGGCGGACAATCGTGACGCCGGGTGTGTCTTTGGGAACCAAAATCTGTGATTGCTGTTGATGGCGGGGGGCGTCTGGATCTGTTTTACCCATAACGATCATAATCTTACACCTTGGATCAGGAGCGCCGCTGATCCACCATTTGCGACCGTTTATTACATAGTCGCCTCCGTCGCGCTTTATTTCTGTCTGAATATTGGTTGCGTCTGACGAGGCAACAGCGGGCTCGGTCATGGCAAAAGCCGAGCGGATCTCGCCTTCCAGCAATGGCAGGAGCCATTCCTGTTTCTGCGCTTCCGTTCCGTACCGAGCAAGAACTTCCATGTTCCCGGTATCCGGAGCACTGCAGTTAAATACTTCAGAGCCGATCATGGAGCGTCCCATCGTTTCTGATAATGGCGCATATTCCAGATTTGTCAGGCCGGATCCGTATTGATCAAACTCTGCAAGGAAAAGGTTCCACAGGCCTTCTGCTTTTGCTTTGGCCTTCAATTCCTCCATGATCGGCGGAATAGACCACCGGTCACCGGAATTTTCAACATGAGCGGTGTATACCTCTTCGGCACCGTAAACATGCTCGTTCATGAACGCTTCAACGCGGTTTTTTAGCTCAATTGATTTGCTGGATACTGAAATGGACATCGCCTGCTCCATATATGTGTCAAATTTCCCTCATTATAGTGTGCCCAATTTAATCAGTGAAATTTATAATAATTATACTATAGTATTCACAGTGATTATAATTAGGCAAAATCGGATGAGTTTACGAAGGATTGACTTGAACTTGTTTGTTGTTTTTCAGGTCATATATGATGCTGGAAATTTAACGCAGGCGGCTGAAAGGTTAAATGTGACCCAGCCAGCGGTTAGCAACGCATTGGCTCGATTGAGAGAACAGTTTCAGGATCCATTGTTCGTTCATGCGAGGAAACGTATGAACCCTACTGCTGCGGCAGACGAACTGATCGGACCTGTGCGGCAAGCTCTTGGCTTGTTGGAGGGCAGCATTGCCCGCGAGGAAGATTTTGATCCCCGGGACATTAAGAAGGTCTTGCGACTCAGTATTGGGGATGTCGGGGAAGCGGCGTTACTTCCAGAATTTATGTCTGTGCTTCGGGAAAAAGCGCCTCAAATCAAAATTCAGGCCTATCAGTGGGAGCGCCGACAATTGGCCCGCAAGCTCGCGGCCAGCGAGATTGACTTTGCCATCGATATTCCAATGGCCGTAGAAGGGCAGCTGCGGCAGGCCCGACTTCTTAATGAGCATCACGTCTGTGCCGTTCGAAATGATCATTTTCTTTCAGCCGAGCCGAGCCTTGATCTGGAGCAGTATTTGTCTCAGGAACATATTCATGTGTCCTCAAGGCGAACTGGGGGTGGGGTGGCTGATCTCGCGCTGAGTAAATTGGGCAAGGTTCGAAATAATGCCGTTCGGCTTCAGCATTATCAGGCAGCTTTTGCATTGTTGGAGCGATCAGATTTTGTGCTGACAACCCCCTTGTCCCTGACCAACCAATATCCATGCCGAATTTTCGAACTTCCGTTTGATGCGCCGGATCTGGAGTTGCAACTATATTGGCATGCATCATCAGAACGTTCGGGCGTGAGTAACTGGATCCGTCAAACCTTGATTGAAGCTGCGCATCGTCTTTTGAAAAATCGAACTAACAGAACGCAAGAGTGAGTTCCTGTTGCGCCTGAAGGATGGATGTGGTTAATCGGCTTATGGAACATAAAGAACTAAATGAAGAGCCAACCCTGTATTTGATTCCAACTCCCATTGGTAATCTGGAGGATATTTCTTATCGGATTATCCGGACGTTGCAACAGGTTGATGCGCTTGCCTGTGAAGATACACGGCATACCCGAAAAATATTTGAACGCTACGAACTGAAAAGCCCCCCCATTATCTTTGCCTGCCATGCGCATAATGAAGATCGCGCGACCGGGCGGATTCTGTCACTGTTGCGGGACGGTATGTCTGTTGGTCTGACATCGGATGCGGGGGCGCCGGGGATAAGTGATCCCGGGCAAAGAGCCGCCGCCGCCGCCATAGCGGAAGGGTATCATGTGGAAGTTCTGCCGGGGCCAAGTGCTGTCATTACGGCACTAACCGTATCTGGTTTTCCCATCCCGGCTTTTTCCTTCCTGGGTTTTCTGCCCAGACGTCCCGGGCGGCAACGCAAGGTGTTCAATGCTTTTGCGGACACGCCTTCCGCAATCGTCTTTTTTGAATCACCTTTTCGAGTTGGAAAAATTCTGAAGATTGCTCTGGAATGTTTCGGGAACCGTCATGCAGCTGTGTGTATTGAGCTAACGAAAAAATTTGAAAATATTCACAGGGACAGGCTGGATGTTCTGATCGAAAAGTTCAGTGATAAAAAGATCAAGGGCGAGGTGACAATCGTGATCGCCCCTGCGGATCACGATTTAGATCAGGAAGACGACAGCGAAGATTGATGTATCGTTTTCTACGAATATTTGTGAAGTCGTTGAAAAAGTGGTAATTTCTTTAACACGAACTTAAAGAAGCAGAATAATCAGGAGGATTACCATGAATGTAGCAAGTATCCTGAAAGGGAAGGGCGGCGATATCATTACGGCCAATGCGAAGGATGAAATAACTACGGTTGCTGGAATCCTTGGTAAAAATAAGATCGGTGCCGTGCTGATTGTGGATGATCACCAGAAAATGATGGGTGTCATTTCCGAACGGGACATCGTACGGGGCCTTTCTGAAACAGGGGATGCTTGTCTTCGTACCAAGGTAACTGAACTGATGACTTCTGATGTTATTACCTGTTCTCCTGCTGATACAATCGACGAAGTGATGGCGTTAATGACGCAAAAACGTATTCGTCATCTGCCTGTTATGGAGGGTGGTGAGCTGGTCGGCTTTATCTCAATCGGTGACGTTGTCAAAAATCGAATGGATGAAGTTGAACGCGAAGCCGCTGCAATGCGCGACTATATCGCGACCGGTTAAGATAAAACCTTCAGTGCATGGTGCAGGAAGGGGAGAGCCCGCTCAACGGCATTCTCACCTTCCCGGATCATTTCGTCAGCCCTGTCAAATTCAAGTAACCCCATATGGGCCAGACGCGGTGCGATATGAACATCTGGTGGATCACCCGCTAGTCTGGATCTGCTTAACCGATCCTGAACGATGTTGAGTGAAGACATCATTACCCCGAACATGCTGGGCTCTGTCCCGGAGCGGTCAAAAAACCGATGCTTTAATAAGTTCATTGGGGAGGGCGGCGTGAACATACTGTTTTCCTCTTGACCAATCATCTCAACCCCTGTTTCTTCATTCCCTGCATTGGTCATACCGAAAACATCGGCGTTCAAATTCACTGCGATAACCAGACGGGCGCCAAGCGCACGACAGACAGAAGCAGGGACCGGGTTGGTCAAGGCGCCATCTATTAGCCAGCGTCTATCAATCTTTTGCGGCGAGAACAATCCGGGGAGGGCATAGGAAGCATTGATGGCTTTAGCCAGGCTCCCTTCACGGACCCATATTTCGTGACCTGTTCCCAATTCCGTTGTTATTGCGGCAAACGGCATGTTCAAATCTTCAATGCGTTTGTCGCCAACCGTATCATTGATAAGTTTGAAAAGTTTTTTGCCCGAAATAAGCCCGCCACCAGAAAGGCGCAGGTCCAGAAAGCGGAACAAACTCATTTTCCCCAAATTACGGGCCCATTCTTCCAGCGTGTCCAGATCGCCGGAAAGATAAAGACCACCGACGAGCGCCCCGATGGATGTTCCGCATATCAAGTCAGGTTTGATTCCTTCTTTTTCCAATCGACGGAGGACACCAATGTGCGCCCAGCCT